>JBGTDX010000082.1:0-4140 GCA_041748075.1 Thermoanaerobaculia bacterium
CGGCAGGGAGAGCGAGGCGGAGGCGCCGAGGACGGTCGCCCACGAGGTCCCGGTCACGCGCCAACGGCGCATTCTCGAGCGATGGGTCTGGGCCGCCGTCGTCCTGGCCCTGGCCGGAATCGCCTCCCTGCGCCTTCTTCCGCGCGCCGCCGAGACTTCCGAGGCGCCACTCACTGCGCACTTCGTTTTCGAGATGCCCGATGGTGTCACCCTTACTGATTTCGATCCTCTCGCCGTCTCGCCCGACGGCCGCTCCATCGCGTTCGCCGGGCTCTCTACCGCCGGCACGGCGCAGCTCTGGACTCGCTCCCTGGACGCGCCGGATGTGCGGCAGCTCCCGGGGACGGACGGTGGAGGGCAGCCCTTCTGGTCTCCCGACGGTGCGTCGATCGGTTTCTTCGCTGAGGGCGAGCTCAGGAAGGTGAACCTGGCGAGCGGGACTGTCCAGAAAATCTGCGTGTTGCCCCTCCGGAGCTCGTGGACGGCGGCCACGTGGGGCAGTGAAGGCACCATCGTCTTCTCGGTGGGGGCCGGCTTGTACACGGCCCCGGCGTCGGGCGGGGAGGCAACGCTCCTCACGACGCCCGACGAGCGAACGCACCACTGGTGGCCGCATTTCCTGCCCGACGACGGACGCCGCTTCCTCTTCGAGATATTCGGATTGCAGGCGGAGACCGCCGGCGTTCACGCGGAGAATGCCGGCGTCTACGTGGCCTCGCTCGACGCGCCCGACGAGCGGCGTCGTCTCCTGCCGGTACCGATGCGCGCCCGGTACGGCTCGGGCCACCTGCTCTTCGTGCAGGACGGCACCACCCTCATGGCGCAGCCTTTCGATCTGGCGCGAGCGGAGCTGACCGGCGATCCGGTCGCGGTCCTGTCGTCGGTGGCTTCGGGGATGGTTCCCCGCTGGGGACGGTTCTCGGTCTCGTCCACCGGCATCCTGACCTATGTCGAGGGACTCACCGCCGAGACACAGCTCGTTTGGCTCGACCGAACGGGAAATCGGCTCGGGACCCTGGGCGATCCCGAGTCTTACAGGGAGATTGCACTTTCGCCGGACGGCAGGCGCGTCGCGGCCGTGGTGGTCGCCGGAACGGGACTCAACGACATCTGGGTGGTCGACGTGGCCCGCGGGATGCCCAGCCGCGTAACGACCGGACCCGCCGGGGCCGGGCACCCGGTCTGGTCCCCGGACGGAGGAGAGCTCGTCTTCAGGCGCAACTTTGGCGGGGGTCTCTACCGCCAGGAGCTGCGGACCGGCGCGACCGCGTCCGCGCTGCCAGAAACGCCCACGCATGGAATCCCCGAGGATTGGTCGCGCGACGGAAAGATTCTGCTCTATCGAACGAGAAACGCCCTTTGGGCATTGCCCCTGGAAGGGAACGGCGCACCCGAGCTGGTACTGAAGACCGAATTCTCGTTGCAGGCACCGCGGATATCTCCCGACGGGCGATGGCTGGCGTACCTGTCCGATGAGTCCGGACGATACGAGGTCTACGTCGAGCCGTTCCGCCGGCCCGGCGACAGAGTGCGCCTCTCCCGCGACGGCGGCGGTCAGCCCAGGTGGCGAGGCGATGGGAAGGAGCTCTTCTACCTGTCCGACGACGGGCGGCTGATGGCCGTCGCTGTCCGGGAGGGACCTTCGGGGCCCGAGGTCGGAATGCCTGAAGTGCTCATTCCGGCCGACACGCTGAGGGCCGTGGTGGGAGCCCCGAGTGACGAAGATTATGCAGTCACCCCGGACGGCCAGCGCTTCCTAGTCAAGGCGCGCGCCGAAGAAGATGAGAGGCAGCGGATCCACGTCGTGACCAACTGGACATCACTGCTCCAGTAATGTGATCCAGAACGCTTCACGGCGTTCGGTGTCGGATACTGTGGTCCGCAAAAATCAGAAAACGGCTGAAGTGGGAATGTGAGTGTTCGACCTGACGCCTCAAGGTCGCACCGCGGTGATGGGTGGCATGGCGCGATGACAACTGATTCAGACGTGCCAGCTGTGTATCGACAGATCGACGACGCAACTCGGACCGTCGGTCGGCGACGCTGATCGATGGGCTTGCGACCTCGAACGGACAGACCTTGGAGACCTTGGGGTCAGACCCGAAAAATGAAAAACTCGGTTCGCCTTTCTCGCCATTTCGAATTCAAATCGGGCTGTCGCATCCTTCGATGATCTCACGAATGCGACGGACCCTTGTTGCGTAAGCGCGATCCTTTGCTTCAAGCAGGCGCCCGCACTTGACCAGGTGCGAAACGGCGCGGTCGGTCAGTCCGAGCCACTCGCCGAGCACCGCGAGTGTCATGCCGCACTGCTGCCATGCGATTTGCGCCAGCGCTTTGCGGCTCGCACGGTGGGAACGCTCGCGGATCGAATCGGGCGTCTCTTCGAACGTCTCACAGACTGCCGCGAGAACGAGATCAAACGAGGGACGTACGAAACTTCGTTGCGGCTTGGGGTGCTCCCGGCTCCTGGGGCGGATGTCGACCAGCTGCTGCATCCGATCGCAGAAGGCTTCGCCTCCGAGGTAGATCTGTCCGATGAGTGCTTCCCACGGATTGTAGTTGGCTCCGCGAGCGTCGGCGACGAATCTGCGATACGTTTCATGCTGCTCGGCCTTCGAGCCGAATGACAGCTGCGAGAGCGTCCAGTCGACTTCGAGCCAGTCGGGCTTCGGCGCGATTCCGGCCGTTGCCCGGTAGTTGCTCCACGGATAATCTCCGGCGAACCTCACGGCGCCACATCGAACCGGGTTGAGGACGATGTAGCGGACCAGCTCGAGCAGGTGCGATTCCCGCTCGACGAGGATTCCTTTGAATCTTCCCTGGAACAGGTGGCCGACGCGCCGATGAACGAAATTGAATTGACCAGCGTACACTTCATTGAGGCGCTTGACTCCCGAGGACAAGGTTGGCAGCGGGGTCTCTACGAGCAGATGATAGTGGTTCGACATCAGAACGTAGGCGTGAAGAACCCAGCGGTTGAGGCGTACAAAGTTCGAGGAAGAATCTCCGGTCGTGATCATCGCGATAGATGTCCCGCCGCTCGTTGCCGCGGCTTGTGACATGCCATATCGCACCCGGATGCTCGAGGCGAAGAGGACGCGACATCTTGAATGGGAGATTTGTTTCGAGCAGGCGACCGCACCGGACGAGGTGCGAAACGGCGCGATCCGTTAGTTGTGGTCCGCAAAATCAGAAAACGGCTGAAGTGGGAATGACCGCCCCTTAGGGGGTCGCAGCTTCAGCGGGCGCTTCGCGCCTCACCTCATTTCTCACAATATCTAAAAATGTTGCCTCTTTTCGTGGGTAGGGGTAGGGTTCTGCCTTCCAGAATCACTCCTATAGATACACGACACCATGCGCGCATCGTTCAGGGACGCGACTTCGGGTCGCCGTCTTTTCAAGACGGTTTGCGTGAGCTGCATCCTGACGATCCTCGTCGTGACCCCCGCGATCGCCGCGGAAGTGTTGTTCCCCGAGCCGCTTCACATCACGCGCGAGATCACCGATCCCATCTCCGGATCGACGGTCACCGTCGACGAGTACTGTCACGGCAACCGCATTGGGGCGGTCGAAGGTCCGCGGACAGCGATCGTCGACTATGAGCGCGGCGAGATCACCTCGATCGACCGCTCGCGCGGCACGTTCAGCGTCACCTCGTTCGAAGCGGTGGCGTCCGCGCAGCAGGGTGCCGGAGAATCGGCGTAAGCCCGCAGCCCCTGGCGTGGCGAGCCGGTGGCGCCCGGCGCTCTGACGGGCGGCCGCACGAGCGATCGCTTCATCGCAACCCGGGAAGGCGGCGGCGAGATCACCCGCATCGAGCTCGCACTCGACCGCGAGGTTCACCTTTCGAAGCGCGGCATCGAAGCGATCCTCGGCTCGTCGTATCCGAACCCTTCGAGTTCTGCACTCGAGGTGATCGAGGCGACCCTCGAAGCTTCACCCGTGCAGATCCAATCAAAAGCA
This sequence comes from Thermoanaerobaculia bacterium, assembly GCA_041748075.1. GTDB lineage: Bacteria > Acidobacteriota > Thermoanaerobaculia > Gp7-AA8 > Gp7-AA8 > JBGSYJ01. Next base: position 3,967 of record JBGTDX010000082.1, read on the forward strand.
ACAGGCGAAACCGTCCGTTATCCACTGCCGGTCGAGCAGCGGACGACGTACGGATCAGGCGGCGAATCGTTGGTATTCAGCAATCGGGTGGTACGTGTCGGGAGTGAGCTGGCTCCATCGGACCTGGTGGCCATACCCGCCGGATTCCGCCGCGTCGATGATGTGCAATCGGCG
>JBGTDX010000083.1:0-85946 GCA_041748075.1 Thermoanaerobaculia bacterium
TACCCCTCACCCGGCGCGCTTACACTCCGACAATCGTACCGGCATCGTGAATTCGCGCGCCACCCTCTCCCCGAACGCGATCTCCGCCACTGCCGCAATCCCGGCGGGGAGAGGGGAGACGAAGGCCGGCGCGTTGCTCGCCATACGCCGCCGGATTGTGTGGCTGGTCAACGCTCGATTGCTGCCGAACCACCCATCACCAGCCTGACAACTTCGGCCTGCCGATGGGTGCCGGTCTTCTGGAAGACCTGCTTCAACTGCGCTCGAACCGTTGCCATCATCACGTTTCGTTCCGATGCGATCTGCGCCAGCGACTTTCCCTCCCCCAGCGCGCACGCGAGCGCGTATTCGGACGCGGTGAGGCCGTAACTGCGCTGCAGGTGGTCGAGCATGCCTCTGCGATCCGCCGGTGCGCTGATGAGAATCATGCACGCGGCGTCGGATCGCTCGAACGAATCGGGAGGAACGGCCGCAACGAGGAGAAGCAGCGGAGAGGCTCCCGACGGGCAAGTCAGGGCGACTTGCGAACGACCGGAGAGCTCGCCGTTCGCGGCTGCGTGAATCATGCCGCGCAGACGGTTCGTATCTTCCGTTGAAGCTGCGGTGAGTGCGCCGCGATCGAGCGACATCCCATCGCGGCGCGCAATGATCGCGCTCCCAAGCTCATTCGCCCACAGAAGCCGTCCATCCCGGTCCGTAAGGAGCACCGCTGTGGCAAGGGCTGCCAGCGCATTCATTCCAACGGCCCCTGAATAATTCGCGGCTCGAAGCCGGAACCAGCATCGTACTGCTGTGGAGACATGAGGAAGAATCAGTTGCATCAGCCGCACGTCGTCCGCCGAGTACTCGAAACGGGAGGCATCGCGGTAGACGACGAGCGAACCGGCAAGCACGTCGTCCTTGATCGCGAATCCGCCGATCTGGTGGTCTAACCGAGATCGTAGATAGAAATCGTTCCAGACTTCGGTGCTCCTGATCTGCTCTTTCTGGAGCAGCATCGCTTCAGTCAGAACTTCACCTTCCCCGCGCCGTTGCGCTTCGTCGGCAATCACGTCGATGGAGCCGTAATAGTCCCGATAAAGATCGAAGACCGGCCCCGGGGAGCGAGGATCGAGTACCGCAAACGGAAAGCTGCCGTTTGCGGTCTCGCGGACGACGAGCCCGGAGACCGATGATTGAAATGCATCCGAGATGCCGCTCATGGCCGAAGGCCAGAGCTCCGGATCGAGAGGAGCCCGGTGAATCAGATCGAGCAATTTCGAAAGGTTTTGCGCTCTCACGCCGTCTCACGACCGATTTCTTCGGGGACGCTCGATGCTATCTCAATACTGCAATTCTGGAAAGGCCTGGCTGCGAGGGAACGCTTCCTCGTTGCTTATGGCCACAAGAGCGACAGATCAATCTCGGCGGCGTCGAACGGCTCCGCGTGGACTCGATCGCCGGCACGATGGGATTCGATCTTCGCCCAGCGGTCGCCTTCGCGACGATAAACCTCGAGCGTTCGTTCGCCGGGGGCGATCAGCCACAGCCATGTCACGTGATTCCGGGCGTACGCGGGACACTTTCGTTGATGATCGAGCTCGAACGTGGAAGGCGAGAGAATCTCGCAAACCCAGTCGGGGGCCACGGTGAACGCCGGATCGTCGGGCAGCACGTCGATCGTCTCGTGGCGCCACCCTGCGATGTCGGGGACGAGAACGTCGCCACCGAGATGCAGTTCGGGCTCGTACAGAATCCACCAGCCTCCCGGACCTCTCAGTCCTCGGTCGAACCGGTCATAGAGCGCGCCGACCAGAGCCGTTCCGACCCGCGCGTGCCGGATTCTCGGTCGCGGTGACGCAAAGAGATCGCCTCCCACGATCTCCGCAACCTTGTGCTCCGGGACCGCGAGCAGGTCCTCATAAGTCGCTCCCCGCTTGCTGCTCATACGAGAATGCTACCTCGGATCGGGGGCGCATAGCTGCGGATGAAACGGGTGTCAACCTGAGCGAAGCGAAGGATCTTCTCGAAAGGATCGAGTGTCTCAAGAAGATCCTTCGCCTCGCTCAGGATGACAAGTCCTTCAGATCCTTCCGTCCAAACAAGTTCATCAGAAGCGGCCGCGGCATGATCGTGCAGGCTCCAGGTGTCGTACAGATTCCCTGCTCGAAAAGGCAGGGCCTCGGAGGGCCCTGCCATATGCGGCGGTCCATCGTTCTTCAGGTAGTAGACTTGCCCGATGTCCGACGATCCGCACAAGCCTCTCCGCGATGACATTCATCTCCTCGGGGATCTACTCGGGGAGACGCTGCGCTCGCAGGAGAGTGATGAGCTTTTCGAGATGGTCGAACGGGTGCGGGCGCTGGCCAAGAGTGGGCGGGCGGGCAGTGAGGAGGACTTCGCCAGGCTCGCGGATCTTCTCGCCGCGATGCCGGCGGAAGAAGCGCTTCCAATCGCGCGGGCGTTTTCCCATTTTCTCAATCTTGCGAACATTGCAGAGCAGCATCATCGTGTGCGGCGGCGTCGGGATTACCAGCGGGTTCCGGATGCTCCTCCCCAGAAGGGTTCCTGCGATGAAGTGTTCGCAAGGCTGCGCAAACAGGGCATCACCGCGGACGAGCTCTTCGAGACCGTCACCACGTTCTGCATCGAGCTCGTCCTCACAGCGCATCCCACCGAAGTCGTACGTCGAACCCTGCTCCAGAAGTATGGGCGCATCGCGGACCTGCTCGCACGCGGCGACCATGACGATGTGACCGTCCCGGAAAAGGAAGAGATCGAGCAGGCGCTCCGGCGTGAAGTCACGGCTGCGTGGGAGACGGACGAAGTGCGCCATGAGAAACCCGACCCGCTCGACGAGGTCAAGGGCGGCCTGTTCATTTTCGAACAGACTCTCTGGGCCGCGCTTCCGCAATACATGCGCACGCTCGATCGCGCGCTTCAGAAGCATACGGGGAAATCTCTGCCGCTCGAGACGATTCCCGTGCGCTTCGGGTCGTGGATCGGGGGCGATCGCGACGGAAACCCGAACGTCACGCCGGAGGTGACTGGAAAGGCATGCCTGCTCGCACGCTGGGTCGCCGCAGAGCTCTATCTGGACGAGATCGACACGCTCCGCTCCGTGCTGTCGATGGCGTCGGGATCGAACGAGCTGAACGAAGTGCTTGGCGGTGAAACGCACGAGCCGTACCGCGCACTGCTGCGAACGCTACGCGACCGGCTCATCGCAACGAGAAGGACTCTCGAGAGAGCGCTCAGGACGCCCGACGGGTGGCGCACCTGGCCGGGAACAGAATCAGGAAGACGAAGTCCTGCGGGCGAGCACGATTCACCGGACGCTGCTAACTCCGTAGATCCAACAGCGGGATCCTCTGCTTCGCTCAGGATGACACGCGGCGGGAGGCCGGCGCCCATCGACCACCTCGACGATCTGCTCGAACCTCTCCATCTCTGCTATCGATCCCTTCACGAGACCGGAAATGGCATCATTGCGGAAGGGCGGCTGCTCGATCTCATCCGCCGCGTCCGCTGCTTCGGACTCACGCTCGTCCGGCTCGACATCCGGCAGGACTCTGCTCGACACACGGCGCTGCTCGGTGCGATCACGCGCGAGCTCGGTGCTGGCAACTATGAAGAATGGGATGAAGTACAGCGGCAGGAGTTCCTCGTCTCCGAGCTTCGCTCCCGCCGCCCCCTGATCCCGGCTGCTCTCGCTCTGGAGAACGACGAACAGGACGTCCTCGACACCTTCCGCGCAATCGCCGCGATTCCGGCGGAATCGCTGGGAGCCTACGTCATCACGATGGCGAGCCAGCCCTCGGACGTCCTGGCAGTGGCTCTGCTGCAGAAGGAAACGAATGTTCCGAGGCCTTTGCGCGTCGTTCCGTTGTTCGAAACGATCGCCGATCTTCAACGCGCGGGCGATACAGTTGAAGGTCTTCTGCGGATCGCTCCGTATCGCGAATCGATCGACAACAGGCAGGAGATCATGGTCGGCTACTCCGACTCCTCGAAAGACTCAGGCAGATTTGCAGCCGCGTGGGAGCTCTACAAGGCGCAGGAAAAGCTCGTGGAGGTGTGCCGCGCCGAAGGCGTTGAGCTCACTCTTTTCCACGGGCGTGGAGGGAGCGTGGGGCGCGGGGGCGGACCGACGTACCTGGCCATCGCCTCACAGCCGCCCGGCTCCGTCGATGGGCGACTGCGCGTAACGGTGCAGGGAGAAATGATTCAGGCGGAGTTCGGGCTCGCCGGAATCGCACTCAGAACGCTCGAGATCTATACGACTGCCACACTAGACGCGACGCTCGCACCCAACGAATCGCCGCAGCCGGAGTGGCGCGAGACGATCGAACGGATGTCGGCCCGATCACGTGAAAGGTACAGGAACGTGGTCTATGAAAGTTCCCGTTTCATCGACTATTTCCGGTACGCAACTCCCGAGGTCGAGCTCGGAGACTTGAACATCGGGAGCCGTCCAGCTCGTCGCGCCGGGTCGAAGTCGGGTGTCGAAACTCTGCGCGCGATTCCCTGGCAGTTTGCCTGGACGCAGTGCCGGCTGCTTCTCCCCTCCTGGCTCGGGCTGGCCGCAGCCATCGAAACGTCCGGCTCCGATCCCGCCGTGAACACGATGTACCGTGACTGGCCCTTCTTCCGCTCGATGATCGAGCTGATGGAAATGGTTCTGGCGAAAGCCGAGCCGGGGATCGCCGCGCATTACGAACGCCTGCTCGTTCCGGATGAACTGCGGGAGATCGGGATAGAGCTTCGCGACGAGTTATTGCGAACGTCAAAGCTCGTGCTCGAGGTCACAGGTCATGAGCAGCTTCTCGAATCGAACCCCGTACTGCGCCGCTCGATCGACGTGAGAAATCCGTATGTCGATCCGATCAACCTCGTGCAGGCGGAAGTCCTCCGGCGCTATCGAAAGGACAAGGACGGGAAATTGCGCGACGCATTCGTCGTGACCGTGAACGGAATCTCGGCAGGAATGCGGAACACGGGCTAGGACTTTCGGGACTGTTACCGGTGGTTGCGCTTCGCTTGCCACCGGCTACCCTCTGCTGCACCTCCGGCGCAGAAAACCGGCTACGGCAACGGCGAAAGATCCATCAATCCGTTTCTCCGCTACGCCACGACCAGATACTGTTTGCCGATTCCGACTTCGCGCTTGATCAGATTCAGGCAGCGGATCGTGTACTGGAACCGTTTGCCGGCCGCGGATGAAATCACCGGGCCCGACAACTGTCTATGCGGTCTCGCGCTTCCGGGCTTGTGCGACTTGAACGAGGCTTTCGAAAACGGGCTCGGCTTGTCGAGATCGATGATCACCTCTTCAACGATCGCATCGGCCCCGCCAAGGTAGCGGAAATCCCACTCGACCCCTTCGCCAACTCGCAGTGAAAGCTCTTCAGGGTTCGTCACCACAAAGATTCTCCCGGCGCTCTGCCCGATGTCGACGCGGACCGGATAGGTCCGGATTCCGGGATCCTGCTCTTCGAGTTGAAGGGGATGAATCAATCGATCCGACGAGGCCGGGGGTGCAGCCACGAGCGAGGGTGATTCCGCTCGGGGAGGCGCCGGAATGAAAGACGACGGTCGCGGGCGGTTTTCCGGCGTCAGCCAGTTCGCCATTGGTCCGTCTGACGAGGACACTCGAGATCGGGACCGTCGGGAGCTTTTTGGTGCAGCCGGCTTTTTGGCGGGCTTCGCAGCCGCGGCCGCAGGCGGCCCCTTCTGCGTTGCCGCACTGGCGACTGGAGCAGACTTCGATTTCATCGCCGTAGCCCCGGAAGGAGAAGACCCAACGCCTCGCTTCTTCCCGGCTGCAGCCTTCGGCGCCGCTGGCCGCGCAACAGCCTTCTTGACTGCACGCCCCGCCGTGACCTTTTTCGCTGCTGAGGTCTTTGCAACCAGTTTCTTTACCGGAGCCTTCTTCGCCGGAGCCCTCTTCGCCGGAGCCTTCTTCGCCGGAGCCTTCTTCGCGGGGGCCTTCTTCGGTGCGGCCTTTTTCGGTGCGGCCTTTTTCGCGGAAGGTCTCGCCCCGGTTCTCTTAGCCGTCGTGACCCGTCTGGAGACTGCTCTCGCGGAAGCTGCTGTCTTTCGGGCCAGCTTCTTGACGGCCGTCGCAGCGCGGCGTGCTACCGATTTTCCGGCTGAGGCTGTTCTGGGAGCCTTACCCGGCCGCCTCGGAGCTTTCGGGAGAGCAGCCGATTTCCTGGAAGCGGACGGCGGCTTCGATGACCGCGATCTTTCCTTCGAGGCGGGCTTCCCGGAGGAAGCTTTCTTATTTGACTTCAAGGATTTAGCCGAAGCTGAAGTTGCTCTTCGTACCCCGGATGCCTGAGGCTTCTTCTTCGATGGCGATGCACCACCGGATTTCTTGCCTTTCACGGCTGGCATATCGTCTCCACCAATCCCGTATTCCGGCCCAGATTTGGGAGGGCCGAAAAGAATGGCGCAATATACCAACGGGCCGCGTTATTAGCCAGCGGTTTGTGCAGAAAGTGGAAGGTGGACTTCCCTGGGGCCCCCCTACGAGTCGCGGCCGATCTCCTCACGCAACGCTTCCAGCAGCCTTGCCGCGATCGCCCGTATCTGGTCGTCCGATTCCCCCTCGACCATGACCCGGGCGAGATTCTCGGTCCCCGAGTAGCGCACCAGGATCCGGCCGCGGCCGGCGAGCTCGGACTCACACTCGGCGGCGACACGCGAGTACGTTTCGAGAGACTCGATCGGCGGCTTCGAGCTTACTTTCAGGTTCAGCAGAATCTGCGGCATCGGTTCGAACGTCTGCAACTGCGAGAAGGGCTTCGAAACGTCATGCAGCAGCTGGCTGACCATGAGCCCGGTGTGAAGACCATCACCCGTGGTGTGGACGAGCAGGTCGATGATGTGCCCGGACTGCTCGCCTCCAAGCATCGCGTGATTCTCCACCATCATCTCGAGCACGTACTTGTCTCCTACGGCCGCACGCAGGAGACAAATGCCTTCGTCCTCGAGCTTCTTTTCAAATCCGAGGTTCGACATGACGGTAGCGACAACCATGTTTCCGGCGAGCTTTCCTTCTGTTTTTTCCCGCACCGCCCAGAGATAGAGGATCTCGTCGCCGTTGCGCACGGTTCCCTGATCATCGACAAAGATCGCCCGATCGGCATCCCCATCGAAGGCGATGCCGAGATGTGCGCCCTCCCGCCGAACCACGTCAGCCAGGCCCTCGGGATGAAGCGCTCCCGACTGGTCATTGATATTTCGCCCGTTCGGTGCAGCGTTCACTACTGTGACCTCTGCGCCGGCACGGCGGAAGACATCCGGACCAATGCGGTAGGCAGCCCCATGTCCTGTATCGAGAACGACACGCTGGCCGGCCAGCGCGCCCGGCGGTAGACCACCCACGAGGAAGTCCTCGTATTTCCGGATCAGTTCCGGAGCCTCGACAAGCGGCGCGTCATCGACGGTTTTCCCTTCCCGTCTCAGCGCGAGCAGTTCCTCTTCAATGGCTTTCTCGAGCGCATCGGACAACTTCATTCCGTCGGAGCCGAAGATCTTCACGCCGTTGTCTTCGAAAGGGTTGTGCGATGCAGAGATCGAAATACCGGCTGCGGCGGTCGACGTCCGGCAGAGGAAGGCAACAGCCGGAGTCGGTACGATCCCGATGAACTCTGCCACTCCTCCGCCCGCCTGGATTCCGGCAGTCAATGAATGGGCAATTCGTGGTCCGGATTCCCTGGTGTCCATGCCAAGGAGAATCGAAGGTGGACCATCGGAGGCGAGCCTGTGCGCCAGGGCCTCGCCCAGGGCAAACATCGTGGCAGTGTCGAGAGGAAATTCATCCGCGCGTGCGCGGATACCATCAGTTCCGAATAAAGATCTCATGGCCGCAGGGTATCAGGAGCGCGCGATGGATCGCGATAGTGAAGAAAATCCGCTCCGCGAGATCTCGAGTCTGATGTCGGGGACGAACGGCGTCGGGAACGGCAGCCCCGAGCTGACTGCCTACTCGCTACCCTCTCCCTCATCGGGAACACCCTCGCCCTCTACCTCGACCGGAGGAGGCGGCACCACCGTCACGGTCACAACGACGCTCGTCGGCTTGGAGATCCGGACCAGGGGGTGGTCCGAGACGAGCCCGACGGTGGATTGGAAGGACGACAGGCGCCCGGAGAGAATGACCCGTTCGGTCGCAACCTCGTCGACGTTCTTGATGAAGGAGGCAGGGCCGGTCACTTCCGCGCGATCCGGAACGACCGTGATCTCCCCAAGGTTATAGCCGGGCGGGAGCTCTCCAACCGTGAAGGCCCGGATCGGAACCAGCCCCTGCCGGCGCGGCTCGAGCGTGAGACTGACCAGCGCTGGATCTATGGTGACGACTTCGACGTCCTGAGGCAGGTTGAGGGATTCGGGGCGGATCGGCAGTGAAAGCGGCCCCGGGCGGTTGCCGGTCAGATCGAGTGTCACCTCCAGATTCGAAGACGACAGAGACTGGAGCACTGACGGTCTGCCCCGCAACCAGACGTTGACGCGATCCTGCACGGTGGTCGTGACGATCAGATCGCGCGGAATACCCATGAGACTGAGCTGCACTTCGAACGGACGCTCGACCGGTCTCTCGCGCCGCGGTGCCGACTGCACGGTCCAGAACACCAGTGCGATGAACAAAGCCAGGAGTTTCATGCCGGGGTCGGCGAGAATCGTCCGGATTTTCATGAAGATCCCCTCCCGCCACTGAACGTCTGGGAAACCAGAAACCGCTCGAGGCCTGCGGCGTCCATATTGACATGAAGCACGCCTTCGAGCGCTACCGCGATCGAACCGTTCTCTTCCGAGATCACGATCACGCACGCATCCGTTTCTTCGCTCATTCCGATCGCAGCACGATGACGGGTTCCGTATTCTTTCGAGAGATTGGCGTTCGAGCTCAGGGGCAGGAAGGTTCCAGCCGCCGCGAGACGATCTCCCTGAATGATGACTGCACCGTCATGCAGAGGTGTGTTCGGCAGAAAGATATTCTGCAGCAACTCGGACGACACGATCGCGTCGAGAGTCTTGCCGGTCTCGACGAACGCTCTGAGACTCTGCGTTCTCTCGAGCACGATCAGAGCGCCGATCTTTCTGCGGGCCATCTGAACGGACGCCTCCACGATTTCGCTGAGATGCGAGCTCCTGGCCGGCGGGGAGATGAACGAGATCAGCGGATTCTGGCCAAAAGATGCGAGCGCACGTCGTATCTCGTGTTGAAAGAGAACAATGATCGCGAATGGAAGGTAGAAGAGGATCTGCTGCGCCAGAGACTGCAGCGCCAGAAGGTCGAAAGCACTCGCAACGAAGTATGTGCTGGCGATGAAAAGGAGTCCGATCGCCATCTGCATAGCCCTGGTGCCACGAATGAGAACGAGGATGTTGTAAAGGATGAAGGCCACGAGCAGGATGTCGATTGCATCGCGCCAGCCGAACTGCAACGCCTGCAGCCGTTCGAAGGCCGTCACGCGATGGCCTCGGCAATCGGATGAAACACTTCGAGAAAGTCGACCGTCTCTGCAACGTCGTGTACCCGGACGATCGACGCATGGCCGAGCCAGGCCGCCGCAACGGCGGCCAGGGAGCCAGCCATCCGCGCACGCCCACCGTCTTTCCCGGTCAGACGGCCCACGAAGGCCTTTCGTGAAGCGCCGACAACCAGCGGCGCCATCTCCGAGAAGGCTCGCAGGTTGGAGAGAATCTCGAGATTCTGCTCGAACGTCTTGCCGAAGCCGATTCCGGGATCGACGAGCAGACGGTCGCATGTGATGCCCATGGCCTGGGCATCGATTCTGAACGTAGCCAGTTCCGAGCGGATCTCATCGAGGAGATTTTCGTAGTGGATGTGGTCCTGCATGGTTCCCGGTTCACCGCGCATGTGCATGAGAATCACCGCCGCGCCACCCCGCGCTGCGATCGCGCCCATCGCCGGATCGAAGCGAAGCGCACTCACATCATTGATGATGTCGGCGCCCCTGTCGAGAGCCGCCTCCGCAACCGCGCTTTTTCGCGTATCGACCGAGATGGTGATTCCGCTCCGCCGGCGGACCCCTTCGATGACAGGAATCACACGGTGGAGCTCCTCGTCGACCGATGCCGTCGCGGCGCCGGGACGCGTTGACTCCCCGCCGATGTCGATGATCGCCGCCCCCTCGCTTTCCATCGCGAGTGCTCTGTGCATGGCGGCGATGGGATCGAGATTCTCACCCCCGTCGGAGAACGAATCGGGGGTGACGTTGACGATTCCCATCACCAGCGGCTTGCCTCCGAGGGTAAGCATCCTGCCATGAGGGAGGGGGACGACCGTGAGGACCGGATTCACAGGACGGCAGCCCCGTGAGGGCGGAAACATCCGCTCCATTCAACATTCAACATTCAACATTCAACATTCGTAGTATTTGTAGTTAAAAATCACCGGTCCTCTTCCCGCACGATGTTCGCCCCCAGAGGGTTGAGCCGCTCTTCGATCCGTTCGTAGCCGCGATCAATCTGGTGGATGCTGTGAATTACGCTCTCGCCCTTGGCACAGAGCGCCGCAAGGAGCAGCGCCATTCCCGCGCGGATGTCGGGGCTGGAAATTTCGGCCCCATACAGGCGGTGGCCACCCACGATGATCGCACGGTGCGGATCGCAGAGAATGATTCTCGCGCCCATGTTGATGAGTTTGTCGGTGAAGAAGAGTCTCGACTCGAACATCTTCTCGAAAATCATCACAGTGCCTTCTGCCTGCGTGGCGACCACGATCATGATCGAGAGCAGATCCGCAGGGAACGCCGGCCATGGACCGTCATCGATCTTCGGCACCGCAGATCCAACGTCGTAGCGAACTCTCAGTTCCTGATCCTTCGAAACCCGAATGTTCTTTCCTTCGATGATCAGATCCACACCGAGTTTCTCGAGCATCAGCCTGACTGCGTACATGTGCTCGGGAACCGCATCTTCGATGACGAGTTCGCTTTTGGTGACGGCAGCAAGGCCGATGTAAGACCCGACCTCGATGTGATCGCTGGGAATCGTGAACTCTCCGCCGTGCAGATTTTCGACTCCGTGGATAATCAGTGAGTTGGTCGCAATCCCTTCAATCTGCGCTCCCAGTTCGTTCAGAAACCGGCAAAGGTCCTGGACATGCGGCTCAGCCGCCGCGTTGTAGATATTCGTTTCACCCTCGGCGAGCACAGCGGCCATGATGGCGTTCTCCGTGCCGGTCACCGATGCTTCGTCGAGAAACATCCTCTTGCCGCGAAGTTGGTTTGCACTCATCCGATACTCGGAGGCGGACACTTCAATCTGCGCTCCGAGAGCCTCGAGTGCAAGCAAGTGCGTATCAATTCTTCTTCGGCCGATGGCGTCCCCGCCGGGCTTGCTGATCGTCGCAGCTCCGCAACGCGCCAGCAGCGGGCCGGCCAGAAGGATCGACGCCCGTATCCGGGTCGAGAGCTCAGAGTCGGGTGTCGACGAGCAATCCTCCTTTGTATGAATGCGAACGACGTTCTTCTCGAGACGCTCGACCGATGAGCCGAGCCCCTCGAGAATCTCGAGCATGATCCGGACGTCCTGAATATCCGGGAGATTCCGCAGAACGATCGGCTCGTCCGTGAGAAGGCAGGCTGCCAGGATGGGCAATGCGGCATTCTTGTTCCCCCCTGGGCGGATCGATCCCTCCAGACATCTGCCGCCTTCAACGATGAACCTCTGCATGGTCGGAGTGCTCCTCTGCCGGACATTCTAAACAAAAGATGAAAGATGAAAGATGAAAGATGAAGCCCGCCTCCCTTGCCCGGGGAGGGTGGGTCTTCATCTTTCATCTTTCATCTTTCATCTTTGCTCTCCGTCGGTTACTTTGTATGGGTGACCACAACGATTCTGAAAGTCGACGGAATGAACTGTGGAAACTGCCAACGGGCCATCGTGCGTACCCTCGAGGAACTTCCAGGCGTTTCGCATGCCGCCGCATCGTTGCCGAATGGACAGGTGACCATCGAACACGATTCAGCGCTGTCCGTGGACGCAGTCCTTATTCATGCACTCGAAGGGGAGGGATACGGCGCCAGCCGCACGACGGCCGCCGGCTGATCCATGCTCATCGCCCCTCTAGGTTCCGGAAGCGCAGGAAACTCCTACTTTTTCGAGTCGGATGATACGCGCATCCTCATCGACGCCGGTTTCGGCCCGCGTGAGACGGAACAGCGGCTCCGCTCGGTTGAACGGTCGCTCGAGCATGTCCGCGCGATTCTGATCACCCACGAACACTACGACCATATCCGCGGCGCCGCGGCCATCGCGCGAAAGTTCGCGATTCCCATCTATCTCAGCGAGGGAACTCTCGGCGCCAGCCGGATCGACCGGCAGGAATTGCCAGTCGTGGTTTTCGAGAACAATTCGAGTTTCCGCATCGGCGATCTTCTGATCCACGCCCGCAAGACCGTACATGACGCCGCGGATCCATCCTGCTTCGTCGTCGAAGCTGTGGACGGAACCCGCGCAGGTCTGGCGAGCGATCTCGGATGCGTCGACCAGCCCGTCCTGAGGCACCTGACGAACTGCGACGCTCTGCTCTTCGAGAGCAACCACGACCTGGACATGCTTCGGATGGGAACGTACCCATGGGGTCTCAAACGCCGCATCATGTCTCGCTACGGCCATCTGTCCAACGACGATTCGATGGCCGCGCTCCTCAGGATGATCGGCGCCGAATCGAAGATGATCTACCTGATTCACCTCTCGGAGAAAAACAACCATGAGTCCATCGTCCGGGCGATGGCTGATGCGGTGGTCACGACCGCGGGTGCCCAGCTCGACCTGCTCATCGCTTCGCAGCGGGAACCGATGCCGATGCTCGAAGTGGCGCGCCGTTTCAGACCGCCACGCCCGGCACATCGACCCCGCCCGCCCGCGCCGGGACAGATGAGCCTGTTTTAAGAACGGATACACCATACGGATGAATCACGAATGAAAGCCACCATCACCGTCGAGCTCAAACCAGGAGTTCTCGACCCTCAGGGAAAAGCCATCGAGCATGCTCTCGCGTCCCTCGGTTTCACCGGGGTGGAAGATGTACGGGTGGGGAAACTGTTCCGCATTACGCTGAACCAGAATGGTGCAACGCGTGATGAGATCGAATCCCAGCTGCGAGAGATGTCCGAGAAGCTCCTGGCGAACACCGTCGTCGAGAACTTCTCGTATACGATCGACGACTAGCCTCCTGGCGTTCGCCTTCGTGTTACTCAGCGGCTTCGCCTCGGCCACCGATTTCTCCGAGGTCGCCACGCGCGACAAGCGGATTCTCAAGCGGTGGAGCATCAGCGGCAGTCCCCGCGGTCTCGCGATTGGCTCGGACGGAATCCTCTATGTCGGACTGTCAGAGCCTCAGTCCGTCGCCGCAATCGATCCTGAAACCGGGCGGATCGTCAGGGAAGTCGTTCTCGACGATCCCGACATGGCCTCGACTAAAGAGCTCGTCACCATGCGCATCGCGGCAGGAGGAAAACGCCTCGTCGTAGCACATGGAAGCGACGAGAGCGTCAGCATCCTCTCTCTCCCGGAACTGGGTGTCATCCGTGAGATCACGCTCGAAGGAGAAGTGATTCGGGATGTGATTCCGGATCCGGCTGGACGGTATCTCTACGTTCTGGGCCGTCAGGTATACGTCTACGATTTCGATGGATCCAACCGGCTTCGCTCGTTCGGAGATATCGATCCGATGGCGATTGCCATCAATCAGTCGGGCTCCCTTCTGGCTATCGTCGGAACCGAGAAATTCGATCATGTCGACGCCACAGTCGTCGCCTTCCACGATACGGCGACAATGAACGAGGTCGCTCGCGAGCCGCTCCAGACTGATCGCAGAATTGTTTCAGCAACCTTCGCCGCAGGAGACCGTGCACTGGTGGTCGCCGCGCCCGACTGGATGGCTGAGAAATCTCTCGAAGCCAGACCCCAGAAGGGCGGACCCACCGCGAGCGATCTCCGGATGAGGATTCGGTTCGGCGATCTGATGAACAGCCAGAGAGTTTGCCTGCCGGACGGCAGCGGTCCCCAGATTCTTGCATCTGGCAGATCGAACAGCACGGTCCTGTTCGCCGAAAAGCGCTGCAGCGCCAGCGCTTCGTTCGATGCCGCTCCGCGGCGTGTCACGTTGACCTCGCTCTACGGGATCGATGCCTACGCCCTTGCGTTCGATCCCGCTTCGAGCTCCATCTACGCCACCGATCGGAAGGGGTTCGTGACCCAGTACCGGATGCCGGAGAGTCGGTAGACAGGGTGAGTCCGCTGTCTATTGCGTCGTGTCTCCTTCCCTTACAATTGGGCCAGGAGAACTCCTCACCATGAAATTCGGCATCGTCGTCCTTCCCGGTTCGAACTGTGATCATGATGCCTTTCATGTAGCAGAAACGGTTCTCGGAGCCGAAACCGAGCTGCTCTGGCACAAGGACACAGACCTGAAGGGATCCGACTGCGTGATCGTTCCGGGAGGCTTTTCGTACGGCGACTATCTTCGTGCGGGAGCGCTGGCGAAATTCGCTCCCATCATGGAAGCAATCCGCCGCCATGCCAGCGATGGTGGTCTCGTACTGGGAATCTGCAACGGGTTTCAGGTACTGACCGAAACGGGACTTCTGCCCGGAGCGCTGCTCCGCAATGAGCACCTCCGTTTCATCTGCAGCGATGTGCACCTCCGGGTAGAGTCGACCGAGAGTCCGTTCACGGCCGCCCTGCAGAAGGGACAGGTGATCCGGCTCCAGATCGCGCACGGCGAAGGAAACTACTTCGCAGACGAGGCGACGCTCGACGAACTCGAGGCCAACGACCAGGTCCTGTTTCGCTACGCTGATGCAGAGGGGCGGATCACAGGGGAAGCGAACCTGAATGGATCGAGCCGCAGCATTGCCGGAATCTGCAACCGCCAGCGGAACGTCCTTGGGATGATGCCCCATCCGGAGCGGTGCGCCGAAGAGCTCGTGGGGAATGTCGATGGCCTGGGGATCTTCAAGTCGATCGTCGAATCGTGTGCGGCGACTATGTCGTCCTGATCTGGATGGAATGACAGCCTTGTGGACACGTCAGAAATGCGGGTTAAGATTGCACCCCACAAACGCCGTCCGGAGAACGACACATGACCGACACACCGAGAGACACGTTTGATGCGCTTCTGGCGGAGGACCGCAAGTTCCCTCCTTCGCAGACCTTTCGCGCGAATGCGAACATTCAGGACCCTGGCGTCTACGAGAAGGCCAGAACGGACCCTGAGGGCTACTGGGCCGGCTGGGCCGAGCAGCTGGAGTGGAAAGAGAAATGGTCGAAAGTCCTCGAATGGAACCCGCCGGACGCGAAATGGTTCGTCGGCGGCCGCCTGAATGCTTCCGTCAATTGTCTGGACCGTCATCTCGAGACTCGCGGCGAAAAGAAGGCGCTGATCTGGGAGGGAGAACCGGGCGACACGAAAACCTTCACTTACCGTGAGCTTCACAGCGAAGTCTCGCGATTCGCCAACGTCCTCCGCAGCCTTGGGGTCGTTTCCGGTGATCGCGTCGCGATCTACATGCCCCTGAGTCCGGAGGCCGTCTTTGCGATGCTCGCGTGCGCACGCATCGGGGCGATCCATTCCGTAGTCTTCGGTGGCTTCTCCTCCGAGGCGCTCAGGGATCGGATCAACGATGCCGGAGCAAAAGTGCTCGTCACCGCTACCGTCGGCTACCGCCGGGGCAATCTGGTGCCGCTGAAGAAACTGTCGGACGAGGCGCTGGAAGACACACCTTCGATCCAGTCGGTGCTCGTCGTCATGCGGCGGGATGCTGCGGAAGAAGCGGACGATACGATTCAGATGCAGAACGGCCGCGACTACTGGTACCACCGCGTGGCACAGAAGATGGCCGACGAGTGCGAGCCGGAATGGGTCGATTCCGAGCACATCCTCTATACGCTCTACACCTCGGGAACGACGGGAAAGCCGAAGGGAATCGTCCACTCGACGGGTGGCTATCTCACCGGCGTCTATGCCACGACCAAATGGGTGTTCGACCTCAAAGAGGATGACGTCTACTGGTGCACGGCCGACATCGGATGGGTCACCGGTCACTCGTACGTGGTGTACGGTCCGCTGGCGAACGGAGCGACGGTCTTTCTGTACGAGGGCGCCCCTGACTGGCCCGCCCGGGACCGCTTCTGGGATCTCGTCGAGAAGCACAAAGTCACGATCTTCTACACGGCACCCACGGCGATCCGCGCGTTCATGAAGTGGGGCCACCAGCACGCCGAGACCCATGACCTCAGTTCTCTCCGCCTGCTCGGAACCGTCGGTGAGCCGATCAACCCGGAAGCGTGGATGTGGTATCACAAATACATCGGGGGCGAGCGGTGCCCCATCGTCGACACCTGGTGGCAGACCGAGACGGGAGCGATCATGATCACGCCGCTTCCAGGGCTGGTCGATACCAAACCCGGCTCTGCTACGCTGCCCTTTCCCGGCATACAGGCTGAGATTCTCACGGATCGAGGAGGCGCGATCGAAGTGGGAGGCGGTTACCTCGCCGTAACCCGGCCATGGCCATCGATGCTTCGCGGCATCTGGAAGGATCCCGAGCGCTTCAAGAGTCAGTACTGGTCGAAATGGCCCGGGATTTACTTCACGGGCGATGGAGCGAAACGGGATGAGGAAGGTTACTACTGGCTCCTGGGACGCGTCGATGACGTGATCAACGTCGCGGGCCACAGGATCGGAACGATGGAGGTCGAATCTGCGCTCGTCGATCATCCTGCGGTGGCTGAAGCAGCAGTCGTCGGTATCGCCCACGAGCTGAAAGGAACTGCGATCGCCGCCTTCGTCATCGTCAAGGAGTCTGGAGCCTTTGCACCCGAGAACCGCGCCAGATTCGAACAGGAACTCAAGGAACATGTCGTCCGTAAGATCGGCGCGCTGGCGCGGCCCGAGTCGATCCTGTTCACCGCCGAGCTGCCGAAGACGCGGAGCGGCAAGATCATGCGGCGGCTCCTGCGCGATGTTGCAGAAGGCCGCGCGCTCGGAGACGTGACGACTCTGGCCGACCCAGGCGTGGTCGCCTCGCTCAAGGACAAGTACGAAGAGCAGGAAGGCTAGTGGGACGCACCGTCTTCGTCACAGGAGGAGCTCGAGGCATCGGTCGATCCATCGTCGAGCGGCTGTCAAGGGACGGCTGGAACGTCGCGTTCACCTATCGAAACTCCAGAGAGGCGGCCAAAGCACTCGAAGCCCGGACGGCCGAGGTTGGGTGCAGAGCTGTCGCGTTCGAGGCGGACGTGAGAGACCGCGAGGCGACCAGGAACGTCATCGATCGCATCACCTCCGAGCGCGGGTCGCTCGACGCTTTGGTGAACAACGCAGGAATCCGTCGCGACGTGCTCGCCTTCAACATGAGCGACGAAGACTGGCGGGACGTACTCGACACCAATCTCGACGCGGCCTTCACGACCATCCGCACTGTGATTCCCATCATGATGAAACAGCGCAGCGGTGCCATTGTGAATGTGGCGTCGCTCTCGGCTATTCATGGCGTTCCGGGCCAGGCCAATTACTCGGCCGCAAAGGGTGGCCTGATCGCCATGAGCAGGACTCTCGCGAGAGAGCTCGCCCGGAGCGGCGTGCGTGTGAACTGCGTGGCGCCCGGGCTGGTCGAGACCGACATGATTCGGGATCTAGATCCCGAAGCGCGTAAAGAGATGATCCGCGCGATTCCTATGCGAAGGGTGATAAGACCGGAAGAGGTCGCCGCCGCCGTCGCGTTTCTTCTCTCGGACGACGCCAGCGCGATTACGGGACAGGTGCTGTCCGTGGACGGGGGCGTTTCCGCCTGAAAGGAAGACGAATGTTGAATGTTGAATGTTGAATGTTGAGTGGAGCACGACCGAGGTGGCGGGAGCGTCGATATCCAGTTCAACATTCAACATTCGACATTCAACAATTCGACATGAATGACAACTCGGCCCTACTTTTCCGTCGTCATCCCGACCTATAACAGGCTCGAGGTGCTGCTCCGGGTTCTCGACTCTCTCGCGTACCAAATGGACGCTCCACCGTTTGAGGTCATCGTGATCGACGACGGATCGGAGGATGCTACAGAGTCGACGATAGTCAAGCGCTCGATCGCGAATGTGGACCCTTACCGGCTCACCTTTGAATCGCAGAAAAACTCGGGCCCCGGAGTGGCAAGGAACCGCGGCGTCCAGCTCGCTCGCGGAACATTCATCATCTTCATCGGAGACGACACGGTCCCGGAATCCGCCTTCCTTCGCGAGCACGCCCTGACCCACCACGAGACCGGCAACGCCAGGCTTGCCGCCTGCCTCGGCTATACCGGCTGGCCGGTGGATGAGCGAGTGACGAGCTTCATGCATTACATCAACAACTATGGCCTGCAGTTCGGCTATAAGCTCATCGGTGACGGTGAGGTCGTCCCATTCAACTTCTTCTACACCTCGAATATCTCAATCAGCCGGGAACTGCTCCTCGAATTTCCGTTCGATACCAGCTTTCCATCCGCAGCGTGGGAGGACATCGAGCTCGCCTTCCGGCTCGATGCGTACGGCCTGAAGATTCATTACAACGCGAGCGCCGTGACACGGCATTATCATCCGATGACGGTCGACTCATTCGCCCGCAGGCAGTACACGGTGGGCAGATCGGGGGCGATCTTTTACAGGAAGCATCCCGAGCTCGGCCACTTTTTGGGTGTGCACGAGCTCGCTGAACGCGGCCTTGCCAGCGAACGGCAGATCAGCTGGCTTCGCCGTACCGCGAAGGTCGGGGAGAAATTCTCGCTGCTCGCCAGACACGACAGCTTCGAGAAACTCATGCGGCAGCACTATCTGCGGGGACTCCGAGATGGTCTGGCTGCGGATGCTGAGGGAAAGTAGAGAGTAAACAGTAGCCACCCGACCGCGCACGGTGTGCCCTATTCGAGAGGGTGAGGGGCTACTGTCTACTGTCTACTGTGTCTTGTCTCCTCCAGAACGTCAGGTAGAATGCGCCGCTATGAGCTCGCGAGGTTTTTTTCTCACCGTTGAAGGCATCGAAGGTTCCGGAAAGACGACGCAGGTACATCTCATCGCACAGGCGCTCCGAGGGTCGGGACAGCATGTTGTGCTCACCAAGGAGCCCGGCGGCACCCCGCTCGCCGACCGGATCCGGTCCATCCTGCTCGACCCCCACGAGGAAGGGATGGATCCGACCACCGAGTTGTTTCTCTACGCCGCTTCACGCAGGCAGCACGTCATCGAGGTGATCGCACCATCGCTCGAAGCCGGCGTCCCGGTCCTCAGCGATCGTTACACCGATGCGACACTCGCTTATCAGGGGTTCGGACGTCTGCTGGACCTGGATCAGTTGCGGACGCTGAACCACTGGTCGACCGACGGAATTCAACCGGACGTGACGCTGATCTACGATCTCTCCGAGGAAATCGGGCTCGGACGCGCGAGAGAGCGAAACAGGACTTCGGATCACCTTCAGACCGAGAGCCGTCTCGAGGGAGAAGACTTTCGCTTTCACCGCCGTGTGCGCGAGGGCTACCTCACCCTCGCCGCTTCCGAGCCCGACCGTTACGTGGTCATCGATGCAACCGGAAGCGTCGAGGAGGTCTTCGAACGGACCCTCGCAGAGTTGCGCGCGCGGGCACCGAAGCTCAATTTTTCCGGCGCACCCGACGCATGACCGGAGCCGCCGCGCTTCTTCTCGAGGCCGCCAGGCGGGAGGAGCTGCACCATTCGCTGATTCTTCACGGCCCCTCTCCGGCCGTACTTCTGGAAACGGCCGTTCGCGTCGCGAAAGCTCTGACGTGTCTCGAGAGAACTACCGGCGACGACTGCCTTTCCTGCCAGAAGATCGATCGAGGCAATCATCCCGACGTTCATTTGATACAGATCTCCGACGACCGGAAGCTGATTTCGGCCGAGCAGGTTCGTGACGTTGTATCGTCCGCGACGCTCAAACCGTACGAAGGACGATGGAAAGTATTCATCATCGAGCGCGCCGACGCGACCAGCGTCACCGCTGCCAATGTCCTGCTCAAGACCCTGGAAGAACCGACGGGCCAGACCGCCTTCATGCTCCTGACCCGCTCGCCTGACCTTCTTCTGCCGACGATTCGATCCCGATCACAATCGATCTACATCGGTCCCCCGGTCATGCCCCGCGCGACTGCCCTCCAGTCGCTGCAGGCCTCCCGATTCTCACGTGAAGAAACCCTGCACGGTCTGGAACCTGGAAGCTCCGCGGCACTCGCTTCCGGCATCGTCGAAGCGCTCGATGCGTACGCCAGCGACGGCGACAACGCAGCGCTCCTCGGCATCGCGCCACTGCTGGCGTCTCAGGAAGATGCCGGAACTGCTCTCGCACTTTTTGCTGCCGTCCTTCGGGACCTTGCCGCGCTTCCACTGGAAGATCACCTCGATCCCGCGCGGGCACGACGAATCCGGGAGCGGCTCTCAGCCGCCACCCTGCTCTCCGCGGCCGCTCTCGCTGTTCGATCTCTGAGCCGTCTGGTGGTGAATGCCGACCCGCGAATGCTTGCGGAACAGTCCCTGGCGGAACTGGCGCGAGAGAAGTAGCCGGGGACTCCGCCCACGTTTGAGCCGGACATTCGACAAAAAAAAAGGCCCCGGATTTCTCCGGGGCCTTCAAATCTACTGGATGGGTTTCGGAAACGCTCAGGGACGGGATGAACGGGCAGTGTGGGTACTGCGGCATCTTTTTGAAGTGATTTTCATCACGGTTGGCAGGCTGAACGACTGGAAAGAGTCTCCACCTGCCCATCCAGTAAAGACTGTGTTTTCCGGGCGCATTATAGACGACTTTGTGAAAAATTTCTCAAGCGTAACAATTTTGTGACCACGAAATCCGGACCCGGGCCGCCTGGCCATCAGTAAGTGGATACGCGCGATGGGCCGTCAACGTTTCGCAACGAGAAAACTTAGCGGCCTCAACGGTTTGTCGAGATCCACATGACCACCAAGGGTCTCGGCAACCTGCCCGTTGATCAGCAGGCGGACCTGACGTACCGACGGAAAGTTCGAAATCACGGTCTCGACGATTGAGTAGGCCGCAATGAGCTCCTGGTGGCTTCCGGCATTCCAGCCTGCAGTCAGGGTCGCTCCCCCCAGATCCACAATCGCATTTCCATCGGGCAGAAGGTACGCAGCACGAACGACCGTATCCGGAGGGAACGAACGCGGAACCGATGCATTCGCCGATCCCTCGAGCAATTCACGGATGACCATCGCGAGGGCCGCGGCGTCATTTTCCGGCAGCGTAACGCTCCGGATCTCGGGCACGAGGAGCATCGCCGGCGACTCGTAGAAGAGCTGGATTGTACGGCTCGAAACGCGGTCAGCCTGGGTGGTCGAGGTCGCCGTGGAGTCTTCAGAGCGACAGGCGGTCAGCACGAGCAGGAAGAGAAAGATTGCCGCCGATCCAGTGGCGAGGACACCCATCCCGAACATTTTTTCCGCCGCTGTGCGATGTACTCGCTTGCAGTCGGAAATCGTGATTCGAGTGCCAGCCAATGCTTACTCTCCCGGGGTGGTGGTTCCGGGGGCGGCGGATGGGGAATCGGCTTCCTGCCGACCGAGTACCGGAGCGGGCGACGGGCTTGCCACGCCGATCCTGACTTCGTATTCATTCTTGTAACGCTCGACTGCCGAGGTCAGGGCATTCACAATAGCGTCCTGGAAAGCGGCGTCCTGCATTTTTGCTTCTTCCTGAGGATTGGAAATGAAGCCGAGCTCCACCAGGGCTGCGGGCATGGTTGCACCCACGAGCACCTTGAACGGCGCCTGTTTGACTCCCCTGCTCTGAACGCCGGTCGCGCCGTTCATTTCGGTCTGAATGATCTCGGCCAGACGGCTCGACTCCTTGAGGTATTCCTGCTGAGCGAGATCCCAGAGAATCAGCCGCAAGTCCGATCCTCCGCTCTGACGCGACGAAGGGGACGAGGCATTCTCCCGCTCGGCGGCCTGACGGGAAAGATCGTCCGATGCTTCAACCGAAAGGAAGTACGTTTCCGATCCGTGGGCACCCTGGATGAGCGAGGCGTTCAGGTGAATCGACAGAAAGAGATCCGCCTTGTACTGGTTCGCAATGGCCGTTCTGTCATCGAGCGATACCAGCTCGTCTCCTGTCCGCGTAAGCACCACACGCGTGTTCAGTTTGCGCTCGAGCGACGCGGCGAGCTTGCGTGAAATGGTCAGCGTCGCATTCTTCTCCATCAGTCCGCCGGGACCGACGGCTCCCACTTCCTTACCGCCATGACCGGGATCGATCACGATGGTCCGAATGCCGGGCGGATCGACCGCGGGTGCAGGAGTCACGAGACCAGGCAGCCTCGGAGCCGATCCGGGACGAAGATCGAGCACGATGCGGAACGGTGATTCCAGTTTGTAGGCGTCGGCGGTCACTTCAGTCGCCTTCAAGGCGATGCGGACTGCTCGTTCGGTATAAGAGATCCGCGACACCAGTGGATTTTCGACACTCTGCTCGGGCGCGCTGCTGCGGATCGGCGATGCGAGCCGGATGAGGAAAAAACCGGGTTCACGCTCGATCGTGTACTCAGTGCTGCCGGAAAGTTGAATGACGATTTTGGTCATCCCCTGGAGGTCGACCACTGAGGTCTGTGCGGTCAGGACCGCACGCACGGCCGGACGGAACTCGAGAACCCCGGATGCGGCGTTCCAGGAAGTCTGCATCCCCGAAGCGGCTGCGAGGAAACCCTGGAAGAACTGCCACGGGACAAACACCCGGCCCTCGATGATGACGGGCGGCTCCGGCATCTCGACCATCTTGTCGCCGATGACCGCGAATCGGCTGTCGGATGCGAAGCTGATCTCCACTCCGTTCAAGCGCGCCCGATACCCTTCCGGATCGCTCGAGACCGTACCGCCGAGTATCGCCAGGACCTGGTCCACGGGAAACAGAGTCCGCTCGCCCTGCCTGACGATCTGGATCTGACGCTCGCCTGCGGAAGTGCGCACGCTAGCCTGCTGAGGGCCCTGCGCCCAGACCAGACCAGCCAGAGCAATTCCGAGTGCTGTGAGTAAGGGAATGATTTTCTTCATCGCCGCTCCTGCCCCTCCCGCCCAAGGCTCGACCTCACAGCCACGTGTGCCGTGTGATCTCCGCTCGAGGACACCATGGCATTATCACCGGAATGGGATTCAGCGGCAAATACGCAGCGCTCATTCGCTTCGATTCAAGTGAACCAGCTGTGTCATTCCGAGCGCAACGAAACACCTTTTTCGCCTGGACAATATTTTAGCCGGCCGATACGTTACCCTGCGCGATCCACTCATGGGCAGGA
Organism: Thermoanaerobaculia bacterium; assembly: GCA_041748075.1. Classification (GTDB taxonomy): domain Bacteria; phylum Acidobacteriota; class Thermoanaerobaculia; order Gp7-AA8; family Gp7-AA8; genus JBGSYJ01. The sequence goes on from JBGTDX010000083.1 coordinate 23,316, forward strand.
CGCTCTGAGGTCTGCCACGGGAGTTGAGTAATGAGAATTGCACTGACAGCAGTCGTAACCACTCTGGCGTTCACAGTGATCAGTTGTGGACCGAGCGAGGGTCGCCCGGAAGTCAGCAAAACGCCCGCGAGTCTTCGAGGCTGGATCGGCGACATCGAGCTTCCGCCGAATGAGATGTACCGGCTCATGGAACAGACCACCGGGATCAATCAGCTGAAGCTCCAGATCCTGCAGGACACGAGCCTCTCCGTGGAGGGGCAGATCGCCACAGGCGGCCTTGAAGACAACGGAGCTTTCATCATTCTCGACGTGGCACCCGGAAACACTACGATCATCTTCAGTGCGCCGGGACTTCCGGAGAACATGTTGATGCTCGAAGGCGTTCCGCCGAATGCGGACATCCTGCTGCCCGGGGTCGAGCTTACGCTGGCCGGACCAAAGATCGACGCAACACGCGTCGTCGTGCGCATTCCGGAGAAAAGGGGCGGACCCACTCCGATTCCACCGCCAGTCCGTGTGATGGGCCAGGAAGTTCCGGTCCGCGCCGTCGGCCTGGGAGAACTGATCGATCGCCGGGACTACCCGGCGCCGGTGAGGAAACAGTAATTCTGCTCCGCGTTTGCGCGGCGATGAGTCATCTTGGTTCCTATGGCTCAGGACGAACCTCTCACGTATCTTCGGCCACGAGCTCCGAAAACGTCGCCAGGTCGATGTTCCCTCCGGACACGACGGCCACGATGGGTCCTTCGCCAGCCTCGCCGCTCATCGCCGCCGCCACAGCGAGCGCTCCGGCTCCCTCGGCAATCACTCTGACGTTTTCTGCAATCAGCTTCATTGCCTTTCGTATGTCAGGAAGCGACACGACGATCGAACCGTCCACCTGCCCCTCGAGACGTTCCCACATCGCCGGAAACATGCTCTTGCCGCCGGCACCGTCGACGAAGGACCGTTGCCATGCCTCGAAAATCTGCGGTGAGCCCTGCCTGAGGGACAACGCGAGAGGCGCGGCCGTCTCGGGTTCCGCTCCGAAGATCCGCACTGCCGAGTTCTGCGGGCGGATCGCAGCAGCAATCCCTGCAATGAGGCCGCCGCCTCCGATCGAAGCGACGACGGCCCGGACCTCGGGAAGGTCCTCGAGGATCTCGAGCCCAACCGTTCCGTTTCCCGCGATGAAACCGTCGTCGTCGAACGGATGGATGAAGACACCTTCGACGTCGGCGAATCGACGTTCTTCCATCGCCCGCCAGCAAGCATCGAATGGCGCCTTCACGAGGCGTGCATCGAGCCGCCGCATCCGCTCGACTTTGGTTTCCGGTGCCGTGTCGATGACCACGACGGTGCAGGACACTCCCGCAGCGCGCGCCGCGTAGGCGACCCCCTGTCCGGCGTTCCCTGCGCTGATCGTCCAGACGCCGCGGGCACGTTGTTCGTCAGTGAGAAGGGCGACCGCGTTGGCGGCTCCCCGCAGCTTGAATGCGTTGATCGGCTGCAGCGTCTCGAGCTTCAGATAAATCGAGGGCCCGCCACCCGACGGGAAGAGGGGAACCAGGGGCGTACGAACGGCGACATTGCTGATGCGCTCTCGTGCCGCCAGAACCTCATCGAGCGTAATCTGCCTTCCCCGGATTTGCTGGTTCATCTCGTGATGATAGCCGACACCCCATTGTTCACTCGCCCGTATGCATCGGCTCGATTCTCCATGGCACGGCTCATGCTGGATTTTCAGTTCATGACAGACATACTCGAATCCATCGAAACGAATCTCAACGCACGTCTTCATTCTTCTTCAGCTGACATCAACGTGGGAGGAACGGAACGTCTCGCGTCGGTGATCGGCGGGAGCGCCGTCGCGCTTTATGGGCTCACACGGGGCTCGGTCGGAGGGGTTGCCGCCGCATTGCTTGGAGGGCTGCTCGTTTACCGGGGGACCACGGGGCACTGCCCCGCATTCAGCGCGCTCGGCATCAGCTCGGCTGACGAGGAGACCAGCGAGAACACCAGCATTTCATACGGCCGTGGAATCGGCGTCGAAAAATCGATCATCATCCGCCGCGAACCGTCCGAGATCTACCGATTCTGGCGTAATCTCGACAATCTGCCGCGATTCATGGCACACCTCGAATCAGTCGTTGAAACGGATGAGAAGCGTTCGCATTGGGTGGCAACGGGACCCGCGGGGAAAACCGTCGAATGGGACGCGGAGATCATCAACGAGATACCTGATGAGCTGATCGGCTGGCGCTCTCTCGAAGGCTCCGAGGTCGACAACGCGGGATCGGTTCAGTTCCGAACCGCGGCCGGCAATCGCGGAACTGAAGTGCGCGTATCCCTGCGCTATGACCCGCCCGGCGGCGCTCTGGGGGCGGTCGTGGCAAAACTTTTCGGAGAAGAGCCGGGCCAGCAGGTCGAGGGAGACCTCAGGCGGCTCAAATCGTTGCTCGAAACCGGAGAGGTTCCCACGACCGAAGGGCAGCCGACCGGCCGCGCCGAGGCGTGAGGGCGGAATGAGGGCACTCTGCTGGTTCGGCAAACATGATGTCAGGATTCAGGAAGTCAGCGATCCGACAATCCTCAATCCGCGCGACGCGATCGTCCGCGTGACTTCCACCGCAATCTGCGGCTCTGATCTTCACCTCTACAACGGCTACATCCCCACCATGCGCGAAGGCGACATCCTGGGCCACGAGTTCATGGGTGAGGTCGTCGAGACAGGGCCTGCGGCCAATGGCTTGAAGACCGGTGACCGGGTCATCGTTCCCTTCTGCATCGGATGCGGCAACTGCTACTTCTGCGACAAACAGCTGTGGTCCCTCTGCGACAACTCGAATCCCAACGCGTGGCTTCCGGAGAAAATCTATGGCCACGCCCCATCGGGACTCTTCGGCTACTCACACCTTACCGGGGGTTACGCCGGAGGACAGGCGGAGTACGTTCGCGTGCCTTACTCGGATGTGAACTGCTTCAAGGTTCCTCAAACGCTTCGAGACGAGCAGCTGCTTTTCCTCACCGACATCTTTCCCACCGGATATATGGCTGCCGAGAACTGCAACATCCAGAAGGACGATACGGTGGCCGTCTGGGGCTGCGGCCCCGTCGGACAATTCTCCATCAGAAGCGCGTGGATCCTGGGTGCCGGACGCGTGATCGCCATCGATCGATTCGAAGAGCGGTTGGATCTCGCGGCAAGTGACGACAGAACCGAGACCATCAACTACGAAGAGTCCGATGTCTTCGACACACTCAAACTGATGACGGGCTCGCGCGGCCCTGACGCCTGCATCGATGCAGTCGGGCTCGAATCGCACGGTACGAGTATCGACGCCATCTATGACCAGGCCAAACAGGCTGTCCGCCTCGAGAGTGATCGCCCTCACGTTCTACGCCAGGTGATCCATGCCTGCCGTAAGGGCGGAACGGTGTCCATTCCCGGCGTCTACGGCGGGTTCATCGACAAGGTTCCATTCGGTGCCGCCTTTCAGAAGGGGCTCACTCTCAAAATGGGGCAGACTCACGTCCATAGGTACGTTCGTCCCCTGCTCGACCTGATCGAGCGAAGCGAGATCGACCCATCCTTCGTCATCAGTCACGAGCTCCCGCTTGAAGATGGGCCTTACGGCTACCAGATCTTCAAAGACAAAGAGGACGGCTGCACGAAGGTCGTGCTCAAGCCGTAGTTCGGTGGCGTCAACTCAGAGCCCTACGTGTCATCCTGAGCGCAGCGAAGGATCCCCTCAGATCTTGCGATACAGCCGGTAGGCGGGGGATCCTTCGCTGCGCTCAGGATGACACTCGCTACTGCGCGGACTAAACCTCCTTTGCCGTGCGGCACACGCAAAATGCATGATGAATGCGCGATCATCTTGAATCCCACACCCCTGGGGTTCACAATCTCCGCGCGTGGCTCTGACGATCATCGCGGTCGCCTTCGTTGCTCTCCTCTGGAGTGCGTACCACTTTTATGGTCGCTGGCTGGCAAACCAGTTCGCGCTCGACGACGCCCGGACCACGCCCGCCCATCTGCTCAACGACGGCGTGGATTTCATTCCGGCAAAACGTTTCTACCTTTTCGGCCAGCATTTCTCGGCCATCGCAGCGGCCGGCCCGATCGCAGGACCGATCATTGCCTGCCAGGCGTTCGGCTGGCTGCCATGTCTTCTCTGGGTCGCGCTCGGCGTCGTTCTCATCGGAGCAGTTCACGATCTGGCTGCACTGACGGCGTCGGTTCGTCACGGCGCCCGGTCGATTGCAGAAATCGTCCGTGAACACATGGGCAACGGCGCCGGAATGGCGATGATGGCGTTCATCTGGATCGCCCTGGTCTACGTCATCATCGCGTTCGCCGACATCACGGCGGCCAGCTTCGCGGGAGGTATTGACGAGCTGGTAGGAGCGAGTTTGACATTCAACGCCGGAGGCGCGGTCGCCGCAGCCAGCATCATGTATCTGATGCTCGCGATCCTGATGGGCATCATCCAGCGCTTCCTCAAACCACCGCTGTGGCTCATGACAATCATCTTCGTTCCGGCGACGTTCGGGGTCGTCTGGTTCGGAACGAAGATCTCCACACTGCTTCTCATGGATGCGAAGACCTGGGCCGTGCTGATCCTCGCCTACTGCATCGTTGCGTCGGTCGTTCCGATGTGGGCGCTGCTGCAGCCCCGCGGATACCTCGGCGGGTTCGTGCTGTATATCGCCCTTGCGCTCGGCGTCATCGGCGTTTTCTTCGGTGGCTATGAAATCCGCCAGCCGGCGTTCCGGTCGTGGGATGTCGGAGGGATGACCGGAATGCTTTTCCCCTTCCTCTTCGTCACGATCGCCTGCGGCGCGTGCTCCGGATTTCACGGGCTCGTTTGCTCCGGAACGACATCGAAGCAGATCGACCGGGAGACACACATCCGCAGCGTTGGCTATGGTGCCATGCTCGCGGAAGGATTCGTCGCACTGATCGCGCTCGTGACGGTGATGATCGTCGCCCAGGGCGATCTGGAGGGACTGAAGCCGGGAACCATCTATGGAAACGGAATCGGTGAGTTTCTGACGCTCATCATCGGAAAAGAGCATCTGAATTTCGCGATCACGTTCGGCGCGATGGCATTCTCCACGTTCGTGTTCGATACCCTCGACGTCTGCACGCGTCTCGGACGCTACATCGTGCAGGAGTTGTTCAAATGGCAGACCTCAATGGGCGCTCTGGTCGGAACTCTTCTGACGATCGCGCTTCCCTTCTACTTCGTGCTCGCATCGGAAGAAGGAAGCTGGATCCGGTTCTGGACGCTTTTCGGCGCTTCGAATCAGCTTCTGGCGGCCCTGACTCTGCTCACGATCACCGTGTGGCTCTACAAATCGCGACAGCGAATCGGGTTCACGCTGCTTCCGATGACATTCGTTCTCGTCATCACGCTGTGGGCGCTGGTGAAGCTGACCACGGCAAACCTGGCCATCTCGGAAGGTGTCGATCTGGCTCTCGTGAACGCAGTGGCTTCGGCTTCGCTCATCGTGCTGGCTCTGTACATCGTGATCCGCGCCCTGATCACGATGCGCACGCCGGGAGTCAGGGAGCTGGCACCGGTCGAGGGGTGAGATAGACTAGTGACGAATGACGAATGACGAATGGAGACGACGGCGTCGCACCCACGCGAAGGGTGGGTGTGCATTCGTCATTCGTCACTCGTCATTCGTCATTCGTTGATCACTCGTACCAACGACGACAGGAGACTTATGCGACCGACTCGAACTGTTCTCGCCGCGCTGTTGCTTACCATCACTTCGACGATTCTCGCCCAGGGCGGCTTCGACCAGCACTTCACGGGCGACACCATGCGCGTCGATTACTTTCACACGGGCGGAATGGGCAAGGAGATCGTCAGCCTCGACAACATCGTCTCCGATGGCCCATGGCCCGGCAGCCGAACGCGGCTCATCGATCCCACCAATCTCGGGAAATACCTGTTCGTCGTCGTCGATCGCGAAACCAATCTGACGATCTACTCGCGGGGATTCGCTTCCGTCTTCGGAGAATGGGAGACTACGGCCGAGTCGAAAAAGGTTCATCGCACCTACCACGAATCTCTGCGCTTTCCCTGGCCGAAGAACCCCGTACAGGTCGTACTTCGAAAGCGGGGTGACGACGGAAGCTTCCGCGAAGTCTGGTCAACCCTCGTCGATCCGAACTCACGCTTCGTGAATCGGGGACGCGCAAAACCAGTGGGACGCATGACGACGATTCTCGACAGTGGGCCTCCATCACAGAAGGTGGACCTGCTTCTCATCAGCGAAGGCTACACGGAGGCCGAACTGCCGAAATTCCGCGCGGATGCAAAACGTCTGCTCGACAGACTCTTCGCGACGGAACCCTTCAAGAGCAGGAAGAGCGACTTCAATGTCCGTGCACTCGAGATCCCGGCTGAGGAGAGTGGCGTCAACCAGCCGCGGACCGGCGAGTTCCGCCGCACGGCGATCGGGACTCAATACAACATCTTCGACTCCGAACGGTACATCCTCACGCTCGACAACAAAGCCTTCCGCGATGCCGCTTCCGCCGCGCCTTACGAGTTCGTCGAGATTCTCGTCAACGAAGCCCAGTACGGAGGGGGAGGCATTTTCAACGATCAGGCGACCACGTCGGTCGACAGCGCCTACTCCGAATACGTCTTCGTTCACGAGTTTGCGCACCACTTCGCGGCTCTCGCCGACGAGTACTACACCTCGGACGTTGCTTACGAAACGGGCGGGACCGATCATCCGGAACCGTGGGAGCCAAACATCACGGCGCTACACGATCCTGCAAAGCTGAAGTGGCGCCACCTGGTCGAGCCGGGAACTCCCATCCCGACGCCGTGGGACCAGGCGGCGTTCGACAAACACAGCTACGGCGTCCAGGGCGAGCGGCGCGAGATCCGACGGAAGGGTGAACCAGAGTCCGTGATGGATCGCCTCTTCCGCGAGCAGCAGGCCTGGGAGACGAAATTTCTAGCGTCGCAAAAGCATGCGGGCAAGGTCGGCGCGTTCGAAGGCGCGGGCTACGAGGCCAGGGGCCTGTATCGTCCGGAGATCGACTGCATCATGTTCACGAGGAACGACGTCGGATTCTGTGCGGTCTGCACCGAGGCCATCGAGCGGATCATCGACCTCTACACGAAGCCTTAGAGATCTGAGAGCAACAATGTAAGGTCTGCGCGGATCCCATTCCCCTCTCCCCGTGTGAACGGGGAGAGGGGTCAGGGGTGAGGGGCCGCGCAGGCAATTCGAATGCAGCCGACTGGCATGCGTAGCTGCAAGCCCCCAACGCCCCTCTCCCGGCGCGCGACGATCTCGCAAGTCCTCAACGTCTGCGCGGAGGCCGCGCGCCACCCTCTCCCCGACTTCGCGGGGAGAGGGAGAGCACGCGAGCGTCACCCGACTGGTTCATCGCTTCCGCGTCATTCGCAATTGCGCGCGCGAGATCGCTGAAGATAAGACCGTGCAGCGGGTAGAGAGCGTACCAGTACAGCACACCGAACAGGCCTTTCGGCGCGAAAAGCGCCGTCTGCACGAGTTTCGAGACGTTGCCCTCTTCCACCACTTCCCACTGCAACCAGGCGCGACCTGGAACTTTCATCTCGGCGCGCAGGCGCAGCAGATGACCCTGCTCGATCGCCTCGACGCGCCAGAAATCGAGCGCCTCTCCGACGAAAAGCTTCTGACGGTCGCGGCGTCCACGGCGCAGGCCGGGACCTCCGAAGAGGCGGTCCATCCATCCACGAACTCGCCACGCAAAGTTCCAGCGATGCCATCCGCGATCCCCTCCAAGTGACGTGAACGCGGCGAACACCTTCTCCGGCGAAGCGTTCACTTCGATCGAGCGGACCTCGCGCATCATTCCTTCCCGATCGGTCAATTCATAGGCAGGCGTGTCGTGCAGTGCGCCGCTCCAGCGCGTTTCGATCTCGATGTCCGGCTCGATCGCTGCAATCACGGCATCGCGATAGGACGTCGGCTTGATTTTTGGGAAGAGCTCTTCCGCCCGGCCTGTGTCCGCGACGACCGGCTCGACGATCCCTTCCATGAGAGGCACGGCCAGCCGGTTCGGGATCGGCGTGACGAGTCCCACCCACAAACCGGCAATGCGGGGAGCAAGAACAGGAACCGCGATGATCTTCCGCCGAAGCCCCCTCACGTCCGCGTACGTCTGCATCATCTGCCGAAAGCTCAGTCTGTCGGCACCGATCTCCACGATGCCCGACGCATCGCTTTCCGTTGCCGCGACCAGATAGCTGATGACGTCCCGGATTGCGATCGGCTGCACGAGGTTCTCGATCCAGCGCGGCGCGACCATTGCCGGCAACCGCTCGGTGAGATACCGAAGCATTTCAAAGGACGCGGAACCCGACCCGATGATGGGGCCGGCACGGAACTCCAGCGCCGGCAGCGAAGCTCGTAGAATCGATCCCACTTCCGCGCGGCTGCGCAGGTGCTCCGATCGCCCCTCTCCGGTCGGCAGGAGCCCTCCGAGATAAATCACCTTGCGCAGAGTCCGCGGGGAGGCGGCGACGAACGTGTCTGCTGCGCGGCGATCGGTCTCCTGGAAGCCTTCGGCCATCATCGAGTGAACCAGGTAGTAAGCCTGGTCGACATCCGCGAGTGCCCGCTCCATCGACTCGCGGTCGAGCAGGTTTCCTTCTACGACCTCTACTGAATCAAGCCACGGGCGGCCGGCAATCCGCGAGGCGTCCCGTACGAGCACGCGGACCTGATGACCCGCTGCAAGCAAAGGAGGGATGAGACGTCCGCCGATGTAGCCGGTTGCGCCCGTGACGAGAATCCGCATGTCAGGCCGTTACGACGCCCCAGCGACGCTGAATCGCCCGGAACGTGACGATCTGGTAGAGAGCGGCCAGGCCGACCAGCGCGTAGACGATACTCGCGAGGATCGTTCCCGATCCGAACAGCGCCGCTACGAGATTGAAATCGAGAATGCCGACCAGGCCCCAATTCAGGCCTCCCACGACTAATAGAACTGCAGCAATGACATCGATGGGCTTCATGATTGATTTCCTTTTTAGAGTTCACGAGGCACGCCAACCCGGAGTGCGGCTGGCGGCCGTCGTGAGGGTTGAAATGTTGAGGCTTAGTTCGGCCGAAATGCACGGCGGTGGTCATCACGACACCGTGACCCTTGCGGGCATGGGCGCTGCGGTTATAATCCGCGCCCATGCAAGAGCTTCAGGAGTTTTTGAACGCGGCGTCGAGCTTCGTCTGGGGACCCTGGCTTCTGGTTCCTCTTCTTCTGTTAACGGGCCTCTACCTCACGGTCATCCTGCGGGGAATTCAATTCCGGGAGCTCGGCCGTTCGCTCTGGCTTGCCCTGGTTGTCCGAACCGAAAAGGGCGCCGACGGCGACATCAGCCACTACCAGGCGTTGATGACGGCTCTGGCAGCGACGGTGGGGACCGGAAACATCGTCGGGGTCGCGACTGCGATCGCCCTAGGGGGGCCGGGGGCACTGTTCTGGATGTGGATGACGGGGCTCGTCGGAATGGCCACCAAATACTCCGAGGCTCTGCTGTCGGTGAAGTACCGGATCACGGATCATTCGGGCGAGCAGGCGGGCGGGCCGATGTACTACCTGCGGGATGGCATCAGGTCGAAGCCGCTCGGAGCAACTCTGGCTTTTCTGTTCGCGCTATTTGCCTCGGTTGCGGCCTTCGGGATCGGCAACATGGTGCAGTCCAATTCTGTTGCCGGTGCCCTGAACACATCCTTCGGAATCCCGACGTGGATCAGCGGGCTCGTCATTGCTCTACTGGCAGCCGCCGTGATTCTCGGAGGGATCAAGTCGATCGGGCGCTTCAATGCCCTGTTCGTCCCGGCGATGATCGTCGCCTACATGATCGGCGCATCCGTGATCATCGCCATGAATATCAGTAGCGTTCCCGAGGCGTTCCGACTCATCTTCACGAACGCATTCACGCCGACAAGCGCCGCCGGAGGATTTCTCGGCGCCTCCGTGATGGCCGGAATCCGGTACGGTGTGGCGCGCGGTATCTTCTCGAACGAGTCCGGGCTCGGATCGGCCGGCATCGCAGCTGCTGCCGCGCGGACCCGCGAGCCGGCTCGGCAGGCATTCGTCTCGATGACGCAGACTTTCATCGACACGATCGTGGTCTGCACATTCACAGGCGTCGCGATCATCTCGACCGGAGCCTGGACCTCGGGAGAAGGAGGGGCAGCGATCACCCAACTCGCGTTCCGCGAGGGACTTCCCGGCAACTGGGGCGGCTGGATCGTTGCCATCAGCCTCTCGATGTTTGCTTTCTCGACGATCCTCGGCTGGAGCTACTACGGCGAGAAGTCGATCGAGTATCTGCTCGGCGAACGGTCGAAACTTCCCTACCGCATCCTCTTCGTCATCGCCACGTTCTTCGGAGCGATCTACAGTCTCGATTTCGTCTGGACCCTCTCGGACCTGATGAACGGCCTCATGGCGCTGCCAAACCTGATCGGATTGCTGCTGCTCAGCGGCGTGATCGTCGCGGAGACGAAGGCGTACATAGCGCGCCGGAAGGCCGAGGAGCCGATGAACAGGAGGGGCGGTCTATGAAAGCTGCGCTAAGCCGTGTTCTTTTTTCGCTCCCCCATCGCTGGGAAGAGTGGACGATTATCGAACCGCTGTCCTGGCCCTGCTTGGGTATGCGTGGGGGGGGGGCGCGGTCGGGAATACCATTGAAACGAAACCCTGATTCGGGCTGTTGTGTCCCCCATCCATCGGAATGGCTTCGTTTCGCAAATCCCATATTGAGGACCGGTTGGCTTCGTTTCGTAATCGGCCCCCCCGCACGCATCGCCCCGATTGCCTTCCTTTCTTCAATCCACCTTCGACCGCCCGCAGTCGGCCTGTGGGCTTCCCGCCAGGAGACAGATTCGCCTCCGTCGTCGACATGATGCGTGATGTCCATACTGATCGGTGCGGTTACCGAAGTCGCTGGATGCGCTCGATCCCGTGCAGGGTTGGCGCGATGATATTTCCATCTCTATCACCTGCGGTTTCATAGTTCGCAGTGAGTGTTGCGCCGCCGAAGCGGCGAGAGGAGAAGTCGCGATTTTTCTTGCTTCATGGTCAATCCGCATCCGCTCGAACGCGCCTGACCGGCACGATCTCGACGCGCGTACGCGTCGCGACCGGCCGATCAAAGAAACGGTCGATACGAGACGTTGCCAGCGCGACCTCGCGTGAAGGCTCGAGGCGGAATTCGGCATCGTACGAGCCTGTCGGGGCCGACGCTGTCAGAATCGTGTCGGGCTGATAACTGAGTGCAGTTAAACGCACAACTCCGAAGCTTCCCGTTGAGCTGCCCGCAAAGCTTTCCCGTCGACCGATGAAGTAACGTCCGCCCCCCATTGCGAAGTCGAACACCATGTTCCCTCCTCTTTCGTCGAGGCGAAGAGACGCCGTTCCTGCGAGCGCTACGCGAGACGACAGATCAAAGGATCCCTGGAGGAGAGCCTCGACCAGGAGCCGTTGCCCGGGCCTCGTTTCCCCGGGCAGACAGGCCGTGCGTCCGAGAGTGCCACCTTGGCTCTCCCACTCGACCTGGAAGCACGGCGGATCTTCGGCGCGGATCTCCAACACCGCAAGTTGAACTCGATCCAGACGGAATGCAGATCCCAGGCTCGGGTAGACGGCCACTCGTTCGGGGAATGAGGAGGGGTACTCGTCGAAGAGGTGCAGCCGATGCTCTCCGAGGTCGCGAATCTCCCGGCCGATCATCTTCGCCTGATGCAGCTCAGGCCAGTTCGAGCGACCGCCGCCTTTGCGCGCCATGGCCGTGCCTTTGTTTGCCACCGACTCGGGATCGAAGGTCTCGATGGCGGCGCGCAATGCCAGGCGATGGGGCCCGTCGCTCTCGCTTCTGGGGCCGAAAGACTCGGCCAGGTTCGTCATCGTACCGAACGCGAGTCCCGTTGAAAAGGTCGCGCCATACAACGGGATCCAGGAACCGCCATCAAACGAACCTTGAAGCTCCGCCCAGGCGAAGAGCGGTGGCAAACCGGAAACGCAAGAGAAACTGGTGTAAAGATGAGGGGGTTCGGACGTCAAGCCGAACATAGAGACATCGGGAACGACCTGAATGGAGGCTCGGCGAACCAGCAGTCTCAGTTCTTCATCATTGTGCCGGGCGAGTCGCTTTGCAACGTCTGCCTCGAAGGCGGGCCAGTACGAATCCACGAAGGACGGGCTGACGTTACGGGCAATGGACTGATCGAGCACTTCCTTGATCCTCTCCCGTTGCCGCCGGTCCGCAGATTGTCGCTGGGCCAGTTCGAGGCCACCAGCAAGGCCAGCCAACGCCAACAACAGTGCGGTTACCGCTACAGCTTGCCGGTACCGTCGCACCCATTTATAGCTGCGCCACAGCCAGGTGATCGGACGCGCATGGATCGGCTTTCCCTGCAGGAAGAGCTCGAGATCATCAGCCAGTTCGCCCGCCGTCCGATAGCGCCTTTCTGGCTCTTTTTCGAGACAGTGAAGCACGATCGCCTCGAGATCGCGGTCGACGTCGCGGCGGAGACTCGAAAGCTTCGCGGGTTCGTCCTGCAACACCTGGCGCAGTGTGTCGATGATCGACTCTCCACGAAACGGCGGACGGCCAGCGAGTAGATCGTAGAGAAGCGCGCCGAGGGCGTAGATGTCCACGGCGGTGGTGAGGACCCGCCCCCCAGCGGCCTGTTCGGGCGCCATATAACTCGGCGTTCCGACGATCGCATCGCTCTTGGTGAGGCTCGGCTCGTTCCCGAAGCGCCGCGCCAGTCCGAAATCCGCGACCTGGGGTTCGCCCTGAGAATCGATCAGGACGTTCGCCGGCTTCAGATCGCGGTGAACGACGCCCCGCCTGTGTGCGTAATCGACGGCCCGAGCGGTCTTCATGATGATCGTGGCCGCGCCATTCTGCTCTCGTCCCATCTCGTCGGGCCGTTCCCGGAGGCTCTTCCCGTCGATCAGCTTCATCGTGAAGTAGTGCGTTCCGTCATGTTCTCCGACCTCGTAGATGGGGACGATGTTCGGATGATCGAGTTGTGCGGCGGCTTCGGCCTCTCGCCGGAAACGACGCACAGAACCTTCAGATGCGAAATCTCCACCCAGGATGACTTTCAGCGCGACGAGGCGGTCGAGAGTGACCTGACGCGCTCTGTAGACGATCCCCATCCCGCCGCGAGCGATCTCCTCGAGAATCTCGAAGTCGCCGAAGTAACGGAGTTGCGATCCCGCCTCAAGACCCTTCTTCTCCGGGTCGCGGTCGGGGCCTCCTGAGATGGTCGACTCGAAGGATGAATCGGGACTCATGCCTGACCCCCTCGCCGCAGCCTGGAACGATCAGTCATCCCATGACGCTGCACGGAATCAGTATCGTGCAGGGACCCTCCCGAAGCATGAGAGGTTTATGAGATTTTTGTGTGCCCGCTGTTTCGTCGATAGACCAGGTACTCGATCCCGCCCTGATCGCGAGCGAAGGATGGCCCAATTCCAGCCACGGGCCGTTCCTTCCTGGTCCGCGCCGTTCCTCGCGTCAATTTGATGAACAGTACCTTTTACGAGTTCGGTGCTGGTTTGACCAAAGTAATCGTTTCCTCGGTGGAGACTTCGTTGGCGGTGCTGGAAGATCTGTCCAAGGTTTGAAATAGCGTGCCCATCTGACTGAGGTCGCGGAGGACTTCGTTTCCATTGCGGAGTCGCCGGTCGAGGCTGGGGTCGATCATTCGCTCGATCAACGACGTGAGCTGCGAAGGAATACGCGCGTCGGGCACTTCCGGTCTGGTGGAAAGAATCTCCAGAGCCAGATTGGTCGAATCGTGTGATTTCCAGGGGCGACGTCCCGTGAATATCTCGCTTAGCACGATTCCGAACGACCAGACGTCCGCGCGAGAGTCGACCGACTCGCCTCGCAACTGCTCCGGCGAAATGTACGGCAAGGATCCGAGCACCCGCTGCTGCGACGTGATTGATGTCGTCCCCGCCGAACGTGCGATCCCGAAGTCAAGAAGAACGGTCCGGCCGGATCGGGTGAGCATGACATTCGAGCTCTTCACATCGCGATGAACTACGCCGGCCTGGTGAAGTGCGGCGAGCGCAGAAGCGACTTCCAGGGCCACCTGGTACGCTGTGAGTTGATTCCAGGATGACCGCCGGATCGACTCCGCCAGCGTGTCACCTTCGAGCAACTCCATGGCCAGATAGATGCGACCGTCATGCTCACCGCGCTCGAGGAGGCGCACGACATTCGGGTGGGCTAACGAAGAGATCACCGCTCCTTCCCGTTCGAGGCGTTTGCGCGCTTCCTCTTTTTCGATCTCCAGCTCGGGAAGAAGCTTGATTGCCGCGAAGGAGTCGTCGTGAACGTTGACTGCGCGAAAGACTTCGCCCATGCCCCCGGATCCGATCTTCTCCATCAATTCGTAGGCGCCAATCCTCTGCTTCAGCCCATCGGCCAGACCTCGAAGCGGGCGTCTGACGTCAGGGAGGGCCAGAAACCTCGTGTCGCCGACTTCGAATCGTTCATTGCGGAGGACGATCGTCGACCGATCGAGCAGACGCTGCACGCCGACGCCGATCTGGATTTCCGAGGTTTTGATGCCCGCGTCAAGAAACATTTGCTTCAACCCTTCGATCAGCGCTTCCTTCGAGTCGAGCTGAGCTGTCGTCAGGCGAGTGATCCCGGCGAAAATGAGACGACTGTGGCGATCGAGCATTCGCCAGTCTGACTCCGCCACGCGAAGTGTACGCAACCTCTGATTCTCGATTCCCACAGAGAGCTGACGCGCAACGTCGAGGAGAAATTCTTCATCTCGAGCATCGAACTCCTCGTCGGAGAGTTTCCAGCCGATTCCGATGAGGGCAACGAGCTCTCCGGTCACTCGGACGGGAACAATCAGACTCGCCTGCGTTCGTTGAATCGTGGCGCTGTCCTCGTCGCTGAGACCTCCGCCGGAGGCCCGAAGGATCGAGGAGAGATCGGCCAGGGAGCTCGTGGAGCTGATGGTCGTGTCTCGCACGTCAACGTCCACGAGCCCGGCCTGAGCCGCCACGTGGAAGAAGGGCATGAAGGGCTCACGGCTGAAGATCACGATGGATCGAGCTCGCAACGTATCGCAAAGATGGAGGGCGACGCTGTGAAAGAGCACGTCCGTCGTCGATGCCTTGAGGATCTCTTCGCTGACCACTCGTAGCGCTTCAGCGTGTTGATAGGGCTCGCGGAAGAATCTCTGATCGACGACCCGTTGAATCCTGTTCTTCAGGGGGACGAAGATCCCGGCGATTGCCAGCGTGGAGACAATGGTTACTGTCTGGTTCTGCAGGCCCGATGAGGCCACGAACAACCGTCCCAGAACAGCCACGAGCCCGACGTAAAGGAGGATCAATATGACACTCAGCGCGGAATACGCGATCGTCTTCTTGATGAGTCTGTCGATTCCGAGCAGGTTGCGTTTCAGGATGGCGAAGGCAAAGGTAATCGGAATGATCATCAGACCTCGAGGATCGATTCCGAATTGGATTTCGTTCATTCCTTCTTCTTCGCTGATTCGAAGATTCATGACCGTCGGAAGCAACACGGAGACAATGATTCCAACGATGATTCCCCAGACTGGCCAACGGATCTGGCGTTTCTCCTCCAGACTCGATTGGCGATAGGCCTTGATGAGATTGACGGGGGCCAGAATGAAATAGGCGATCCCCGAAAGGATGAAGCCTACGAGGCCGACCAGCGCGGGCGTCGGCATGTCAGTCCCCATCGCATCGATCGTGCCGAAAAAGAGCAAGGCGAACGCCGCGGGGAGGAGGTACAGCGCCGGCTTGAGTGCCGGCTTTCTCTCCACCAGCGGCCGCGGACGGGGGAAGATCAGACTGAGGTGCAGCGTCATGGCCGGGATGAAAACCAGGATGGATAACACCGAGAAGAGCATCAACACGACGAGAAGAGGATCCTTTACTGCGTTAGCGACAAGCCTCTCCGCAGCGGGAGACAAAGCGAGAATTCCGAGAAATCCGCACAACCAGTGGAACAGACGTGCGCGCGCATCACCTAGTTTTCGATAGTGCACCAGAGTCCCCAGCCCGAGGAGGAATGCGGCCATGAGCGACCCGGAGATGAGCGAGATGATGAAGAAGCGCGAGTCGATGAGCCGTCGCGGAGTCACCGTGACCTCGCGTTCTCCCGTGATCTCGGCCTTTCCGCGCTTCTGTTCGACGCGGCCGAAAACATAGCGCCGCGGCTCGCCCGTGAATAGCCTCGTTGCACCGGCCTTGCCCGGCGAACGATGATCGATCTGGAGAAGAAGCTCGCCACTGCGCACTCCGGCGTCGTCGGCGGGACTATGCTTGTCGACGTCGATCCACACCGACTGATCACCCTCCGGTTCCTGGCGGAAACGGATTCCGTCCCAGGCAGACCGGTAGAGAATCGTGACGGCGATCGACAGCGTGGCAATTGCCAGGACGCCGAGGACACCACTGGCGATGAGAAACGCTCGAAGTTCTGTGGCCATTGATCCCTGACTTGGAGATTCGATCGGAACCATTTCTTCCCAGCCTAGTCCTTGCGAAACTGTACCTCGACGAGTCTGATTTCGCGCTGACTCCCGCTGTTTCGTCGATACGTCATGTATTCGATCCGGCCCTCGTCGCGAGCGAGCTCAGGATGGCTCACTCCCAGCCACGTCCAGCTCCATCCTGGTCTGGAGGGCAAGGTGTCGATCTCGATCACCGCTTCCGACCACGGGCCCTCCGGACGGTCGGCGAGACGAATCTGGATTCGCTCGTCGAGAACCCGGCTTCCGACGGCCATGAATTTGCCGAGGAATGCATTCCAATGGACGCTGAAAATCCCCCGCTGAATTCCTGCACTGAGAACCGGCTGCGCGTCCTTCCAGTCGCTGCTCCAGCGTCCGTGTGCCCCAAGAAACCGCCACGCAGAGCGGTCAAGGGCCGCGGCAAGGGGGACGCGCGCCAGTCGGCACGAAGCCTCGAGGCCGCGAGGCTCGCAGGCGTATGCGTACATCTGATCGCCGACGACCAGCGCCGCCGCTCCCCACGCCGGTTCATCCGGTCCGAAGAGCAGCGTTGGGGTATCCGTTTCCGGGCGAACCGCCGGCCGATCGCCCGTGAGACTCCCCCGGGTCCAGACGGCCAGAGACGTCCCGACGGACTCGTCGTCTCGCGGCGGCTGCCTCAGCATTCGACGGTAGAAGACGAGAAGGCGATCTCGCTCGCCGTCCGCGACGACCGCTGCGGGCGCGAGAATCCACCCCACCCCGCACGGCTCAACGCAGTTCGCGCCACTGTGCGCTGCGTTGAAGGCCGCTTCCTCCTTTGTCAACGGCAATAGCTCGCTCGGCACGCCTGTTCCATCCTTCAACTCGTCGAGGACGTCGAGGCCCTTCCTGGCATCCAGCTTGTCCGTCCAGGCAAGAGTCGCTTGTCTCGAAGTCGAGCCCTTCCTCCCCGAACGTGTCGTTGTCGTCTCCCCGAAGACCCAGACGGACTCTCCGCCGAGACGCGCGCTGTAGCCTCCCTCGCGATCGACTACGGTCTCGTCGAAGTCGAGCGGTCCCATGTCGCGCGCCTCCTCGACGAAGATCACCGGCAGAAGAGCCTGCGTGCGGGCGGCGGCTTGGGGACGCCTCCAGGACCGATAGAGACTCGCGAGTCTGACGAGCGCCTGCTGCGTCGAGGCGTTGTTTCCGCCACGCTCTGTTTCCAGCACCGGGATCGCCTCCAGGAGCAGCGTCTCGGCCTCCCCGAACCGCTCGCGGGCGGTCAGGAACGCGCCGAGGTCTGACCGAAGCCTGGCCGCACGCGCGGATCGCTCCAGTCCAACTTCTCCCAGAAGGCTCAATGCTTCGCGGAGGACCGGCTCCGCCGCGGCGTCGCCGACTTGCAGCAAGCGAGCACCGTTGCGCTCGAGAATCGTGGCCAGCGACCGCTGCGTTTCGAGCAGACTCGGCGCCCCCGGCGGGAGTACTCTTCTACGCCGCGCCAACGAGGCGCGGTAGACCGACTCGAGAGCCTCGTCATTCGCGTCGGCCGGCCGCAGCGACTTGGCCTCGAGCCGCTCAACCAGACGCTCCATGAGCTCGATCATGTGCTCGTCCGCGCTGGCGATCTTCCCGCGCATCTGCGCCAGGATCCGCCGTCGCAACGCGTCAGCCTCTTCCGGGGCCAGCAGCTCCGTCATCAGGACGGCCGCATGGACTGCGTCGGGGTCGCCCCGATCGAGCGCCCGATCGACGAGCGTCAAACCCTCACGCATCAACTTCTCCCGCCCCTCATATTCGCTGCTCGAGGAGAAGAAGCCGTAACGAAACAACTCGAGCAGGAAGAGTCGGTTCACCGCATACGAGGCGAGGCCAGGACTCCCCTCTCCGAGCAGCGAATTGTGCAGATCCATCGCCTCGCCGGATAGCTTCACATAACGGCTGCGGTCTCCGAGCAGCGCCGCCTGCACCGACTGAGCCTCCAACGCGTTGCGAGCGGCCTCCGACTCGGCGCGTTGCTGCGCAGCTTCAGACCGAAAGTACAGGGAGGTGATCACCACGGCACCAGCGAGAAGGATGACCAACAACCCGGCCGCGGCCGCGAACGCAGCGCGATGCTTCCGGACGAGTTTCTTCAATCGATAGGAGCGACTCGGCGGGCCGGCCAGGACAGCTTCGTCGGCAAGGTGTCGTCTTGCATCGGCAGCCAGCTCGGATGCGGATTGGTACCTTCGGTCCGGATCCTTTTCCATCGCGCGCAGCGTGATCCACTCCAGTTCCCCGCGAAGCTGCCGGGCCAGAGAGCGGATGTCCGTGTGCCGCCGCCGCGCGATCTCCGGTGCTGAGTCCCCGAGACTGCCGAACTTCGTCGTCGGCCTCGGCGGCTCCTCCTCCTGGATGATGCGGAGCATCTCCACCGCCGCGGCCCGCCGAAGGGTGGCCGGATCGAAAGGAAGGGCGCCAACGAGAAGCTCGTAGAGCAGGACTCCAAGAGAGTAGATGTCGGTCCGGGCGTCGACGTCGAGCGCCGTCGTTCCCGCCTGCTCCGGACTCATGTACTCGGGGGTGCCCATCATGACACCCTGCTTGGTGAACAACGTCTGCTCGGTCAGTGTCTGGCCGGTTGCCGTGGCCAGCCCGAAGTCGATGACTTTCGGAACCGGGGTTCCATCGTCCGAGGACACCAGGACGTTCGACGGCTTGACGTCCCGGTGGATGACGCCTTTCTGATGGGCATGCTGAATTGCGTCGCAAACCTTCGTAAATAGAGCCAGCCTTTCTCGAAGTGGAAGACATCGCAAGTCGCAGTACTCGGTGATCCGGATGCCGGGCACGTACTCCATGACGAAGTACGGCCGTCCCTGATCCGTGGCGCCTGCGTCGAAGACTTTGGCCACGTTGGGGTGGTTCATGACGGCGAGAGCCTGACGCTCGGCAGCGAAGCGGGCCAGCACTTCGCGGGTGTCCATGCCCGGCTTGATCACTTTGAGTGCCACACGGCGGCGGATCGGCTCGATCTGCTCGGCGAGGTACACGATGCCCATTCCGCCCTGGCCAAGGATCTGGAGGATCCGATAGTTGCCGACGTGAGTGGGGTGGTCAGTTGAAAGAAGTTGCGATTCTGCGGGAGCTCCCCCGGTAATGGTGGACTCGCCCTCTCCCTCATTGGGCGCGAGCTCCAGATTCTGCAGGCATTTCGGACAGAGTCCGTTCGCGATCTCCTTCGGAAGGGCGTCACCACAGTCGGGGCATCTTGGATCGGAGTTCATAAGGTCCCTCCCTCACCCTCTTCTAAAGAGACGCGAGAACGACGAAGTTCTCTAGTCATTGATTCCTGATCTGGAACTCGGTGTGAAATCATTTTAGGAACCTCGGAAGCGCCAATGTCAAGAAGGGAACATAGGTAATTGCCAGTACGCCGAGAAGTAGCACAAAGACAAACGGCAAGACCGCCAGCGCCAGCTCGCCTAACGGTTTGTTGAAGCGATAGGCCGAGATGAACAGATTCTCTCCAACCGGTGGCACGAGGAACCCGAGCTCGAGGTTCGCCAGGAAGATGATCCCCAGGTGAATTGGGTCGATTCCGAAGGCGACTCCGAGCGGCAGGATCAGCGGGACGACGACGACGATGGCCGAATAGACATCCATCAATGCACCGACGACGATCAGAAAGAGATTGAGCAGAAGCAGGAAGACAAGCTTCGATTCGATGTTCGCTGTCACCCACTCGACCGCGAGCTGGGGGATCTCTGCGTCGACCAGGTATCCCGTCAGGCCGAGCGAGACACCGAGGATGAGGAGAATGCCACCGACGAGAAGCCCCGAGTCGACGAAAACCGAGGTGAGCTTTGACGGACTGCGATAGTCCCGATAGATCACCGTTTCGATGAAGAGTGCGTAGAGAGCAGTGACGGCTGCGGTCTCGACCGCGGTGGCAAGCCCTGTGAGCAGCGGCGCCAGAGCGACAACCGGGAGAAAAAGCTCCCATTTCGCTGCCCAGACTGCGCGAGCCGCGTCACCTGCGTTGAATCGCACATCATTGCTACCCCGCGGCTGCTGCGAACGGCCTAACCATCCGCTGAGCACCAGAAGCAGAAAGCCCGGTACTATCCCGGCGAGAAAGAGCTGGCTCATCTCCAGACCGGCGGCGATTCCATAGAGAATGAGGGGGAGACAGGGAGGGAAGAGGATCCCGAGCGCGCCGGCGCCGGTCAGTAGTCCAAGCGCAACGCGCTCGGAGTAACGCGCCTCGAGGAGAATCGGCAGGAGCAGACCCCCCAGAGCCAGGATCGTTACGCCCGACCCTCCGGTGAACGTCGTGAAGAACGCACACGCGAGCACGGTGACGATGGCCGGCCCGCCACGAACTCCCCCGACGAGCGTACGGAACACTCTCACAAGCCGCCCTGACGCGCCTCCTTCGGCCAGGATGTACCCGGCGAGAGTGAACAGCGGGATCGCCGGCAGCGAGGGGTTGACCACCAGAGAGTAGTGGCTCACCGCCATCGCGGCGAGCGGAATCTGCGCAGACCAGTAGGAGACGATCGCCGCTCCCCCGAGGACGGCGAAGATGGGCGCGCCGAGAACCGCTGCGGCGAAGACCACGGCGAATCCGGCGAGGATCATGGAGTGACTCGAGATCTCGCCCTGGCTGACGAGAAGCATGACAAGCGTTGCCGCGCTCGTGATGAGCCGGGAAGACCACTGGTTGGATGCTGCCATGATGAGCCGCAACGCGATCAACCCGAAACCGATCGGAAGGATCGCCTGAATCACCCAGGTGGGCACTCCGTAGGCGAGCGTTCTCTCGTCCAGACGTTCGGTGAGAACGAATCGAGCGCTGGCGATGGCCAGTAGAGCGCTCACCGCCGCGCCAATCGAGCCGGCGACGATCCTGGCGACAGCAGCCCAGCGACCGTGCAGCAGGCTGCTCGTGGCCAGACTCAGGAGACGCCGCTCCCGCGCGGCGATCGCAGCGCCGATCATGCCGACGGCGAGCGTGCAGTGCTGCACGATCACACTCGCCCCGGAGACTCCCGTTCCGCGCAGCTTTCGCAGCACGATCTCCGCGATCGGAACGGCGATCATCAGGAGCAACACGATGAGGAGGAGCCCGTTCTCGAGTTGCTCGAGCGGTCGAGTCTTCCTCGAGCGCACCTCGACCATCGGGGAAAAAGCCAACTCGCTCATTTTGGCTCCGCGGCCTTCGGAGATGCGATCGGGCGGCGATATTCACTGAGAAGCCGTTTGACCTCGTCGAAGAGATCCACAGGCACGATCCGTCCGCGAATCATCGGATAGCTCTGTTCGGCCGCGCGCTGCCACTCGGCTTCGAACTGCGGGGGGACTTTGTGAACGCGGAGATCGCGCTTTTTCATCGCTTCGACCGCCTGGTCGCTTTCCAGTCGATTGCGCGCTTTCATCGTCCTTCCGGCATCCGCCGCGGCAGTCGCCAGCGCCTTTTGAGTTGCGGGTGGAAAGGTGTTCCATGCCGTTTCCGTGATCACGAAAGCGCCGACCAGCGGCGCCCAGTTGAGCTCCAGCATGTGCGGAGCCTGTTTGAACACCTGCGTGGCCAGGGCTACGTAGGGCGGCAAAGGAACGGCGTCGATCATTCCCATCTGCAGAGAAGGAAGAATGTCAGTGGTCTCGAGAGGAACCGGCCGGAACCCTGCAGCCTTGTAGATGTCAGTTGCCTCGACGTCACCCGCCCAGGTAAAGAGCTTGGTTCGCTTCAGGTCGTCAGGACGCAGGATCTCGCTCTTGGAGAAGAAACGCACCCACCCGGCATCTGCCCAGAAGAGAACGACGAACCCCTTGTCCCGGAGGCGTCGCTCCAGCCTCGGACGCAGTTTCTCGCCGATGAAATCGACCTCTTCGAGGGAGCGGAACATCATGGGCATGCTTTGCAGAGCTTCGACAGAGTCGTCGATCTCGGAGAGGCCGACCACGGTCAGTAGGCCGGCGTCGAGAGCGCCGTTTTTCATTCTCCGCACCATCTCCGCCTCTCCGCCCAGAGTTCCCCCGGGATAGATCTTCAGTACGACGTCATGCTTCTGCCACTTCTGACCCATCTCGACGAGGATCTTGTCGAACGACGAATCTTTCGGCGCTACGGTGCCGAGCTTGATCCTCGCGGGCTTGTGGGCCGGCGTCTGCTTTGCTGACAGCGACATCGTGAACAACAGGGCAGCGGCTACTGACGATAGGGTGATTCGAAGTGATTTGCGCATCATTCATCTCCGGTAGCTGAGTCGAGAAACAGTTCGTCTGCACGTGAAAGAAGCCATCGCGCTCGCCGCTGGGCCAGGACGTTTTCGAGACGCCATTCAGGTCGGGCATTGGTGTCGACGGCGAGAGCGCGATTCAGCAACTCTTCGAACTCGCCGCGGTTTTGAGAAGGCAATGCGAAGATCTCGGCGGCTGACACGAAGGGTGAGGCCAACTTGCCTTGCGATAGCTGAACGGCACGATCGAAATGCGTCCGAGCGTTGACTGAGGCGTCGCGCGAGAGCGGGCCCTGCGCCGCGTCATAGCTCATCAGGAAGGAATCGATGGATCCCTCTCCAAATCCGGGCTCGAGCTCGGCAGCGCGGTCGATCATGGCCTTGGTGATGGGGAGATCGGCCAGCATCTCCAGGTCATCCATGCTGCGCGCGATGGCCAGCCCCCATGAGGCGGCGGCCCAGTAGAGCGCGGGGACATCATTCTTGTTCGTGCGGGCCAGGGCCGAGGCGGGGTTAGCCATGAGTCGCTTTTCGAAGTCCTCACCGAGGGCGCGCAGGGCGTACTTGCGCGCGCGAAGATAGAGCCGCTTGGCGCGCTCGCGCTCGGCCGCGGCCGCCGCTGGATCGACCTCCTCCAGTTCGTCGGATGTCTGGTCGACCCAACCATAGCTGTACTGCATGAATCCTCGCGCCGCGGCCACGAGGAGTGGGCGATGATTCGGTGATTGCTCAAGGAGACTCTCGATCAGCTTCAGCGTGAAGGGGAGCGCCTGGCCGACCAGATCAGGATCGTCGTCGGCGGTGAAGGTTGATCCACCGCCGGCAATGACGTTCCCCACCTCGTTGACCGCGAGCGTTCGGAGCGAGCATCCGCCCGCGAACGACAACGAAAGAAGCAGCGCGAGAGTCCGGGCCAGAGTTCTATCTTCGAGTTTCCGCCAGTTCTGCATACAATCCTCCTCGAACCAAGATAAGCATCGGTTGGCGGGCATTCGAAGTCTTGGAGGAATCCTTGTGTTTTCATGACTTCCGAGCGGCATGATGGCCATCATTCGATTCGGAGTTTTTGAGCTCGACCGGGGTCGGCGGATGCTCCTCCGAGAGGGTGCCGGTGTCCATCTTTCGCCTAAAGCCTTCAGGCTTCTCGAGGTCCTGATCGAGAGGAGACCCGACGCGATCTCCAAGCAGCAACTTCACGACGAGGTGTGGCCGGAGACGTTCGTGTCAGAATCGAACTTGGCCGGTCTGATCACCGAGGTGCGCGGCGCACTTGGTGACGACGCGCGATCGCCTGCATTCATTCGAACCGTTCATGCGTTCGGGTACGCCTTCTGCGGGACCGATGTAAAGGCTGGATCTGAGCCGGGCGGATCAATCTCTGCGCTCGTGGAATGGAATGGGCGTCAGACCGCGCTCGCTGAGGGCGAGAACGTGATTGGACGCGATGGCAGCGTGGCGGTGTTCATCGACGACTCGACGGTTTCGCGCCACCATGCGCGCATCACGGTGACGCCGGACAAAGCCACACTGGAGGATCTGCGAAGCAAGAACGGAACATTCATCCGCGGCCAGAGGATTGAATCGGCCGACCTCGAAGATGGCTCCGAGTTTCACGTCGGCGGAGTCAAGGTTATCTTTCGCCGAGCGCACGCCGATAGTTCCACGATGACACTCGATGTCTCACGCCGCTGAATCCCTGGAGAATTTCATCTCTCCGGAGTGTCCTGCGGCCGATCCTCACTCCGCTCCTCATGACGTCTGGAGTCCTCACCAGGAGTGTCCTCCTCGACGAGCGTCAACAAAAGGCGAGACGGAACCTGCTCCCACATCGCACCGGTGAGTGCATCCAGGCCCACTCCCACTGCCGTGAAGAGCCCGAGGACCAGCCCGTCCTTTAGCGACTCCGCCTTCTCCATGAGCACGAAATTGTCATCCACCGAATCGGAGGTCACACGGGTGAGAGTCACCGTCTGGTCCGCGTAGCCCGGAAACGACAGAGTCAAGCTGCAGCGGGTGGCACGACGGCTGACCCAGACCGTAGCGGGAGTTCGCAGGCGAGCGGCTCGCCATCCACCGCAATCCGGCGCCACCGCTACCTGGAAAGGATGGACGCGAGTCGAATCTCCATTGCTTGCGCTGGAGTAAGTTCGCCGGAGTCCTCGCTCTGCTGATCGTGAAATCAGCCTTCGCGGAAAGCC
Source organism: Thermoanaerobaculia bacterium (assembly GCA_041748075.1). GTDB lineage: Bacteria > Acidobacteriota > Thermoanaerobaculia > Gp7-AA8 > Gp7-AA8 > JBGSYJ01. Next base: position 48,247 of record JBGTDX010000083.1, read on the forward strand.
TCGGTGAGGTTCGGCAATCGTTGGGCGAGCTGCGGGGGCTCTCGCCGATCGCCGCGCACATCGAAACGGAAGGGACGGAGATCAACGGAAAGGAGAAAAAGGAATTCAGGCTAAGTTCGTTGATCGAACATGACGGTACGACACTTCGCGTCGTTTACTCGAAGACAGAGCCGGCCGAGTCAGCTCCGAAAAAGCGCAAGTCCGCCGGTAATGAAGGTGAGGGCGACGATTCGCCACGAGGCTGGAGTGGGATCAGCCTCCGCCCTTGGCCAAACGAGCAGATTCACAAGCTCGACAACGGTGACCATTCGAGAGTGATGTCGGTAACGCAATCTCGATGGCACTGTCGAATCTGCCTGCGAAATATTCACGTTCGATAGTGATCGCAGATTACTTTTTTGGCCTTTAAACCATTGAAAAGGTTGGCTGTGGCGGCAGGATTCGAACCTGCAACCTACGGATTAACAATCCGCCGCTCTACCAGTTGAGCTACACCACATCACCGGGAGCGGCATTGTAGGTGATACGCGGCCCGGGACCAATGTTCAGGCGTCCTCACGAGTGTACTCGTCAGGAATGGCCAGATCCTTCCGCTCGATCTCCCACATGATATTGAGCGCTGCCCAGCCGTGCCCCTGCTTGAGGAGCTGGATACTGTTGATACCGCGCTCGAAAGGCCTGGGCTCGTCCGCGAGACTCGACTCGTAGGTGCTGAACACGTGCGCGACGTTACCGAAGGCTTCCACGCTCCGGAACACCTCACGCTGGAAGAACCCCCTCCTTTCGAGCTCGCTTCCCGTGATGATTCCCTGCGACCTTTCCAGGAAAGGCTCGACATCAAGCACCTCGGCCGCCAACGAGTCGTCGGCCCGCGGCGGTGTGATCCGCGCGCGCGGATGGAACAGGGTGCGCAGGCGCCGGTAATCAGGCAGCTTGCCGGCTGCGAAGGAAATGCTCGCGTAATAGGCACGGATGATCGCGTCGATCGATTCGAGATCTTCGAGTTTGGGCTCCGGCATAGGCTCTGAGCTCCTCAGCATTCTGAGATCGAAAGATCAGCAAAACGTGGGCCCGAACACGCTCCGGAATGACTCAAAGGCGTCAGACCCGTTAGAATCCGCAACCAAGGAGAACCGATGCCCACGATGACCGAATCCACGTCCACCACAACCGACCCTTTCGTACTCGCCGGAAAGACCTTCGAGTCCCGGCTGATCGTCGGGACGGGCAAGTATCCGACCATGGAGTTGATGGCCGAGGCGCTCGAGGCTTCAGGCGCAGAAATGGTGACGGTAGCCGTGCGGCGTACCTCGATCGCCGACGCGTCCCAGCCGCGCCTGTTCGATTACATCGACGCGAAGAAGTACTTTCTCCTGCCGAACACGGCTGGTTGCTACACGGCCGAAGACGCCATTCGCTACGCCCGTCTGGGTCGGGAAGTCGGTCTTTCCGAATGGGTCAAGCTCGAAGTGATCGGCGATCCGAAGACGCTGTTCCCCGACAACGAAGCGCTTCTGGATGCGGCGAAAGTACTTCTCGACGAGGGCTTCGTGGTGCTGCCATACACCAACGATGATCCGATCGTCTGCAGAAAGCTCCAGGATATGGGCTGTGCGGCAGTCATGCCTCTGGGAGCGCCGATAGGATCAGGTCTCGGGGTGAGGAACACGGCCAACATACGGATCATCCGCGAGTTCTCTACCGTACCGGTAATTCTCGACGCAGGGGTCGGCACGGCATCCGACGCAACGATCGCCATGGAGCTCGGTGTCGATGCCGTTCTGATGAATACAGGCATTGCCGGCGCGCAGGATCCGGTCGCGATGGCGAGGGCGATGAATCACGCTGTCAAGGCTGGACGTCTTGCGTACAGAGCGGGACGGATGGAGCGCAAGCTCTACGCGACGGCGTCGAGTCCACTGTCGGGCATGATCGAGTAGGAGGCGCAGCGCGATCGCAACAATGACCTACCGGAACTTTCGGCTCAGCCGGTCCCGGCTGAGGCTGTCCACTTCCGCAAGGATGGGGTTCAGAATTTCACGCTGCTTGTCGATGAGCTGAGCGATCCCTGAGCGGCCGAGCGAGAGCATCCCCTGCAGTTCTTCATCGCTGAACGTCGCCCCCTCGGCAGTGGCCTGCAGCTCGATGAACCGCATTTTGTCGGTTGCAACGATGTTCATGTCGACGCCGGCTTTCGAATCCTCGATGTAATTGAGATCGAGTACCGGAATTCCATCGACCACGCCGACCGAAACGGCGGCGACCCACTCCCGGATTGGCCAGGAAACGATCTTTCCGTTCACGTAGAGCTTGCCAAGCGCGAGCCCCAGAGCGACGAATGCGCCGGTGATCGACGCTGTGCGCGTTCCACCATCTGCCTGGATCACATCGCAATCGATCCAGATCGTTCGTTCTCCGAGCTTCTCCAGATCCACGGCAGCCCGGAGAGATCTGCCGATGAGCCGCTGAATCTCCATCGTGCGGCCACCCTGCTTGCCTTTGGTCGCCTCCCGCTGGGTCCTGTCGGAGGTCGCACGCGGCAGCATTCCGTATTCGGAAGTGATCCATCCCTTTCCCGTCCGATACAGAAACGAAGGAACTTTCTCCTCGATCGAGGCGGTGCAGATGACCCGGGTCTCACCGACTTCGATCAGCACCGACCCTTCGGCATGCGTGGTGAAACCGGGACGAAGAATGATGGGACGCAACTCGTCGGCCGCGCGGCCGTCAACACGTTGTTTCGGATTCGAGGACATTGGGCTCCTGGGGAGAATTAAGAATTCAGAATTCAGAATCAGAATTCAGAATGAAGGCCGTTCCCCTTTCTGAATTCTTGATTCTAAATTCTCAATTTCGTTTCACGGCTCCACGACCGTGCCCTTCGGCACGACGACGATTCCGGTATCGGTCACCGTGAAGCGTTCGCGGTCGTGTTCGAGGTCGTAACCAATGGTGATGTTCGGAGGAACCTTGACGCCTTTGTCAATGATGGTTTTTTTGATTCGCGAGTGCCGTCCGACCTCGACGCCGTCCATGAGAATCGATTCGTGGACATCGGAGAAGGAGTGAATTTTGACCCGCGGAAAGAGGATCGAGCGGTTGATCGTCCCCCCCGAGATGATGACCCCGTCCGACACCATCGAATCCGTCGCCTGTCCGACCCTCTTGGTATTCGCTTCGGCGAATACGAACTTAGCAGGCGGAAGATGCAACGCCGAAGAGACGATCGGCCAGCTCGGGTTGTAGAGGTTGAAAAGCGGGGTGACGGCGATCAGATCCATCGAAGCCGCGTAATACGATTCGATCGTTCCGACGTCGCGCCAGTATCCCTGGTTGAAGTCATCCTCTCCAGGCACCATGTTCGTCCCGAAGTCGTAGGCATATACTTTCATCGTGGGATACATCAGCGGAATGACTTCCTTGCCGAAGTCGTGCGCGGAATCCCGCAGAGCGTTGCGCTCGAGCACGTCGGTCATGACTCTGGATTTGAAGATGTAGTTCCCCATCGATGCCAGAACCATGTCGGGCCGTCCCGGGATCGTCTTCGCTCCCGATTTCGGTTTCTCGACGAAGCCGGTTACCCGGAAGTCGTCATCGATCTCCACAATGCCGAACGAATGCGCCTCCTCGAGCGGGACCGGAATCGTCGCGATCGTAAGGTCAGCGTCGATATCGAGATGGTTCTGCATCATGTGGTTCACATCCATCTTGTAGATGTGGTCGCCGCCGAAAACGCAAACCTGTTCCGGACGTTCGTCGAAGATGAGCTCGAGGTTCTGGTACACGGCGTCCGCTGTTCCTCGGAACCAGAAGGGACCCTTCCGCATCTGAGCCGGAACGACGTCCACATATTGTCCGATCTCCGGAACCAGCCGCCAGGTTCGGGTGATGTGCTCGATCAGGGATGTCGACTTGAACTGCGTCAGCACCTTGACTTTGAAGAATCCCGAATTGATGAAATTGTTCAGCGCGAAATCGATGATGCGGTAGCGCCCTCCGAAGGGCACAGCGGGTTTGGCACGGTCCCGAGTCAGCGGATACAGCCGTTCTCCCATGCCGCCCGCGAGCACCATCGTGAGAACATTTCTGTACCCTAAAGAACCGTGCATGATTTTTCCTCGGTCAGCAGATCACAACTTCCCTGAAAAGGGAACCGGATCCGTCACCGGGCCATAAAGATCCGTCGAACCCTGAATGCAGATTCTCTTATGATCTAATTCGCGCTATGGCCCGTAAGAACTACTACGAAATTCTTGGTGTCAAGAACGATGCCAGCGAGGCCGACATCAAGAAGGCCTATCGGAAACTCGCCCGAAAATATCATCCCGACGTCAATCAGGGAAAGAGTGAAGCCGAAACTCGATTCAAGGAAATCTCGGAAGCTTACGCCGTTCTTAGCGACAAGGAAAAGCGGGAACAATACGACCTCGGAGATTCTCAGGGATTCCCGTTCGGACAGCAGGCTGGAGGGCCCGGCGGTCCGGGCGCCGGCTTCGACTTCTCGCAGTTCATGGGAGGCGCCAGAGGAGGGCGTGGGCGTCGCGCGCAGACTGGTGGCGCCGACTTTCGCGACATCTTCTCGGATCTGTTCAGCGGTGCGGGAGGCGGAGGCGGAGGGTTCGGACAGACTGCGCCCCTTCGCGGCAGCGACGTGGAAGCCGAAGTCACCATCGATTTCCGCGACGCCATTCAGGGGACCGAGCTCCAGCTGACCATTCCGAGACAGAAGGAATGCCCCACGTGTCAGGGACTGGGCCATGTCGGGAACAACGTCTGCAATACCTGTCGTGGGTCGGGCGTGATCACCTCGACTGATTCATCCCGCGTCAAGCTCCCTCAGGGAGTTGCCGACCGGCAGCGGGTGCGCCTGCGCGGAAAAGGCTCAGCGGGAATTCATGGCGGTCCCCCGGGTGACCTGCTGGTCCGCGTCCACGTGAAACCCCACACATTCTTTGAACGGAAAGGCGACAACATCCACACTGAGATTCCCATCACCATCCGCGAAGCGATTCGCGGAGCCGAGATTGAAATTCCGACCATCCAGGGCCCCGTTCGCGCAAAGATTCCCCCGGGAACCCAGGGAGGCCAGACTTTCAGACTCAGCGGGAAGGGTGTTCGACGGGCGAAGGGATCCGCGGGCGATCACTTTTACAAAGTGCAGATCGCAGTTCCCGGAAAGCTCGATCCGGATGGTGAGAGCGCAGTAGATTCACTCGAGAAGCAGTACGAAGCGAATCCCCGGTCGAATCTGAAGGGGACACTTTGACAGTCCCGGAGAAGCGAGTGATTCCGACAGGACAGATCTTCGTCATCGGCGATTCCCATATCGGCCTGACTGACGGCGACGAGCAACCCATCGTCAAATGGCTCGACCGTCTGTCCGCCATCAGGCCTTCAGCGCTGTACCTGAACGGTGATGTCTTTCACTACCTGATCGGAGACCGAAAGTTCTTCACCCACTCAGTTCACAAGTTCTTCGCCAGACTCCGCGAGCTCAAAGCAGCGGGCGTTGAAGTTCACTACGTGGAGGGCAACCGCGACTTCTTCCTCGAGGGCACTCTCGCCGAAGAGTCGGTCACCGACCTCGGAACATCCGCCACATTCGAGGCCGGTCCGCACCGGTACCTCGTCATTCATGGAGACATGATCAATGACCGCGATTACCAGTACCGGATGTGGAGACGCGTTTCGAAAAACCCGTTCATGCGCGCCGGTGTCCGCCTGGTCCCGGGACCAATCGCCCGAAGATTCGTCCACCAGATGGAAAAAACCCTCGCAAAATCCAATTTCAAGCACAAGCGCCGCCTTCCCATCGAATTGATGGAAGCCTACGGACGAAAGCAGCACGTCAACGGCTACGACAGGATCATTTTCGGGCACTTCCACCACAAGACGATCGTGCCCGCTGGCGAGGCCACGGTCTGCGTACTCCCAGCCTGGTACGAAAGCGGCGAAGCTCTGATGGTCTCGCCGGAAACGGGGGAGTACGAATTTGTGAAGATATGATTTGCGGGAGTAGACAGTAGGCCGCCCGCCCCTTGTCTACTGTTCATTGTCCACTGCGTGGCTCCTGTTTTCGGAAAAAGTGAATTGAGCCGTATCGGGTGGTGGGCTACTGTCAATTGGTTAACGTGCAACTGAAATCATGAAAATCTCCTTCCTCGGTAGCGGCACATCCACGGGCGTTCCCGTCATCGGTTGTCGGTGCGCGGTATGCACATCAGGCGTTCCGGAGAATCAGCGGCTTCGCCAATCGGTGCGGGTCGAAGCCGGCGGGCTGTTCGGATTGATCGACACCACTCCCGACCTGCGGCAGCAGATCCTTCGCTGCCCGATGCCCCGGCTCGACTTCATTCTTTACACTCACTCCCACTCCGATCACATCATGGGGCTCGACGACATCAGACCCTTCAATTTCCGGCAGCGCGAGGCGATCACCGCATATGCCAACCCGATGACGGCGAAGGCCATTCGGCGTGCTTTCCGCTATATATGGGACGAGAGCCAGCTCGGCGGTGGCAAACCGCAACTCGATCTCCGCGAAGTAGAGCAACCATTCATGCACGACGGGCTGGAGATCATTCCCATTCCTGTGGCTCACGGGGACTGGACGATTCTCGGCTACCGGATCGGACCTTTTGCGTACATTACCGATACGAACGGGATCCCTGAAGCTTCGATGAAAATGCTCGAGGGTGTCGACACCCTCGCGCTCGACGGCCTTCGTCCGGCGCCCCGGCACAGCACACACTTCACGATTCATGAAGCAGTCGATGTGGCAAGCCGGATCGGTGCGCGCGCCACATGGCTGATCCACCTGGCGCACGAAGTCGATCATCACGTCGTGGAAGCAGGGCTGCCCGAGTCTTTTCGTCTCGCATACGACGGGCTCGAGCTGGAGTTCGCAGATTGACCACCAATTTCCACCACTGACGATGAAAACCATCCCGAAGATACCCCCCGCGAGAGGAACGATTCGCGTCCCCCCGTCGAAATCCGCCACTGCTCGCGCTCTGCTTCTGGCGGCAATGTCCTCCGGGCAGACCACGATCCGAAATCCTCTCGATTCCGATGACACGCGCTACATGCTCGAAGCGATCCGAAAGATCGGTTTCGAGGTGTCTGGAACATTCGCAACGGCGCTGACCATCGGCGAGCGGGTGAGCATGTCCGCGAACGATGTCGAGATCGATGTCGGTATGGCGGGCACGGCCATGCGTTTCCTCACCGGGTTTCTCAGCTTCACGCCGGGCCGCTACATCCTGAAAGGTGACGAGCGCATGCACGAGCGTCCCATCGGCGATCTCGTCGATGCCCTCCGTACCTGCTCCGCGGAGATCGAGTATCTGGGACAGGAGGGCTTCCCTCCACTTCAAATCCGGGGAAAGATCGTCCGCGGCGGCTTCGAGACGTCGGTCGATGCATCCACATCGAGCCAGTTCGTGTCGTCGGTCATGATGGCAGCCACGCGGCTTCCCGGCGGTATCACCATCAGAGTTGAATCGCCGGTTTCGCAGCCCTACCTGGACCTCACCGCCGCCATGCTGGTCTCGTTCGGCGCGCACGTGGAGCAGCTCGAAGCGGGAGGAGTGAGGGTATCGGCCGGAGCGATGAATCTCGAGGAATTCGTCGTCGAAGGGGACTACTCCTCCGCCTCCTACTGGCTTGCTGCCGCTGCCGCCAGCGAAGGTGAAGTGATTCTCGAGGGACTCTCGCCTGCGAGCGTGCAGGGTGATGCAGCCTTCATCGACCTCCTCGTGCAACTCGGTTGCTCTGCGTCATGGGAAACAGAACGCCTGTATTTCCGAGGGGCGAAGAAACTCGGTGGCGGCAAATTCGACATGAACCGGATGCCGGACGTGGTCCCGACACTCGCTGCAATCGCTCCGCTCGCATCAGCGCCGATCGAGATCTCGAACGTCGCAAACCTCAAGGTCAAAGAGTCGAATCGCCTCGAGGCAATCGCTTCGGAGCTGGCGAAGCTCGGCGCACGCTGCGAGACGCGTGAGGACGGACTTCTCATCCATCCGGGTTGGAGCGACTCCGCAGCATCCATCGATCCCCATGGGGATCACCGGATCGCCATGGGATTCGCCATCGCGGGACTCGCACGCGGCAACGTCTCCATCGAGGACGAACGAGTGGTCTCGAAGTCGTACCCGCGATTCTGGCGCACGCTCGACGAACTGGTAGAGAGCTCCGGTCACGCCGCCGAAAGCCCGCAGCCTGCCCCTCCGGCTATTTGATTTGTGTCCTGGATTCGCATCTAATCCCCCAGGCCGCACTTCCATGCTGCGACAAACCCGACGAGGCTCCTGATTGCCAGCCACGAATCCTTCGCACATTCACCGCAGATCGCGGCTTCCGGCAGAGTGCTGAATGACCAGCCAGACAGACCGCTCGATCCGATCGGAAGCGCCGTCACACGCGCTCACGATTCCGCTGCCGGAGCTCGACTGTGTCTCGTGCGCACACCGCCTTCGACTCCACCTGAGCAGAATCGAGGGACTCGATGTCAAACTGAGTCTCGCTGAGAAGTCCGTGACCCTGCCGCCCGCGTCCACTCCCGACTCGATTCAACAGGCGGTCGCAGCGATTCGGAACAACGGATTCGAGCCCGGAGCCGCGCGTATCTTCATTCCCTTATTCGATCTGCCTGCAGGCTCCCCTGCGGCGGTCGATATCGAAAATTCTCTCGAAGGCTCCGAGGGCGTCCTTCGCGCAATCGTGCACGTGACCGACCAGGCGGTAGAGGTCTGGTATGTTCCCGGAAGAATCGACATCGCAGAGATCCGCCAGCAGATCCGCAGAACGGGCCACCGCAGCGAGGCACCCGCGGGATCGGCGGAGATTGAGAGCCGGCTGGACAAGACTCATCGCCGCATGCGTCTCGAGGCCATCGCCGCGGTGGCCGCCGCGATCCTGATCGCATTTCTCTCCATTCCTCTGGCGGGCGAACGAACTCCGACCGTGGCCGAACCAGTTGTTTCGGCTTCCCGGACTTTCGTGCAGGGCATTGTTCCGCAGCTCTTCTCGATCGATCCGGTTGGGCTGGAGATCACGATTCTGTTTGTAACGTTCGGCTTCCTCGTCTGGCTCGGACGGAGCTGGATGGAATCAGGCTCGTTTACCCTTCTGGGACGGAATCCCGATTCGAACACGACCGCAGCGGCAGCTGTGTTCGTCCTCGCGGCTGGATTGACCATCTCGTCGATCCGTGTCGCGTGGCTGGAAGTCCCCAGCTACGCGTTTCCCGGATACGCCACGCTCTTCTGGATGATCTCGCTCTATTCACTGGCACGCCTGATGGAATCCCGGGAAATGCGACGAATCCGAACAAAAGATGCGGCCCTCGGAGTGAGGTCTACAGCCCGAGGCACCGAAATCCAGCAGCGCGCTGAAACGACCATGTCGCTCACATTGAGAGTGATCATCTGCGTGGCGATCGCATCGTTCGTGCTCTGGTTCGACTTCGCACCGGATTCTCCATTGCTCTACGCCGTGATCGCTTTCGCGGGGATCATGATCGTGGCTCTCCCATCGCTGTTCGGCCTCGCGGCTCCCAGCGCGATTTCCACCGGAATGCAGGAAGTCACGAGGCGAGGCGTCATCGTCCGGGACGCACAGGCATTCGAAGACCTGAGCCGCCTGCGAAAAATCGCAATCCTCAAGGAGGGAGTCCTTACGGAGGGGCGCCCGGCGACGTCCGATTTCGTCCTTCTTGGCGGAATCGACCAGCGGGAATTGCTCGAGGCCGCGGCTTCGCTCGCGGCGCTCGCGCAATCCGACCTCGGGCGAGCCGTCGTCGCGCGGGCCGGACAATTCACCTCTCGAAGGGTTTCGGAATTTCACGAATCTCCCGGCAGGGGATTTCGAGGGATGGTGAATGGAAAAGAAGTCGCCGCCGGCACTCCCCGCTTTGTCGAGTCCCTTGGCTTCTCACTCGAAGGCCTTGATGAAGAGCTCACCCGCTATGGAAGCGAAGGAAAAAATTCGCTGGTCCTCGCCATCAAAGGGAACATAGCAGGCTTGATCGCCTTGCGTGATGCCCCCCTCGAAGGGGCAGATCGAGCCGTCGCGCGTCTCGAGGGGCTCGGGGTCACAACTCACCTGTTCGGTTCCGACGAAACAGCAACACTCGAGGCGATCGCAGCCCGGATGGGCATCCGGCATGTGACTGCTGAGGTCGAGCCAGGGATGTTGAGGGGATCGATGGCCGATGCGAAGGAGCACGGCAAACCGCTGGCTGTGCTCTGTGCGGAAAGGGGCGACGGTCTTCTGCTCACCGCCGCCGATCTCCCCATCGCGTTCGCGGAAGCGTCGAGCGAATCGCTCGACTACGCCAGAGTCGTTCTTCCAGGCGCGGGGCTGGGTCCCATCGCCGATGCAATCGTCATTTCGCGAGCCGCATCTCGAGCAGCGGCACGCCGCATACGGTGGAGCGTGGGATATCACGCGGTCATGGCGCTCTTCGCGACCCAGATTTTCCATCCCCTGTTCGGAACCCTGATCTCACCGGCGCTCCTCGCCCTCGTCATGTTCTCGGCGATGGGGGCGGCAATCTGGAACAGCCGGAGCTTCGAGAAAGAGGCAGGAACGCTTTGATGCAACCGGGACCTCTCGAAATTGCGGTTACGCTCTCCGGAGTCGTCATGATCGCCCTGGCCCTTTGGTACCTGCGCCCACCTTCCGCACGGCGTCCCGCAGCCACCTCAACGGCGTTTCAGGAAGTGGTGGTCCGTATCCTTCCCGATCGATTCGATCCGTCCACGATCATCCTGGCCGCGAACACTCCGGCCAAGATACGGTTTCAGCGCATCGACGAATCCGACGAGTGGGAGACCTGCGTCGCTCCCGGTCTCGACATCGAACGGAAACTACCAGCGGGCAAGGTCACGACCATCGACGTCCCGTCCGACCAGCCCGGCGTCTATCCGTTTCACTCCACGGTGACGAGGCGCGACGGAACGATCGTCATAGCCGCAGCGTGACGTCTCAGAACCTCGCGCTGGACACTATCCCGCCGAGAGTCTCACCAGTGCTTCGCTCATCGCATCGTGTGCCTGTCTCACGCTGTCATCGACGGAGTCGAAGCCGTTGGAAGCGATGGGCTCGAGCACTTCGATCCTGACAGTCGTCTCCCGCGCAAGGAACATTCTCCTGCCGGAAACCCACCCGTCCGGCACGGCACAGACGATAGGAACAACGGGCACTCCCGCGTTGCGGGCAAGGTGAAACGCACCTTTCCTGAAAGGAAGCAGTGGCCGGCCGTGATTGCGTGTCCCTTCCGGAAAGACCCAGATGGAGCGCCCCATCTCGGTGATTGCGCGCTCGGCTCTGGCAAATCCCGCACGCGCGTTGTCGGAGTTTTTCCGGTCGATAGCGATGTTGCCACCCCGCTCGAAAATCGTTCCGAACAGAGGAGCCCGAAGGACTTCCTTCTTGCCGATCACGATGGTATTGGGTGGAAACACTCTCGAGAGAGTAATGACATCGAGGTTGCTGCGGTGATTGACCACGTAGACGCAGGGTTGCGCGGCGGTCAATCGCCCTTCATGGAAAATCTCATAGCGTAGATTGAGATACTTCCTGAAGCCTTCGGACAGCCTGGAAGCGTAGATGTGATCGAAATTTCCGGCCTCGTCACCTGAAAGAGGCGAGCGCGACAGACTCAGTGAAGTCTGCGCAAACCAGAACACCGAGCGCGAAACGCCGGAAAGAAAACGTAACGGTGCCGTCGCGCCCATCGATGGATTGTACGAAAAAGGGCGACGCCATGCGTCGCCCTTTTCTGTCGAAAGATTGCTTCTGTCACCGCCGCAGATAAATCTTCTTGGTCTCGACCAGCCTGTTGCCTGGAAGATCCTCGCTCCACGCGGTGACTTTGATGTCTCCGGTCCGGTCGAGCGATCCGAATGCTGCGCGCACGTGATAGCGGACGTGGGAGGCCGACTGTGCGCCGACATGACCCGCGCGGTAGATGAACCGCTTTGTTCCCGTCGAGGTCATCATCTCCGAGGCCTGGAGATCAGATGCCGGCACGGTGCTAAGCACGATGAGCTCACTCGGCATCTCGACCTCGAAAACGACGTCTTTCATTCTGTTTACACCGCGGTTTCTGATCTCGACCTTCAACTCTTCGGTGGCACCTTCCGAAAGATCGGTCGGTACACCGATGTCGATGGACAACGCGCGTCCGTCCCCGGTCACTGCAACACCGGAATGCTTGCAGGCGCCGAAAGCAAAGAGCGCCACGAGCGCAAGGGCCAGGGCAAGAACCCTCGAATGGCCTGAATTCTGTTTCATTGTGATCTCCTTCACTTCGAAAATGGAGCCCGTGGCATCCGAGAATAGAGCGGGCTCCGGATTGGGTACTGTTTCGCGGCGGCACGAAATACCGCCCCTGTTGGCGGTAACGTTGCAATTGGGGTACCCGTCCGGCGGAGGAGGTCAAATCAATGGGTTCCCGGTACTTTCTGGGAGTCGACGGAGGAGGGTCCAAAACCTCCGCGATCGTCGTCGACGAGAAGATGCAACCTCTCGGCGGTGCCGTGAGCGGCCCGTCCAACCACCTTCGGGTGGGAATCGACGAGGCTGCCCGCAACGTCGAGACCGCGATCCGTTCTTCGATCGCCTCGTCCCCTGTCGAGCTCGACGCAGTCGAGTACGCCTACTGCGGTATCGCGGGCTCTGATCACCCCACCCATCGCCAGAGGGTCATCGACTCACTGCGGTACCTGTTCCCGCGAAGTAACTTCACCGTCGACAGCGATGCGCGTATCGCGCTGACTGCCGGAGTCGGATTCGGGCCGGGAATCGTCGTGATCGCGGGTACCGGCTCGGTAGCGTACGGCAGAAATGAATCACTCGAAGAGGCACGGGCCGGCGGCTGGGGACCGACGCTCGGCGACGAGGGAAGCGGATACTCCATCGCCCGGCGGGGACTCTCTGCGGTCGTCAGAGCGCACGATGGGCGAAGCCCTGCGACACAAATCACTGAACTGCTCTGTGCACATTATGGAATGTGCGATCCGGTCGATCTGCCCTACTTCGTCTACGCTCCTTCCACGCACGCCGATGACATCGCGCTCTACTGCAGACTCGTATTCGAGGCTGCACAGCAGGGTGATTCAGTCGCCAGGGATATCGTCCATGCGGAAGGAACCGAGCTTGGCATCATGGTCGCCGCGGTCGCCAGAAGGCTTCGCGTTTCCGATTCGCCCATCCCCGTCGCGTGGGTCGGAGGCGCGTTTCAGGGCGGCCCACTTCTGCTCGACCCATTGTTGGAGGTTCTCACACAACAGGTTCCGCACGCCTCCGTCCAACCCGCCCTCGAAACACCCGTGATGGGCGCCGCCCGCATGGCTATCCGAGGCGCAATCAGCGCAAGACCATCCAGGAAGCCGTAGTCCTCATGCTCGAGAGGTGAAAACAGAAAGAGGTGCGGGCGCTCGAGCACCCGCACTCCCCACAGTGACATCCGAGGCTTACCTAGGCTCCTGCTCTTCGCCCTCCGACTAGAACTGGAAACCCACCCCGGCAGAAAGAATCAGCGGATTGATGTCGATGTCTACCGACGTGCCGGGACCGCTCGCAAAACTCGCCGTCGCGGACGTGGATACAGGCACGTACTTGCCATCGAGATAGATTGCGAATGAAGGCGTGATATCGAACGTCAACCCTGCATTCACCACCAGCCCTACATCGTCGTCGAAATCAATTGCATCGAGATCGATGCCCCCTACATCGCGGAAACCATCCACCCGATCGAACAGCACGTACGCCGCGCCGAGCCCCACGTAGGGATCGATCCGCCCCTCCGGATTGAAGTGATACTGAAGGGTTGCTGTGATCGGAATCATTTCCAGCTCCCCTCCCGTCAGCAACGGGAACAACGGATTGTCGGATCGGAAAACCACATCAGGCTCAACTACGGATGCAGCAAATTCTGCCGAGACGCGATTCGAGAAGAAAACGTTCACTGCAATCCCGAATCCCTGAGCAGAATCGAACTCGACCCGTGCATCATCAACCCCGCCCGCGTCGAATACGCTGTCGCCGCTCGGATCCACCCACGTCGCGAAGCCGTAAATGTCGACCGAGCGCGACTGTGCAGCCAGCGGCATCGCCGCCAGCACTGCAAAAACGACTATCCAAATTCTCAACGACTTCATAAAACCTCCCTGCACCTGGTTATTTGCAACTATTCCGCGATCTCCCCATAGCAAGACTCCCGCCCATTTGCAGCAACGTTGTGACGTTCGTGCAAACAGAGACCGGGGGCACGGCCAGGCCCCGGATGAGACTCAGGCGCAATGCGCGCAGCCGGTAAGCCGGGGGGGACTGACTACTTCCGCCGGCCTTTTCGTCCCACCTCGGGCAGGTACAATCCGTCGATGGACCGACGATTCGACACAATCACCTTCGACTGCTACGGGACCCTGATCGATTGGGAAGACGGCATCTGGTCGGCGTTCGAGACTCTCGCGACAGAACAGGGCTGGACGATCACGCGCGAAGGCGTTCTCGCCGCGTACCAGGAGGTCGAGCCGCTCGTCGAAGGCGAGGAGTACCGGAGCTACAGAGAAACGCTCGCAGAATCATCCAGGAGGGTCGCACGAACCTTCGGAGTCGACCTGCCTTCAGCTTCTGAGGGTTTCCTTAGCGATAGCCTCGCCTCTTGGCGTCCCTTCGCGGACACGAACCGCGCGCTCGAGCGAATCCATCGCGCCGGTTACCGACTCGGGATTCTCTCCAATGTCGATGACGATCTGCTCGCGCAATCGCTGCAGCATCTGACCGTCCCGTTCGATCTGGTCATCACGGCACAGCAGGTCCGCTCTTACAAGCCGGAGCTCGGACACTTTCTGGCAGCCCGCAAAGCCCTCGGTGACGCCCGCTGGCTTCACGCCGCTCAGAGTTACTTCCATGACATCGTGCCTGCTCGCGCGCTCGAGATTCCTGTAGCCTGGATCAACCGGCACGCCGCCGTCGCGGAGCTTGAAGTGAAGCCGGATTTCGAGGTTCGTAATCTCGACGAACTCGCGGATATACTTACCGGAGCGGCGGACTGAACAATCGATCAGAATACGCCACGCACGGACTCGAGCCCCAGATACATCACGGACGAGCTCGCAGGAGAAAAGACAATCGAATTGACCCCATGATGGTCGTTGTGCGTCGTGGTCAGCGAGTCCTCTCCCGCATCGTACTTGTAGAGGTCGGTTCCGTAATCGAAAACGTGGGTTCCGAAAACCCAGTACAGGATGTCGATATCCTCGGGATGTGCGGCCATCACTGGTCCATTCGTAATCGTCACTTCTGCAGACGCGTCGACCACCGGTACGAAGGTCTCGCCGGAATCAGTGCGATGTGTCATCCTGAGCGAAGCGAAGGATCCCCTTCCTCGAGGCGTCACGGCAAGTCTTCAGGGGATCCTTCGCTTCGCTCAGGATGACACCCCGTGTTCATTTCTCACCACAATGACCGTCCTGTCATTCGCCGGCTCGGGATGTCACATCGTCTGACTTCTTCACAGGATGTCACTTGGTTCAGGTCGCTCGAGTGAGCGATCAGTTTCCCGCGGAGGCGGCCTTCGTCCCCACCTTCGGTCCCCGAGGCTTTGTCTTTACGAGTCTCGTGTTCGGGTCCCGCGCAACCGGACAGTCGCAACCGTCCCGCTTTGCCCTCGTACGCCAGCTGCGTCCATCGATTTCCTTCGTCTTCCTGCCTGTTGCTGGATCGAATTTCGAGATGCCATCGATCGCGATCGTGTAGAGAGGAAGCCCGATCAGCTGCGCAACTTTCGTGTCCGCCCCCTCGTCATTTCTCGAAACTCCCCGAGGAGCCGGGTGGGTGTGAACGAACGCAATCGCTCCCGGTGGCGGCACGGAGCTGAATGTCAGCTCGTTACATTGAAAGGTCGGCGGTACCTGACTGCAGGAATGCGAGCCGTCTTCCTCCCTGATGATCCAGGCGCCGCGCTCATAGCACTGCACTCCGTTGTGGGTCAGTCTCCACAGCCGGACGAGCATCTCCACCACGTGGGGATCCTGGGTGATATCGGGAGGCATCGCGACGCGCTCGAGATCGTTCTGGTAGGGCACCGTGGGGCGCGATACCTCGAGCGTTGGCCCCGCGGGTATTCTTTCCGTATCCGCCGTTTCCGCCCGTAACACCAGGGCGGTTGTCAGAAAAACAAACAGCTGTACAACCAGAAAGCCAGGACTGCGTTTCATCACGAAACCTCCCGGCGGAGCGCACGGGCGGGTCGGATCCCGTCAGGGAGTTACGACCCGATCCCGATTGATGCTCGCTTCCGCATACAGGAGATGACGCAGTAAAACGGGGAGAGTTTGCGCTTTGAGAGCGGAGTTGCCGATGCGTTTCCCATGTTCACAGATCGGCGTTATCACGGTCACTCAAACGGCCTTTCTGCAACCGCAGTTCATCGAGCTGTGACCACGGGAAAGGGGCGTGCGCTTCGAATGACTCGTCAGGGGCACGCAAGTCTTCCGGGGATCCTTCGCTTTTCTTCAGATCCCCTGTTGACTCCAGACTTCACGGCGCCGCGCAACGTCGGGAAACGATCCGCGCCCGAAGAACAGATGCCATGCGATTCCGCGGAACCCCGGAAATCTGGCGAGAGCAAGGCCAAGGTCCAGAACATACGGTGAATCGAGTGCAGCAATCACCCTCCTCATCCAGAGCCGCGAAATGAATCGCGCCCGAAATGCCTCACCTGAATAGATGGAGCTGGGTGAGACACCCTCATCGAGACATGCTGCAACCGTCTCGGCAGCGAACCGCGAGAGCCGCATGGCGCCATCCAGCCCTCCTGCGGTGAGCGGAGATACCGCGCCGGCCGCATCTCCCACGAGCAGGCCCCGCTCGTTCGCAATCCGTGGAAGGACGCCGCCCACAGGGATCCGACCTCCCCTAATCTCTTCAACGCGTACTCGCGAGAAGTCGAACCGTTCGGCGACAGACTCCCGGAAGCGGCACAAGGCTTCCTCAGGGCGAAACTTCGAGGGATATCCTCCGACTCCGAGGTGAACTTCACGTCCGTCATGTACGAGCCATGCGATGTATCCCGGAGCAAGGCGGGGATCGAGGAAACAATGGAAGCGGGGCTGTCCTTCGAGCGGAACCCCGGAGAGGATCTCTTCGACCCCGACGATCCAGCTCTCGTTCTGGCTCAGACCGAGATCCGCCGAAACGCGTGATGCGGCGCCATCCGCCCCGATCAAAAATTTGGTGATGGCAACGAGCTGCCGGCCGGCGGATTCCAGATGGACCCGTGACACTCGATCGCACGCAGTACCCACTACGGATTCAGAACGCACGAAATGGGTGGATGGAAGCCATTCGAGACCCAGAGAGAACGCTTCATCGAGCATGCGCTGGTAAATGCGTCCCATATCGCCGATCCGGAATTCCTCGTGAGGGCTCTCGAGCTCGAGCGTGCGACCTGAGGGAGAGTAGAGCGTGACGTGCCGGACCACTGGACCGAGCAGATCCTGCGGAAGGTCGAAGTCTTCGAGCGTCCGGCGAACGAAGATGCCGGTCGTGTGAACGATCTGCGAAGGGCGCGATTTGCGGTCGACGAGCAGCACCGTGCGGCCGCGTCTTAGGAGCTCCAGAGCACACTGAAGGCCGGCAAGACCGGCGCCGATGATCACCGTGTCAAATCGTTTCATGATTCGAGCCCCATCAGGAAGTACTTTGCATTGCAAAGTTATCTCGCAAAATTTCTTCGGCCCGTCCGGGATTCATGGATGGCTCATTCCATCGTCGAGCGGATGAAGTGAGGGTTGCCGTGTGCGGGGAGGGAAGTTCGTCGGACCTGAGCATCACGGACAATCTGAGGCCGCATGTTGCTAGTGTCAAGTACTTTGTATAGTAAAGCTACCCTCACACCCGGCCGGGCAATAACCTCTTGATGAGCTGAATCTGACCCGCATGGTACAGATCGTGCGCCGCTACCCCGTAGATGACCGTCGCATTGTCATTCCTGCTTCCCCCCGGGCGAAGCGCCAGATCCGCAGAGCTCAGCGAGGAGACTGCTGCAATGAGTTTGCGGTGCTCGTCGCCGAGGAGCTTGAGCTCGCGCTTCCAGTCAGCTTCGGCCCCACCGTCCGGACGGACGAACCAGTTGCTGCCCTCCAGAGGAAAGGATCCTCTGTCGCTGCCGGTGAGCCGGCGGTGGACAGCATACTTCCAGTACGCGGCGTGCAGCATCAGCTCCCAGATGTTGTGCCGGCCCTTCGCAGGACGCCAGCAAGCTTCCTCTTTCGTGAGCCCGCGCAACGAGCCACGCAAATTCGTCCCATGCCACGACCTCTTCGAGTACGCTTCCTCCAGTATCCGAAGCAGAAGCCCTATCTCGCCGTTCGCCATGGTTGACCTCCATCAGAAAAAGAGCCGCGTATGAATGTACCGAAAATGGGAGACTCGTTCTATCGCCTTCTTGAAACACTTTTCAAAGAGCTCGATCAGGAATCGATCGAGAAGGAAGTCGCGAAGCTGCGGAACGACCATCCTGGTGCGTCAAATACCGAACTGGCGCGGGTGCTGACGAAAAAATCAGCGCGCGCTGCTGCCGCCGTCGGTGCGGTAGCCGGTTCTGCAGGCGGACCGATCGGCCTGCTCGCGATGGGACCGGATATCTTCAACCTCGTGCGCCTCCAGAGCCGGCTGGTCCTCGCGATCGCATTCCTGCATGGCCGGAAGCCTCACATCCAGGAACGGTTCCGCGAAGTTCTCGCAACGCTCGCAATCTCCACCGGCGCCTCCGCCAGCCGCCAGGGAGCGCGCTATCTGTTGCGTCGCGGGCTCGAAGGCAAGGCGGCAGAGAAGATCGTGCGGCAGATCGCGGGGAGGTTCGTCGCCCGGAGAGTTCCCGCAGCGATTCCCCTCATCGGCGGCGCCGCGGGCGCCGGACTGAATTACCTCGCAGTCAACGCGACCGCGAAAGCCGCTATGGCCTACTACGCGAATGAAGCCCCTGATCAGAAAACCCTGCCTCCACCCTGACAAAGGGATATCTTCATGCCTCACCCTCCACTCTTCACTCTTCATCTTTCATCTTTCCGACTATCCTTCATCCATGGCCCGTTACTCGATCGAAGAATATGTCCGATGGGAAGACATCGACGCCGCCGGCATCATCAACTACCAGGCGTATCTGCGCTTCTTCGGCCTCGCGGAAGCGGAGCTTTTCCGTTCTTGCGGACTCTCGTACAAGACACTGTTCGAGGAGCTGAACATCTGGCTCCCGCGCGTTCACGTCGAATGTGACTTCAAAGTTCCCGTAACCCTCGATGAGCTTCTCGTGGTCGAAGCGTACTTCGGACGCATCGGGTCTTCTTCCGTACAACTCGACTTCCGCGTTCACAGGAAGAGCGACCCGTCCGTGACGGTGGCAACGGGTCAGTACGTTCTCGTTACGGTGCGACGAGGAGAGTTCAATCCTGCGCCGGTGCCGGACGTGCTAAGGCAGAGAATCGCACCGTACCTCGAATAGATCGAAGCTCCTCTTGCCACACGCGGTGACGTCTCACAACCTCAACAGTTTGTCGCGCAGAATCCGTGAATGCAGACGGCTCGTCTGGAGCTCCTGGCCGTTCGAGAGGGTCACGCGGTACGTACCGCCCGGCATCGAGTGGACCTTCGTGATCATCGCCACGTTCGCAAGCGAGCCGCGGCCGAGCCGGATGAACTTCCCTTCGTCCAGCCGGGCTTCGAGATCCTTCAGACGATAGGAGATCGTGTGCTTCTCGTTCTTCGCAGTGAGAATGTGCAGCAGCTCGCCGTCGGCGATGATCGAAGCGATCTGCTCGACGGGAAGCAGGATGATCTCGTCCCGCTTCCGCACAGGGATGCGCTCGAGTGGCGCGCTGTCCTGTTGTGACATCGTCGACGCCACAGTCTCCAGCCGGGCGACATCATCGGCGCGGACATCGGCGCGGTCCAGCCGGTCCAGTGCCCTGCTGAGAGTCTCGCGTAACCGCCCCGCTTCGACAGGCTTGAGCAGGTAGTCGACCGCGTTGAGCTCGAACGCGCGGACCGCGTATTCGTCGTACGCCGTGACGAACGCGATCATCGGCGTTGCGTTGCGCTTGAGAAGTCTCACGACACCCAGTCCGTCGATCTCCGGCATCTGAAGATCGAGCAGCGCGAGATCGGGACGGGTCTTCTCGATCAGCTCGATGGCTTCGGCTCCGTTCTCGGCCTCGCCGACAAAGTCGACGTCGTCGTGCGAGGCGAGCATCGACTTGAGCAGCGAACGCGCGGGACGTTCGTCGTCCGCGATGACGACCCTCAATCTTTCTTTCATTTCCGGCCGCCCGCGGCACCGGTCTCGAGCTCAGCCCGACGAAGGAAAACCGGAAGCGAAACTTCCACGTGCGTCCCGCTCACCGGATCACTGGCGAGACGGAGATGCGCCTCTTCGCCATAGAGAGCGCGCAGACGATCCTCCACGTTTCTCAGCCCCACTCCCCGCCTACGACCCTGCGCGATCTCGATCTCGCTCGCGGCACTGCCTGTGTTCGATACCGTAATCACAAGACGTTCGTCGTCTCCGTCCGCATCTGCTGCGCGGGCGACGAGCGAAACGTCTCCACCCTGGCGGCTTTTCGCAATTCCATGCTTGATCGCGTTCTCCACCAGTGGCTGGAGAATCAGCGACGGAATGTCTATCTCGAGCAGTTCGTCCGGCACGTCCACCAGCACCGTCAGCCTTTCCTCGAATCGTTCCCGCTCGATGTCGAGATAGGCCGTAATGAGCGAGAGCTCTTCCTTCAGCGTGACCGTGGAGGCGCTCGATCTCAGGACCCCTCGAAGAAGCGAAGTGAGTTTCATCAGGGTCTTGCCCGCTCGCTCAGGAGAGACCTGCACCAGCCATGTGATCGTGTTCAGGGCGTTGAAGAGGAAATGTGGATTGATCTGCGCGCGAAGGGCCCGAAGCTCGGCCTCGGTCGCGAGCTTGCCCATCTCCTGCTCCCGCGCGGACTGAATCATCCTCTCGCGCATGATGCGCAGCGCGTCGATTCTCCGCGCGATGATGTTGGCAGCGTTCAGAAGCATCTGGTCGTCGTCGGACAGCAGCCTTCGCCCTCCCGCCAGGGGTCCCACGACGATCACGTAGTGTGGAGCCTCGCTCGTCGGAACCGCGATCGTCGCCGTCGATTCCACGAGTCCATTCCGCGAATTTTCGGGTGGATCGACCGCCCAGCTCATCGTCCGCGCCAGCAGTGCCGGCTGCAGAAGAGCGCAGGCGCGGTCGAGCAGCCGCTCGTCCGATTCTTCTTCCGCGGCGATGGCAGCCAACTCCTGCTGCAGTCCCGCATAGTCCGCCCGCCGGAGCACGATCCGGTCCACGAACCAGCTCGAAGCGCGGCTCATCAGCGGGTAGAGCAGCGCGGTGCCGACCCAGAGAACCAGCAACGTCCCGGCAACTACAGGATCTCCATCTGCTGCATTGGATGTGATCACAGGCTCTGCCACGGTGACGAACAGTCCAGCCGCGACGCCGACCAGCATGAAGAGGGCAAGGGCGCGCTTGAGAAAGATGTCGGCGAGCGCAAATCGGTAGTCCTGATAAAGGATCGCAAAGGCAAGCGGCAGTGAAGCGTGATGTCCCACGAGCTCGGTCACCCACGATTCCTGACCCTGATCGTGCTGGCTGAATCGGATCGCGAGTACGGCAAAGATCGAGAGCGCAATGATCCACCAGCGCCGAAGCCATCCGGCCCATTTGCGCGTCATGAGCAGAAGCGGGATTGTGAGGACGACGAAACTGACCGTCAGCACTTCCATGGCCAGGCTCGAAGGCACCGAGGCATCCCGCACTCCTGCGAACTGCAACGTTGCAGCAACCGAGGCGACGCCATACGAGATCGCAATCAGGATGCCGGCGTTTCTCCGCTTCCGATGATGATCAGACGCGATCAGAACGGAATGAACCACGACGGCGGGAAGAAATCCGAGTGCACTGAACGCGATCGCCATGAGGAATGGGTGGGGCTGGCCGACACCCAGATCCCGCACTCCGTACGCTGCCAGTCCTGCTACGTTCCACACCAACCCCAGAATGGCGGTCGCGATCGGCAGACGATCGGGAAACGAAGCACTCCCTGAGCCCGAAGTCCGGAACGGCCGTCCCCGAAGAACCAGCCCCATGAGCATCGCATAGAGCGCGGCCCCGGTAAGAAAGCCGAGTATGTGCACGAGTGCGGCGAAATTGGCTCCGCTCATGGTCCCCATCGCTTCGATTTGATGATGATCCCCACCGGCCGGCAAGTCTGTCACAACGAAAAGCCCGAATTGACCGACGAACGGCCGGAGCGAGGCTACCGATGGGAGAAAACGCGACGGACAGCGGGAAATTCTTCACATCACTCTATCGGACCGTGACGCGTCGGCTCACCGGGTTCGAGCCCGGACTGGTGCCCCAATGGCGTCAACTTAAGGACTGAGCACGAGCAAGTGTCATCCTGAGCGCAGCGAAGGATCCCCATACTATGGGCTGGGATCGCAAGGCTTTGGGGGATCCTTCGCTTCGCTCAGGATGACACCTTGTGCCTTAAGTTGACGCCATTGGGACTGGTGCCCGGCGAAGCAGCGAGCTCACCCCTTCGGCGGCGACCAGTGCACGATCACGTTGTGCGGCTCGTTCAGGGACTCGTCCGAGATCACCATGAGAAACCTGCCGTCCCGCGCGACGTCGAACCAAACGATCTCCTCGGATACCTCGAACAGAAATCGCGGCTCCGGCCGTGCCAGATTCGCGCTCGTTTCGAGATTGACTTCGTAGATCTTGTTCTCACGCTCATAGTACAGAGCTCGCCGCTCCCGGTCCCAGATCGGGACACGACCCCCCTCGGTCGAGATCTGGATGCTTCGTCCCGGTCCCGGAAACGGCTTTAACCAGACTTCGTCCCGTCCCGTTTCGCCGGACGTATACGCGACGAAGAGCCCATCGCGAGAGAATCGCGCTCCAGTCTGCGATTCCGGTACAATAAGGAAGGGGCGCGCATTCGGTTCCCCCTCCAGATCGGCCAGCCACAGGTCGTTTCGGGAACCGGGATCGAATCTGTAGTAGACGACGACCTTCCCGTCGGGTGACACGTCGCAGGGGTGCGTGAGATCATCCGAACCGACGATCACTCGTTCCTCTCCCGAGCCCTCGAGATCCTTGATGAAGATGTCCGGGCGTCTCAACCGGTCCGAATCAAAGACAAGGGCATTCCCCGAGGGGGTCCAGACCGGATTCGCTTCCTCTGCCGGATGCGTGGTGAGCCTGCTGCGCGTATCGCGGCTCAGCCCATAGAGCCAGAGATCACTCGTCCCGGTGCGCGTGTCCCTGAGGTCGAACGCGACCTGCTGGCCATCCGGGGAGATCGCCACGGAAAAGCCACTCACGCCTTCCACCAGGGCGGCGCCGCGACTGCCATCCCGATCGAACCATCGAATCGAACTGTTGGAATCCGCTTTCCTGTAGCCGATCGTTCCATTGCGGGCGGAGGTGAACGAGGCGCCTCCCGTCGGCATGAAGTAGTTGACCCCACGCACCACCGGGATCGGCTTTCCCGTGAAACGGAGTGCCTTCTCGTCAAATGGCATCGCCACCAGAGTCCCGTCGACCACATGCAGCAGGTGCCCCGAGTCGAGGAGATCGAACTTCGAGCCGATCTCCCCCACCTCGGCCGTGTCGGGCGAATCGAGCCGGCCCGAGCGCAACTTGTAGCTGTTCCTCTCCCGCGACGGTTCACGAGTCAGCGACATATAGAGAAAGCGGTTCCCGTTGCGCAGAAACTTCGGATACATCGGCGCGATTTCGAATCGACCAGGCTCCGGCGCGACGATCCGCTCGCTCGTGCCTCCCAGCGCCGATACCCGAAAGATCCCGTTTCCCTCGGTCGCGAACAGGATGACGTCCTCGGGGCTCCACGTGCCCCCGCGAGGGATACCCTGCACCGCCGAGATGTCGCGCGAGGTTCCTTCGACGATGTCCATCACCTTCAGCCGCCCATCCTCGATCACCGCGAGCTCGTTGCCACGCGGCGACCAGCATAAAAGGCTCATCCGCCCGCTGCCGGGAAACATCTTCAGCGAGTCGGAGCCGAGCTCCCGCAGACCGATGACCCATGCCCCGTCAGGTCGCTTGACGCGCATAGCGACGTTGCGGCCATCCGGAGAGAGGAGAGGATCACCCACATCGACGTATTCGGCCGTCCGGCCTGGGAACGACAGGTGGATGGTCTCCGGATCCGAAGGAGCAGTCACGTACCAGTACAGATTCGATGCGACCAGGGCGAGTGCTGCGAACCCTCCCAGCAGCCAGGCCAGCCGCGACCGATGCTTTCTCCGGAACGCGAGCGGAGCAGCGACTCCCGCCTCCGAGCCTGCTTCGCTGATCCACTGGAGCTCGCTCGCGATGTCGTGCGCCGATTGCCATCGGTCGTCCGGATCTTTTTCCAGGCACTTCCGAACGACATGATCGAGCGCGGGGGGCGACATCGGCGCCACGCTCGATATCGGCTCCGGCTGCTGCGAGACGATCGCCGCGATCAGACTCGTCTTCGACGCACCCTTGAATGCCCGTCGCCCCGTCGCCATCTCGTAGAGCACCGCACCGAAGGCGAAGATGTCTGTTCGCGCATCCGCCTCGAGACCTTCGAGCTGTTCCGGCGCCATGTACTGGAAGGTGCCGAGGATGGTTCCTTCCGCCGTCAGCGGCGCCTTCTCAGTCAGCAAGTCGGATGCGTGGGTACCGGAAACTGGTGCGGCGGCGATTCGGGCAAGGCCGAAGTCGAGCAGCTTCGCTCCGCTGCGCGTGAGCATCACGTTGCCCGGCTTGAGATCGCGATGGACGATGCCGCGGCGGTGTGCTGCCGCGAGCGCCTGGGCGATGTGCTGGCCGTGGCGGAGCACCTCCGTCATGGGAAGCGGCCCCCGTTTGAGGCGGTCGGCGAGCGATTCTCCCTCCAGGTACTCCATCACGAGAAAGCTCGTCCCGCCCTCGTGTCCCACGTCATGGAGCGTGCAGATGTGCGGGTGGCTGAGTGCGGAGATCGCCTTCGCCTCGCGATCGAAGCGCGCGTTCAGCTTCGCGTTCGCCGCCAGCGCTGCGGGAAGGACCTTGACTGCCACGTGGCGGTCGAGCCGCGTGTCGAGCGCCTTCCACACCTCTCCCATTCCCCCCGCGCCGATGGGCGCGACGATCTCGTACGGTCCGAGGCGCGTACCTGTCTTGACGGGCAAGGGAACAGCATAGAGAGTCGAGCCGTCCTG
Organism: Thermoanaerobaculia bacterium; assembly: GCA_041748075.1. GTDB lineage: Bacteria > Acidobacteriota > Thermoanaerobaculia > Gp7-AA8 > Gp7-AA8 > JBGSYJ01. Next base: position 73,546 of record JBGTDX010000083.1, read on the forward strand.
GTCCACTCCTCGTCGAACCCGTACCCCGTGCAGTCCTGGACCGTGGCAGGTGCGTTTCACCAGCCAAAATCACCCATCCATCCGTCAGAAAGAACCGCTCACTGGAAACGATTCCAGGCACACCTGTGGCAATCCGTATTCTGGTGGCCCGGAAAGCCGCTCCGGCTTGCCTATAATCCACACCGACAGGAACAACCTGATGACAATCGAATCGCCTTTACGTTCAGCCGTTCTCTGGATCTCAGCAGCGATCCTCTTCGTCTCGCTCGCCGCATTCCCCGCCTCGGCCCAGAGCACAGGGAGCGTTACCGGTCGGGTCATCTCCAGCACAGGAGCCGTCGCGGCCGGAGTCGAAGTCTCGCTCGTCGAACTGCGGCGCAGAACGACGACTTCCGCGGATGGGACCTTTCGGTTTGACAGGGTCCCTCCCGGGCGTTACCTGGTTCTTGTCGAAAGCCCGCGCCTCGGATCGAGTGTGGGAAGCATCCAGGTCACTCCAGGTGCGACTGCCGAGGTCGACATCGAGCTCGATCTCGCCGTTCACTCGGAACAGATCGTCGTCAGTGCGGGGCCTGAGAGCAGGGCCGCGGACGACGTTTATCAGCCGATCGATGTGGTCAGCGGAGACGAACTTGCCCTCCGGATGCAGCCAACGCTGGGAGAGACGTTATCGAACCAGCCCGGCGTCAGCTCGACGTACTTCGGGCCCGCATCCAGCCGGCCCGTAATCCGCGGGCTCGGAGGCGACAGAATCCGGATTCTCGAAGAAGGCATCGGGACGGGCGATGCGTCCAACGTCAGCCCCGATCACGCCGTCACGTTCGATCCGATGAACGCCGACAGAATCGAGATCGTCCGCGGCCCGGCAACTCTCCTGTACGGCAGCAACGCCGTCGGCGGTCTCGTGAACATCATCGACAGCCGCGTTCCCGAGTACGTTCCGACCTCCCCGATCGGTGGGTCGGTCGATCTTCTTTTCGGTACTGTTGCCGACGAGCGCAGTGGCGGTGTGGCTCTCCAGGGTGGCGCAGGCTCCTTTGCATGGAATCTCCGTCTGGGCCGGAGGGAGACGAATGACATCGAAATTCCCGGACCTGCCGCGCACGAAGACGACCATGATGACGACGATCACGACGACGAAGAGTTCTCAGGAGTGCTGGAGAACAGCGCTCTGAAGAACGACACCGGCTCTCTCGGTGTGTCGTGGGTTGGTGAGCGCGCATTCTTCGGAGTCGCAGTGAGCGGGCTCGATTCCTTTTACGGAGTGCCGGGACACGGCCATCATGACGAAGAGGGTGAGGAGGAAGAGGAAGAAGAGGAAGAAATCGTCAGCATCGATATGCGGCAGCGGCGCGTCGATCTTCGCGGCGAGATCCGCAATGACGGCGGCCTCTTTTCCGCTTACAGACTGCGTGCCGGCCGCACAGATTACAAACATACAGAGCTCGAAGGTGACGAAATCGGCACGCTCTTCACCAATGACGCCACCGAAGCACGCATCGAGGCGATCCATCGGGCCATCGGACCGTTCCGCGGTTCGATCGGGCTTCAGCTTTCGAACCGCGATTTCTCAGCGGTCGGAGCCGAAGCGTTCGTGCCTCCGAGTGAGACCGACACCCTCGCCCTCTTCATCTTCGAGGAGACCGGGAGCGGGCCGCTGCGCTACCAGTTCGGTGCGCGATACGAAAAGCAGGACGTGTCGGCACGAATCAACGATCTTCCCAGCCGATCCTTTGCAGGTCTCTCCGGCTCTGCCGGCGTGATCTGGAGAGCGCCAGAGGATCCATACGCTGTTGCCGTTTCGGTTGCACGTGCGGTGCGCGCTCCCACGGCCGAGGAGCTTTACGCAAACGGTCCGCACATTGCGACGCGCTCGTTCGAGATCGGAAATCCTGATTTCGATGAGGAGACGAGTCTCGGGCTCGATCTGTCTTTCAGAAAAACCGAAGGACGCGTGAAAGGGGAGCTGAATCTCTTCGCCCAGCGCTTCGACGACTTCATCTTCGAGCGTCCCACGGGTGAAGAAGAGGACGAGCTTCCCGTGTTCCAGTTCGAGCAGGCCGAGGCGAACTTCCGCGGCGCCGAGGTTCATGCCGACATCGAGCTCTTTCACACCGAGCCGCATCACTTCGATCTCGAGCTGTCAGCCGACTACGTCCGCGGAACGCTCGATGGAGGCGGCAACCTTCCCCGGATCACTCCTTTACGCCTGGGCGCGGGCCTTCGCTACCGCGGCCCCCGAATCTGGTCGCTGGTCGAGGTGCGGGAGGTTGCGGACCAGAACCGCACCGCAGATTTCGAAGAGGAGACCGATGGCTACACCATGTTCAATGCGGCGGTCGGCTATCGATTCTTCCTCGGCATGACGATCCACGAGCTCGTGCTTCGGGGCACCAACCTGACCGACGAGCTCGCGCGCAGTCACGTCTCGCCGCTCAAGGAGCTCGCACCACTGCCCGGCCGCGACTTCAGCCTCGCCTACAAGGTGATGTTCTGATCCACAAAGCAGCACCCGAACAGCTTTCGCGCGCGTCAATGGCGTCAACTTAAGGCCCGCGCAGGGGCAAGTGTCATCCTGAGCGCAGCGAAGGATCCCCTTACTACTGGCTGTTTCGCAAGGTCTGAGGGGATCCTTCGCTCCGCTCAGGATGACACTTCGGACCTTAAGTTGACGCCATTGCGGCCCGCGCGAGAGTTCAACTGCAGTGAGGCTCGAGGGCCGAAAATGCAACTCCGGGCGACAAGTGTCGATTTAGAAATTTGCGGGCAGTCTCATCAATCGCAACCCTCATCCCGCCTCCGGCTTCCGCGCGACGAGGGCCGTGGCATGCCCGAACGGAAGGTTCACTCTACCAGCGACCTTCGCCTCGATCGCCAGAACCCCGTACAGAATCTCATTGAGCCACGCCAGCGAGCTGGGGTAGAGCCTGATGCCGAGCCCCGGAGCATGCCCGGAATTCACATGCGCGGGAGGAGGCCGAAGCCGTTCACGGACTATCCCCCACAGTGAAGGAAGCGCGTTGAGGTACGTCGCACGGACGACGACAAGACCCGCGTCCCGTGCGAGCTCAGACATTCTCTCGATCCGGAACCGCCTGTAACCGTCCTTTGTCACCTGTCGCTGGCCGAATGCCGAGTTCGAGCGGGCGTAGAGGATCCCTCCCGGCCGAAGGAGCCGGGCCATTTCCCTCATTGCCCGCGCTTCACCACCTTCCGGCAGATGCTGCAGGGTATCGATGCAGGTGACCAGGTCGAATGTTCCATCCGGCAGAGGCAGATCGAGCGCGCTGCCGATCATCACATCGGTGCGTCCTCGATCGCGCGCCCGCAGAAGCGCGTGCCACGAGAGATCGAGTCCCGCTGCGCGATCGATTGAAACGCGCCGCGACAGGTGCTCGAGCAGGAACCCTGTGCCGCAGCCGACATCCGCAACGCGCAGCGGTCCTGAGCCGCGAAGCTCGCGCACGAGCAGCGCGTCCATGCCCGCGCGCATTCCTCGCGCCCACCAGTGCCGCTCCTCGATCTCCTGCAGCCGTTCGTAATACTCCGGCTCGAAGATCTGCGGGTCTCGCCGCTTCGAGGGCGAGTCTGACTTCTTCCGTTTCGTCACAGGCCCGCCTCGGTACTTTCGATTGCCCGCTCTGCTGCAAGCGATTCGATGAATGCCCGCACGTCCGTCACCGTGATGACCCGCATGAGGAAGATCAGAACGATATACGAAACCGCGCCCAGCATCGCGCGCGCCAGGAGGGGAAGAGGTCCCGTGACCGCAACCAGGGCCAGCATCAGGCTCACCGTGATCGCAGGTCGCACGAGGTAACGTCCCAGAGGAACATGCCGTATCAGGATCCACGTCGCGATGTACCCAGCAATCAGTATGAACACCTCCGATGCGACCGTCGCTGCCGCCGCGCCGGTGAGACCGTAGTGCGGAATCAACACGATGTTGAGTACGAGGTTGATCGCAGCGGCGCCCGACATGATCCAGAAGTCCATCCCCTGGCGATTGAAGCACACCAGAATCAGACGATAGTTCCGGCTGATCGTGAGCAGCCCCAGAGCGAGGAAGAGCAGCTGCAACGGCTGCGTGGCCGCCGCGTACTCCTGACCGAACAGCAACGTTACGAGCGGCTCTGCGAGAAGCACCCCGCCGGCGACGACGCCCGGCACCAGCCCCATCGTGATCCGGGTCGAACGCCCCAGAAGGCTCTCGATCGTCCCGATACCGCTCGTGGAAGCCTTCGCGAAGATGGGACGGAGCACGACGTAATAGGAAGTCACGAGCAGCGTAGGCACCCAGACCACGCGGTAAGCCGCAGCGTAGAGTCCCGCCGGAGCCGACCCGAGGACCAGTCCGATGTAGATCAGATCGAAGTTGTGGGAGACCATCGCGAGACCCGCCGTTCCTGCGAGCGGTGCAGCGGCCAGCAGGAGCCGTTTGGCGACTTGTCTGTCGATGCCCGGCATGACCCGGCCGAACCTTCGAAACGCCATGACGATCAGAAAAGCCGACGACGCAAGGCGCGAGACCAGATAGACGATCGGAACGAGGATCACATCCTCGGGACCGTGGACGAAGATCAGCACCCCGGTCAGCATCACCGCCTGATTCAGGATCTCGGCCGCGGCTGAGACGTGCATGAGCTGGGCGCCGAGAAACAGCCAGTCGAGATCTGCTGCCGTCGTCACGAGCGAGATCCCGTAAATCATGATGACGAGTGCAGTCACGGAAGTGACCGGTGCGATTCCGACAAACAGAAGAAGTGCCCCGAAACCTGCAAGCGTAAGCACGAGCCGCAATCCGATGACGTTCCGCATGAGAGTCGTGGCGGGCAGGCTCTGCCGGGCAACTTCCAGGGGCGCGTACTGCATCAACCCGAAGTCGACGATCAGCGCGGCCCAGGCAAGCACGCCGGTTGCGAATGCCGTGATTCCGAAATTCTCGGCGGACAACACGCGCGTGAGATAGATCGTCGTTCCGAACAGGATCAGACGGCCGATGATCTGTCCGGTCGAGAGCAATGCGAGATTGCGGCTGAATGACGGAACCGTCATCGCGGAACCAGCGGAGCAGGTCCTCTGCCGCGATGGTCTCTGTCCCGAAACGACAGGATCGCGCCAATGAGGAATCCGGCGGTTGCGTAGAGGTAGTAGAGCCAGTGGAGAGGAATCGCCCGGAGCGCGAACAGAGTGCCTCGCTCCCGCGCAAGGAAACGGTAGAAATCGAGATTGAGCACAACCAGCAGACCTCCCGCCACGAGACCTGCAGTCCCCGCGGGTGGATAAAAGGGCGCAGCAAGGATGAGCAGCAAGAGCAGCCACGCCGCTACGCCGCTCACGCGATGATGCGCGCGGAGATTCAGGTCCGAGACGAGATCACGCCGGACAAACATCAGTCGCGACCATGGAATCGCGCGGTCGAACAGATCGGCCTTGAGCAGGGACACGAAGTTCCATGCCTTGAGGTGCGTGACTTGAATCTCTCGCACCAGACGGATCGTCTTACCGTCTCTCACGAGGCGCCCGCCGAGCTCGATGTCCTCGATGGACGGCCGGCGAAAGCGCTCCGCGTCGAACCCGCCCGCCTCGAGAAATGTCTCCCGCCGCACGGCTCCGCACCCGGCCCAGAACGTCGAGGCCTCCTCGCTGCTCTGCTGATGAATGTAGTGGTGAAAAAGATTCTTGTACTGTGCGATGAAGCCCGGAGCCGCCGGCGTCCTGTCGTACGATCCGAAGGCCGCGTCGACTTCCGGGTGCGCGCGAAAGTAATCGACGAGCCTTCCGAGAGTGTCCGTATGGACCGCGCAGTCGGCATCGATGAAACAGAAGATTCCGCCACGAGCGCGCCTGCTTCCGAGATTGCGCGCCGCCCCCGGCCCGCTGCGCACGCTCGTCGACAGCACCTCTGCGCCGAACCGGCGTGCAACCTCGGCCGATGCGTCGGTCGAACCGTCATCGACGACGATGAGCTCGAAGCCGGAGAATTCCGAGGCCCGAAGGGCCGCGAGACACCGCTCGAAGAGGGCCCCGCCGTTGAACACCGGCACGATCACCGTCAATTCTGCTACGTTCATAGGATCTGGCTCGAACGCCGTCGCTCTGAAAGGCCGGGACGAGTCACGAGAGCGTTGTCATCCCAGGCCATGAAAATGGTCGGGCCATTGAACCGGAAAAAGGAACCAACGTGTCATCCTGAGCGAAGCGAAGGATCCCCCTCGAGGCAATGCGGCAAGTCTTCAGGGGATCCTTCGCTGCGCTCAGGATGACACAGCGGTTCATCGCTCGCCACAATGACGCGCCCGTCATTCGTATATTGCTCAATATAACGCGAGTTCAGTATTGTGAACCAAGGCTTTCTGCGGACTAATCGGGGAAGGTAACGACTGCGCTCTCCACTGACTGAAAAGCTGGCCGCGATTGGCGCGCCGGTCTCATTGGCCGCTGGCATCGCCCTCTTCACGCTCGCCGAGCCTCGCTTTCAGATTCTCGCTGCCGCTCTGCTGCTGATGTCCGTGATGTTGTTCGCCGGCCCACGCGTGAGCCGCTGGTGGACAGCCGCTCCTCCCCTCACTCGCACGGCAGTGGGCCTCGAGCCCGAAACGTCTCCTTCCCGACATGCGCTTCCCGCACTGGCAGCGTTGACAGCCGCCGCCGCGGCGCTTCGGCTGCCCGGGCTCGCCGGCGATCTCTGGCTCGATGAGATCGGCACGGTCGTGGTCTACCTGAGACTCCCGCCGCTCGAAACCCTCCAGACATACATTTCGGCCAACCAGCACCTGTTGTACTCTCTGGCCGGCAGTATCTCCTTTCAGTTGTTCGGCGAGAGCGCCCTGGCGGCCAGACTTCCGGCAGCGATTCTCGGCATTGCCGGAATCCCGGCACTCTACTTTCTCGGCCGGCTCGTCGCGCCGAGGCGTGAAGCGTGGCTCGCGGCCGCACTGCTCACGGTCTCGTACCATCACGTCTGGTTCTCGCAGAGTGCACGCGGCTACACAGGCATGATTCTCTTCACCACGCTCGGCACGGCTTTTTTTCTGAGAGCCATCGTGCAAGATCGCGCGCGCGACTATCTGATGTGGGTTGCCTCGATGGTCGCGGCGATTCTCTTCATGCAGAACGCGGCGTTCGTGCTCATCGCGCACGTTGCAGCTCATGCGCTGATCGGGCTGCGGGAGCAACTGCCTGCGAGAAGATCCTTCCAGGTTGCATGGTGGGCATCGGTCGCCGTGCTTGTTGCCGTCGCGGCGCACAGTCTCGTGATTTCGCAGATGATCGCATTCATGCGCACGGTGGACCGCACGGGACTCGGATGGTCTCTCGACGCCATCATCCCGGTGCTGACCAGCGGGCTGATTGCCGGGGTCGGCGTGGCGGGGCTCGTGACGATCCTGGCTCTGGCACTTGCCGGCTTCATCTCGTACTGGAAGCGCAGCCCGATTTTCGCACTGATTGCCCTTTTCGCACCGCTTGCAAACCTCGCCGTTCTTGCGATCACCCGCTATGGCGCTTATCCGAGATTCTTTCTCTACGTTCTTCCATTCGCGCTCCTCATCGCAGTGCGCGGCGCGTTCGTCATCGGCGAGTGGCTCGCTGCAGGACTGTCACTCAGGCGACGCTGGCTGCCCGCCTTCGCAATCCTGGCTCTGCTGTTCATTTCGTCGATCGTTTCCCTCGTTCCGAATTACATCTACCCGAAACAGGACTATCGAGGTGCGCTGGCCTGGGTGGAGTCCACGAAAGGAACTGGCGACATGGTCGCGGCGGCAGGTCTCGCAGCCACTGCATATCAGGTTTACCACGCCCCCTCGCTGCCGGTCCTGTACGAGCTCACCGATCTCGAGCAACTGCGAAGAACCGCTTCATCGGACGTCTGGATCCTCTACACTTTCCCGCGCGACATGCGCCTGCGGTACGAGCCTCTCTACGAAGCGATCGAGAGGGATTTCGAGATCGTGAACCGGTTCCGCGGCACCGTTCAGGGCGGCGACATCTACGTGGTCCGTTCGAAGGGACGAACATGACACCCGAGGTATCGGTCGTCGTGGGAGCCGCGGAACAGAGTACAGCGCTGACGCGCTGTATCGAATCGATTGCGCAGCAGATGGGACCGATCCGCGTGCAGCTCATCGTCGTGGTCCCGGAGAATGCACCGCCGCTCGAGCTCCACCGTGCTGAAGTGCTGCGCGTTCCTGGCAATCCGCTCGTTCCGCAGCTGTGGGGCGCCGGCATCGAGAAAGCGACCGCACCGCTGATCGTCGTCCTCTCCGGACAGTGCATCCCGGACGGCGACTGGCTCTCAGAAATTCTCGGCCTCGCGAGCGCGCAACCCGCGTTCGCCGGATACGGCGGTCCGATCCTGCCACCGGATGCCTCGACGGCGTTCGACTGGGCAGTCTATTTCTCGCGCTACAGTGCCTTCATGCCGCCGACGGTGGAAGGACCTGTTGCCGAAATCGCGGGTGACAACGCGGCGTACTGGAAGACGAGCCTGGATCGTTACTGGACAGCCCGCGCATCCGGATTCTGGGAGACACTCACGCACCACGCCATCCGTGAGGACAAAGGAAGGCTCCTGATTTCCGACTCCATGAGAGTGCAGCTCGGACCGACCCGGGACAAAGCCGCGTTTCTCGTTGCGCGTCTGCGGCACGGTATGCATTACGGATCGACCAGAACGGACAACACTCTTTTCCGGCGCGCGGTGCGAATGATGTCAGCTCCGTTGCTCATCCCCGTTCTCATGGCTCGTGTGGGCAGGCGTGCGCGAGACAAAGGGGCGCCATATTCCGAACAGTACCGGACAGCGCGACCCTGGCTTCTCGTCATTCTCTCCAGCTGGAGCCTTGGTGAAGCACTCGGATATCTGAAAGGAAATTGACCCTCGTGCCTACGGACGTTACGAAGCCGGAGCTCTCCGTCGTCATCGCATCGCTCAACGGAGCCGATTACCTCGAGCGCTGCCTCGAAGCTCTGCGCGGGCAGCGTGGACACATCCGCGCGGAGGTGATCGTCGCGGACTGCGTCGGTCGCACCGTTGTCGAACTGGTGGAGCGAAAGTATCCGGAAGTGCGTCTGATCCGGTTCGACGAACCGCAGAGCGTTCCCGCACTGCGGGGTGCAGGCATCCTCGCTTCGCACGGCGGCATCGTCGCCATCACCAAAGATCACTGCATTCCCGACACGGAGTGGTACCAGTCGCTCGTCACTGCCCATCAGAATCATCAGGGACCCGCCATCGGCGGAGCGGTGGATAACGGCGCCACAGACCGGGTGATCGACTGGGCCGTCTATTTCTGCGAGTACAGCAACTTCATGTCGCCTGTGCCGGCGGGCGTCGTTCACGATCTTCCCGGTCCGAACGTTTCCTACAAACGGAGCGAACTCATGAAAATGGAGGAGATGCTTCGCGATGGCTACTGGGAAACGTTTCTTCACTGGCGGCTCGAGTCAGAGGGATATGAGCTGTGGTCCGACCCCACCATCAGCGTGATCCACCGGAAGAGTTTTGAGTTTCCGAGTTTCTTCGGGGAGCGATTCCACTACGGCCGCGCCTTCGCAGGGACGCGGAACGAGACTGTGTCTCCGGGCAGGCGACTGTTCTATCTCCTATTCTCCCCGCTCCTTCCGCCCGTGCTGATGCTGCGGATTGCCCGGCGCGTGCTCAGTCGCGGCAGGCGGCGCCGTGAATTCGTCATGGCTCTGCCGTACATCGCAGCGTTCACGCTCGCCTGGGCCGCCGGTGAATGGGTCGGCTACGCGTTCGGCCCCGGGGAGAGCGCGCTCCATCTGACATAGCTGTCTAATGTCTCAAAGCGTCCTGTGGCGGGTCAGAGCCAATGGCCTTAAGGTTAAGCAGCCAACGAGCGCGTGTCATCCTGAGCGTCAGAATGATTCGACAGATCATTGTGGCGAGGGATGAACCAAGTGTCATCCTGAGCGAAGCGAAGGATCTTCTTGACGGGATCTGAGGAGTTTTCAGATTGATCAGGCGTAAAGAAGCCGGCCTTTCGGCTCCGGAGTTTCCCGCCCGAGCTCCCTGGCCGTTTCAATCCATTCTGCGATCACGACGCGCGTTTGCCAGGGCTTGCTCGTAGGTGGCGCCATCCGCGGCGCATCCAGGCAGCTCGGGGACTTCGGCAATGTACGCCTCATCCTCGTCGCTCCAGTACAGGATCACCTCATAGCGTGGCTCAGCCTTCATCTTCGTCTCTCACCAGTCTATTCGACATTAACGGGCTGAGAGACCGAATGTTGAATGTTGAAATGTGAATGTTGAATGTTGAATTGGGACACCGGTCTTCATTCAACATTCACAATTCACAATTTCAACATTCAACATTTGCTCCCTCTCTCGTAAAGATGTGGTGACTCCCACGTGATGCGAGCCCGAATGACCGGGATCGCTGGAATATACGTGACGTTCTACTCGACCTGGCGCTCGATCGAAAGCCGCACGCGGACGGAGCTGCGCGTGTCATCGAGGCGGTGCAGCGAGGGAGCGTGAGCGGGATCGTCGCGTGGCAGACCGTTTCGACCCTTTACTACATTCTCACGTCGTTCTCGGACCGAAAGCGGGCCCTCCGCTTCGTCCGTGAGCTCGCTGCCATTGTCGAAGTGGCGCCCGCCGATTCAGACACCCTCGACATCGCCTTGTCACTCGACATGCGAGACTTCGAGGATGCGATGCAGGTTTCAGCCGCGATGGCGGCGAGCGCCGAGAAGATTGTCACCAGGAACTCACGTGACTTTCGCAACTCTCCGATCGCCGTGGTGTCGCCAGCGAAGCTCGAGCTTCCGGGCTGACGCTCGAGCAGGAAAGACGCGTCGGGTCCCTTGTCTCACAAAATTAGGGGGACCGGCCACCGTCCGACTCGTTTCTGAATTCTAGGCGTTTCGGGCGTATTCTTCCGACATGCGCTTCCCAGCCGGAACTCGAATAGGGCCGTATGAGGTCACAGGTTCGCTCGGGACTGGTGGCATGGGTGAGGTTTACCGCGCGCGCGATCCGCGCATCGATCGCGACGTCGCCATCAAGATTCTTCCCGCAGATTGTGCCGTGAATGCCGAACGTCTGTCGCGATTTACCCTCGAAGCGAAGACGACCGGCTCCCTCAATCATCCGAACCTCCTGGTCATTTTCGATCTCGGCACGCATGAAGACACTCCCTATCTCGTCACCGAGCTGCTCGAAGGGGAGACTCTGCGAGAGCGGATGAGTCATGGAGCGGTCTCGCCACGTAAGGCGATCGAGTGGGCTACGCAGATCGCCGAAGGTGTTGCGGCTGCGCATGAGAAGGGTGTCATCCATCGCGACATCAAGCCGGAGAACATTTTTGTTACCCCAAACGGACGCCTGAAGCTGCTCGACTTCGGCCTCGCAAAGCTCATCGCTGACGATCCTTCAGTGGCGGGAGATGACGATACGTTCATGCGCAACACCAGCCCGGGCGTGACACTCGGAACACCGGGCTACATGGCTCCAGAGCAGGTACGCGGCCAGTCCATCGACGAGCACGCTGACATTTTCGCGCTCGGGATCGTTCTGGCCGAACTTGCCGCCGGGTATCACCCATTCATTCGTGCCACTCGCGTGGAGACGATGGGCGCAATCCTCAACGCCGATCCTATGCTCCCGGACTCTCTTCCAGCGGGTCTCGTACGCATCCTCGAGCACATGCTCGCCAAAGATGTGATCTCGCGATTCCAGTCGATGCAAGACGTCGCGTTCGCACTGAATCTTCTTGCCGGCAGTCACTCGTCAGCGGAACTCTTGCCGCCGGCGAGGGCGACATCGACCGAGACGCCCACTCGCGAATTCCGCACATTGACGCTTCGCCGAGGCAGTATTCTCAACGCGCGCTTCAGCCCCGATGGAAACGTTTTCTACAGTGCAGCATGGGAAGGGAATCCCGTCGAGATGTTCCTGGCGCACCCAGGACATGTCGAAGCGATGCCGATCGGCGCTCCTGGCATGCAGCTGCTCGCGATTGCCCCTGGAGGTGACCTTGCCGTCTCTCTCGATCGCACCTTCCTCGGGGGATGGGCATCGATCGGCACGCTGGCGCGAATGCGACATTCCGGCGGCGCGCCGCGCAAGCTTCACGAACGAGTGGTCGACGCCGACTTTTCTCCCGACGGCAAGCAGATGGCGATCATCAAGCTCGCTGATGACGGCGCGTTCGTCGTGGAATGCCCAGTGGGCCGCGCGCTTCGGCGCTCCGACGGATGGCTCAGTCGCATCCGATTCTCTCGCGACGGCACACGCCTCGCGTTCATGAATCATCCCTGGTTCGGCGATGATGCCGGCCATCCGGTGGTGATCGATCTCGAGGGCCGTGAAGTCATGGCGCCTGACGCGATCTGCGCTACCACGAGCGGCCTCGCCTGGTCGCCAGACGGAG
>JBGTDX010000084.1:0-8244 GCA_041748075.1 Thermoanaerobaculia bacterium
GAACGATTCTCTTCACTCCCACGCCGACCGAGGCGATTTACCGCGTCTCGTCCGCAGGAGGGACACCCACGCAGGTCACCACTCTCGATCCCGAAAAGCAGGAGCAGTCGCACCGCTACCCGGATTTCCTCCCGGACGGAAGGCACTTCCTCTTCCTCGTCGAGGGAAGCGAGGTGGCCGGCGACCCGCACACGGGTTTCGGCCTATGGGTCGGTTCGCTCGACTCCCCAGATCGAACGTGGCTGCTCAAGACCGACGCTTCGGCGCGTTACTCGAAGGACGGTTACGTGCTTTTCCTGCGCGACCGCACTCTGTTCGCCCAACGCTTTGATGCAGGATCCGGAACGCTCGATGCCGAGGCGGTTCCGATCGCCGAGAACTTCACGCGCACCAATCGCTGGGAGGCGACCTTCAGCGTGTCGAACACCGGCCTTCTCGCCTATCAGGCCGGGCTCGCCTCGGAGTCCTCCGAAATCGTCCTGCTCGATCGCGACGGGAACGTCGTGCAGGTCGTCGGAAAGCCGGCGGAGTACACGACTGTGGCTCTCTCGAGGGACGGGAAACGGGTGGCTGCCGGAGTCGTCGACCCGAAGACCCAGAAGAGCGACATCTGGGTGCTCGACTCCGAGCGCGGCACGTCCACGCGCCTGACATTCGACCCCGAGGACGACGTGCAGCCCCTATGGTCCCACGATGACCGCTACATCTACTTCACCGGCCGCAGGCAGGGAAAAGGAGACATCTATCGGAAATCGAGTGCGGGGACGGGCGAAGACGAGCTCGTTCTCGCGGATCCGGAGCTCAGTATCCTCTACAGCCAGACGGCTGACGGACGTCTCGGCGCATTCATCACGCTGAAACCGAAGACGGGGTGGGACATCTCTTTTTTGAACCTGGAGACGGGCGCGGTCGAGACGTTCCTCACGACGCCGTTCGTCGAAGTGGCTCCGGCGCTCTCGCGCGACGGCCGCTTCGTCGCTTATTCTTCGAACGAATCGGGCCGCCCGGAGATCTACGTGCAGCGCATCGGAAGCGAGGGGGGCAAGTGGCAGATCTCGAGCGAAGGTGGAACCCGGCCCCGGTGGGCACGCAACGATCGGGAGCTCGTCTTCCTCAGCCCGGACTACGAGCTCATGATCGCCGACGTGAATCTCGAGCCGGTGCTCACGGCCTCGGTCCCGCGCGTCTGGATGGATCCCGGGGTAAAGCAGGCCCTGGGACCACAGCACGACGTCTCCCCGGATGGCTCCCGCGTTCTCGTGAACCGCGCGCTCGACAAGCCGAACGTGGCACCCGTCACGCTCGTTCAGAACTGGACGGAGGGATTGAAGTAGGCCAGCGGATTGGTGCACCCGAGAACGTCTTTCGTGGCGCCGCCCGGTGAACGCCGGACGTCAGAATATCGTTGAACGGCTGTCGGTCGAGTGGGTATAGTTCAAGCTTCCCACGCAGACAGGACTTGCTCGGAGAAGGAGAAGAAGGAATGAGCAGAGCCGGAATGATCGCGCTGATCCTGGGGCTCATCGGTGGACTGCTCGGCGGCGCAGTCCTGCTGGTTTCTCTCCTGCTCCCAGTCCTGACCAACGGGCGAACCAGTTGGGAGGAGGCGCTGTTCGGGATCATCCCCGGCGTCCTGCTGCTTTGTCTCTCGTTCGTCATCGCGGTGGCCGGGGCGGTCATGATATTCCTGGAAAAGAGGAAGACCCGGACCGCTCCCGTATGAGCAACCACGCGCATCAATCGTGACGAACAGCGAGGCCGCTGGTCGAGGGTCAGGCCTTCGGACGTTCGAAGAACTGCATCGCCGCGTTCCGCTGAAGTGATCCGGGAACAACTCCCGCAGATCGCCGCGCAAGCGAACGCGATCACTGCACGTCGCCGGCCGTCCCGCGAACACGATCGATCTCCTCACCGAGACGCGTTGCGATGTCCGGAGAGCCTCCCACAATGTCGCTCATGATCGTGCCGTCGGGGGAGATGATGAGGTGACGCGGAAACTGATTGCCGAATGTGGTCATCAGCTTCTCGTCTCCGAATGATTGACGGTAGTCGAACGGATGCTTCAGGAGAAATCGCCGAAGCGTCTCGGGCTCATCGAGAGCGACGGCAAGAAAAACGATGTCGTCCGCGGCACGGCTTTCGGCCAGCTGGTTGAGGCTGGGGATCTCCTCCTTGCAGGGAACGCAGTAGGTGGCCCACCAGTTGAGCACCACCCACTTTCCCCGAAACTCGGAGACATTGAACGAAGCGCCGTCGACTGCGCGCAGCGTCTGATCAGGAATCGGCTCGCCTCGGGAGACTACGCTGCTTTTCTCACCGGACCATCTGTACATGAGAATGCGATTCTCTCGATCGAGCTGAAGATGCAGCACCCGCTCGATGCCTGAATCCACGCCGACGCTGTGCCGCCCCTCGGCGACCTCGCCCGCCGGCTCGAGTGAAAGCTGCGCCAGCGACGAGCCGTTCTCGTGCCGGTTGAGGAGCCAGAACGCTTCCTCCCGTTCGTCGGTCCGCTCGATCCATACGAATGTGTCCTGCGGCGAAACGCGGGCATGCCATCCCGTCTCGTACTTGCGGGCCAGCGGAGGAAAATCGGGAAGGCCCTGAGTGAGCTCGATCTGCGTGGCAGCCGTCTCGCTGCCGACTGCCGGGGAGGCCATCAGAAGAAAAAGAGCGAAAGAGAGTTCGGTCATCACCCTACGACGCCCGAGGATGACAGAACGTTTCCCGGCACGTGGTTTCGCGTAGGAATAGGGGCGGCAGCGAACGCCGCCGTTTCCGGCTCACCTTCGTGCCGCGCGCCGCCGGCGTCGCATGAACGATCGGAGAATCGACTCCATCCGTCGGTCGCTTATTTCATCCCTCGCCGAGCAGAAGCATGGAGACATTCGAGCAGGGGCGATCGTCCGCTCCGTGGAGTCGCTGATCGTACTGATCGTGCGCGGCGAGTTGGTTTGCCACCGCAACCCGGAACCGGACCGCCGAAGAGATGCAGGCCGAGATGGACCAGGTCGCCGGGCGACTGGATGAATCGGAGCAGCTGGATACCGAATTGAAAAAGTCCACGTCAAAGGACCTGTTGAAGATGGCCGGCAGCAAAGCGATCACGTTCGAGGACGTTGCCGGCGTCGGCGATGAGGCGCGCGTCAGCGACGACGGCACGGTGTACGCTCGGGTGGACAATCTCACCTTCATGGTTTCGGCTTACAAGGGTCCCACGGCTCCGCCACTCGATTTCCAGGGCGCGGACCTCCAGCAGATGGCAGCGATCGGAAAAGAGCATGCCGCTCAGTGGGCCATTGAAACTGCGCCGCAGCGCAAGGCGGACGGCATCCGATTGGCGCGCGCCATCGTCGCTGCACTCTAGGGCGAAATCCGCGCTCCGAACTGGATGGAGAAGTTGGCGTCACAGCTCGAATCTAAACTTTACTTCACAAAGTGCCGGGATCGCGTGCCAAAGGGCGAAGGCGTGGTCCGCGGACGGCAGAATCCGGGGCTCGATCGGCCGGGGCAAACCCCGCCCTCGGGTTGGTGCGGCGCTCTGCACGTGTCAATTATTGCAACGAGTTACAAAAGCTGGCTTTCGAACGCGGATCTGAGCTGAAGCTGCGACCCCACTTCTGCGGACCCGGATCTGAGCTGAAGCTGCGACCCCACTTCTGGTTCCACTTCTGGTTCGCACGGCTTTCCCACTGTGGTGCATCGTTCGAGGTATATGTCAGCAGTACGGGAGGGTGAGTCTTCTGTCTCGGCGGCGCCCGCGCGGTCCGGATGAAGGCGTCGCGCGAGCGCCTCCGTTCTCAACGCGACGCGACGTCGTCTTGCGAGCTCGGGAGGAAGTTCTCGAGGACCCACAGCTCTCCCCTCGAGGTTCCGGCCGTGAAGCCAATCTGGTTTCCGTTCGGGTGGATCCGCATTCCCCTGAGCTGCGGCATCGCAATTCCGAGCGGCTCCGACGGCCCGCCCGCAACGGGAACTCGCCAAAGCTCGACAGTCCGATTCTTCGGCGACCAACTCTCCCAGCGTCCGAAAATCACATACTTACCGTCGCCAGTGAACACCATCCCCGCGAAGCCGGCGATGTTCGTTCCCGGCTTCTCGACCGGCTCTCGAAGCAGATCCCGCCTCTCTCCCGTCTCGAAATCCGTGATCGTGATCAGATCCTCTTTGCGGTAGTCGTTCTCCTGCTCCCGAATGAGCATGTACCGCCCGTCTGGTGAGATGGTGACGAAGCTGGTCGTCGGCTCCTGGGTACTCTCGTACACAACCGTACCTTTACCAGTCTCAACCTCGTACGCCATAATCCTGAACTTCCCTTCGAAAGGCTCCGGGTAATAAAGCAGTTTCCCGTCCGGAGAGAAGGTCGCCCCGCGTCCTGAGCTGTCTGTAATCTCTCGTACTTCGCCGGTCTCGGCATCGACGAGAAAGAACCTGACTCCCGAAGAGGCAAAGGTGCGTCCCGTCACGGCGAAATACTTCCCGTCGGGGGACCAGGCAATCGGGTCTCCCGGAAGAGGCCGGATTTTTGCGGTGATCGACGTCTCCTTACCCGATTCGGCGTCGCGCACGACATAACGGGGGGAGCTCACACCCGACTGCCCCGAGACGAACGCGATTTTCGACCCATCGCCGTTCCAGATCGGCCAGCGATCCTGACCGATCCGGTCCGTGAGGCGGCGCGGCTTCCCCTGCGGAAGTCCCTGATCATCGATGTCGATGATGTACCCATCGAGGATCTGCGTCATTGTTCCGAAGTAAAAATCATTACTGGAGCTCAAGCCGAAGGTCTGATCTGCAGGAACCTGACGAAGAACCTCCGGCTCGCCGACGGGACGACCGTCTCGGATCGGGATCGCCCAGAGAGCGTTCTCGCCGCTCCGATGGCTGCCGAAGATCACCTGATCTCCCGCCAGAGAAAATCCAATGGCTGCCTCGGTCGGAGACTTTTCCTGAACCAGAAGGTTGGCCTCACCTCCCGCAGCCGGTATCAGAAAGATGCCTCCGTCCTTCTGACCACTCGGGCGTGGCTTCATGAACAACACCCATTTTCCGTCGGGAGAGAACTCCACCGGGTGCGCATGACTCTCAAAACGCCCGAGAGTCTGGAATCTCAACGTAGCAAGCGTCAGAATGCCCAGTTCGTGTCGCCCCTCGACACGCTCCAGGCTCACGAGCAGTCGCTTTCCATCGGGGGAAAAGCGGCCGGGCTCGACATAGCGAATCGTCTCATCCGCCAGAAGTACACGTGACTCCGACTCTCCATCGGTCGAGACCACCCGAAGCTCGACAGGACAAAGCTTCAACTGACAGCCGCTCCTGTACCACGTATACGCCAGAAGCTTTCCATCAGCAGAGAAGCGAGACTGCCCACCGAATTCGTCGTCTTCCCCCCACGGCCCGCTGTTGGTGAGACGGCGGCGTTCGCCGGTCCGGAGGTCCCGGATCGCCAAATCACCCGTGTCCCACGCGATGTAAGAAAAATAGCGCCCGTCGCGGGAGACCTCTCCCTCCATATCAGGGAGCTCGTCCCAGAGACGTCTTGCGGCCGGATCGGACGGCATGGAGGCTGTCCTCACCGCGGGTGCTTCCAGTCTTGCAAGCCGCTCCCGCGCCGCCGCCACGGCATTCTGCTGGTCCGCGAACTCGTTGACGATCCGCGCGTACGCTTTCTTGGCCTCCGCCTTGCCGAGTTTCTCGTACGCGGATCCCATCTGCAGCAGAGCCCTGACCGCGAGAGCTCGATCCGAGCCCGCCTGCTTCACGACCTGCCCGTAGAGATCGATCGCCTTCTGCAGATCGCCGACGGAGCGTTCCGCGACCAGAGCCTGCTGGAACAGATCATGGGCGCTGCCTCCGAACACCGGGAGAGCCACGAGAAGAAGCACTGCCATGATGGTGATTGAATGTCCCGTCGAGTGTCTCATTGAAGATCCTCCTTCATCTCTCCCACAATAGGTTCGGCGGCGGCGCGAGTTGTCATCGTCTCTGAGTGCTGAGGTCGAATCCGTGCAAATTCTCTTTCCCGTCTTTCTCCGGAAATGGTCATGAAAGTGTGGAGCGCCCGGCCCGAGCGAGGGAACGGCGCCGCAAGGAACGATGGAGTAAAAAGGAGTCCTCTGATTTCGGCTTGTTCACTCATCGCTCATGAACCCTCAGTCTCGACCCCCAACCCTTGCACTTTGAACCTTGAACTCTTGAACTTTGAACTGCCTCTAAGGCACCCACTTGTAGCCGACGCCGAAGACGGTCAGCAGATGCCGTGGATTCGCGGCATCTTCCTCGAGCTTCGAGCGGAGGGAGGCGATGTGATTGTCGACGGTGCGGGTCGAGGGATACCGCTCGTAGCCCCACACCTCGTCGAGGAGCATGTCGCGCGACACGACCTCCCCCGGTCGCGAAGCCATCAGCCGCAGGAGTCCGTACTCCTTTCGCGTTAGATGAATCGGCTCCCCGTCCCTGGTGGCCTCGTAGCGGGGGAAGTCGATTGTCACGTCGTCGAACTGGAGCGTTTCGGGAAGCGCTGCCGCGCTGGCGGTGCGGCGCAGGAGAGCGCGGACCCGCGCCAGCAGCTCGCGCAGAGAGAACGGCTTTGTGACGTAGTCGTCGGCTCCGAGGTCGAGTCCGAGGACGCGATCTCCTTCCTCGCCACGTGCGGTCAGCATCAGAATCGGGGTCGTGTTCCCATCTTCCCGGAGCGAGCGGCAGACTTCGTAGCCACTCAGCATGGGGAGCATCAGATCGAGGATCACGAGATCCGGCTCCCGCTCACCGACGGCAGCAAGAGCTGCTTCACCGTTGTCCGCGGGCACCACCTCATAGCCCTCACCCTCGAGGTTGTCGACGAGTCCTCGGAGGATTGCCGGATCGTCTTCGACCACCAGAATCCGTGACATCAGCCTGCCTCCGATGGAAATGCAAGGGTGAACTCGCTTCCCCCGTCCGGGCTGCTTTCCAGATGAAGGGACCCTCCATGGCTCCTGGCGATGTGGGCGACGATCGCGAGGCCGAGGCCGGCTCCGGTCACACCCTCACTGTTGGTCGCGCGATAGAACTTCTCGAAGATCTTCTCCTTCTCCTGTGGCGGTACGCCGATTCCGTGATCGATGACCCGCACCGTCACGTGGTCTCCCGCGCGCTCGACGCGGACCTGCAGGTCACGGCTCTCGCCGGAGTACTTCATCGCGTTCGTCAGCAGGTTCAGCAGTGCCTGCTCGAGCGCATCCTCGTCCAGGCGGACGGGAGGAAGATCGTCCTCGAGGTGAAGTGCGAGGTCGAAACCCTTCTGCTGGAGCGGGTACGCCGCCGCGTGCATGGCGGCACGAACGACCTCCGCGAGGTCGCGCGGCTCCAGCCTATAGTGCCGCTCCCCACGCTCGATCTTCGAGAACTCGAGCACGTTGTCGAGAAGGCGGCTCAGCCGCTCGCTCTCGTTGACGATCACCTCGAGATATTCGTCCCGCTGCGTGGAGGAGGAGGGGCGCTTCATCTGGAGGGATTCGGCGAACATACGGATCGCCGACAGAGGCGTCTTCAGCTCGTGCGAAACGCTGGCGACGAACTGCGACCGCAACTGCGCGAGCTCGGTCTCGCGCCGGACGTCCCGCAGGAGGAGCCCCGCCGCGATGAGGCTGCTGAGAACCACGAACGCGAGGGCGGCGAAGAGGAAGTTGCGGCGTGCCACGGCGGTCTGGTCGGGAGCGGAGGGGAGGGGAGGAAGCCGCAGACCGAGTCCGGGGAACGCCGTCCCTGCCGGCACGACCCCGTCCTCCCATCCGTGCGTCAGGGCGAGGCCATCGAGAAACGGATCCTCTCGAACCATCGACTGGACGAGGGACTCGGCGGCGAAAGCGACGACCGCTTCCTCTCCGCCGATCGTCGTCGTCCCGACCAGCCACAGCCAATCTCCGTAGGGGATCCAGCGGTCGACGCGCTCCTCGAGCATTCCCGGCGGAAGGACGGCATTGATGTTGCGCGCGAGCTGCGTGCCCCGTTCGATCCGGCGCAGTCGCCGCGCGACGGATTCGGAGGGTGCATCCTCCATTCCGCTCGCAAGGCCTTCCAGGAGATGCAGGGCCGTCGGGGGAAGCTCCACCGATGCCTGCAGATGAGGCTCGAGCATCGCGCGGGCGAGGTCGTTCCCGCCTGCCGCCGAAAGCCTTTCCATCGCGTAGAGGGCGAGAGGGATCTGCTGGTCGTCGCGGAGGTCCGGCCCGAGGGCTGCGACGCTCCGGTAGATCTCGAGCG
>JBGTDX010000085.1:0-11512 GCA_041748075.1 Thermoanaerobaculia bacterium
CGCCGCCATCGGCGCGGGCGGCATGGGCGAGGTGTATCGCGCGACGGACACCAGGCTCGGGCGCGATGTTGCCCTCAAGGTGCTTCCGCCCGAGATGGCCACCATGCCGGAGCGGCTCGATCGATTCCGTCGCGAGGCGAAAGCCCTCGCTGCTCTCGACCACCCCGGCATCGTCACCGTCTATTCGGTAGAGGAGGCGGACGGCGTCCACTTCCTCACGATGCAACTCGTCGAAGGTCAGTCGCTCGACCGCGTCATCCCCGAAGCCGGGTTGCCGATCGACCGCATCCTCTCGATCGCCGGCGCTCTTGCCGAGGCGATCGCCGCGGCACACGATAAAGGCATCATCCATCGCGACCTCAAGCCAGCCAATGTGATGGTGTCGAACGACGGACGCGTGAAGGTGCTCGACTTCGGCCTGGCGCGAATGAGCATCACGGAGCCGGGCGGCGACTCACAGCTGTCCACCGATATGCGGACCCGTGATGGCATCGTGATGGGAACAGCGGCCTACATGTCGCCGGAGCAGGTCACGGGTCGCGAGCTCGACCACCGAACCGACATCTTTTCGCTCGGGATCATCCTCTACGAGATGACGAGCGGAAGGCGGCCGTTCAAGGGCAGCTCCTCGGCTGAGCTCGCGTCCGCAATCCTGCGCGACACACCTCGTTCGCTCGGCGAGTTGCGCGGCGGACTGCCTGAGAGTCTCCAGCGAGCGATCGAGCGCTGTCTGGAGAAGAGCACAACGAATCGCTTTTCATCGGCGCGCGAGCTGTCCGAGGCACTGCGCGCCTCGCGCAGCGCGTCGTCTTCGATGGAGACCGCGGTCACGCCAACAGTGCGCCCGCAGACCGGCGACTCCGGCGGCGTCCGTCCTGAAGAAGGCTTCTGGGTCGCGGTCTTGCCGTTCAAATACACCGGTGCCGACTCCGACCTCGCGGCGCTGGGCGACGCGCTACCCGAGGAGATTGTGACGGGCCTCTCGCGGTTTCGGTATCTGTCGGTCGTCGCGAGCTCCTCGGCGGCACGCGTGGCGGGAGTCGATGGTGACGAGCGCGCGCTGGGCACCAAACCAGGCGCGCGTTACGTGGTGGAGGGAAGCATCCGTGGAGGAGGCTCGGCTGTTCGTGTGAGCGCGCAGCTCGTCGACACACAGACGGGTGCTCAGCTCTGGTCGGAGACGTATCGTCGCGACCTCCAGACGTCGAGCGATTTCGCGGTGCAGGAGGACATCGCCGCGCGCATCGTCGCAACGGTCGCCGACAGCTACGGGGTGCTCGTGCATTCGATGAGAGACGCGATGCGGAAGAAAGACGACGCCAATCTCACTCCGGCCGAATGGCAGTTCCAGTATTTCGCCTACCGGGAGCAGATCACGCCCGCGAATCACGCCGCGCTGAAGAGCCGGCTCGAGAGGGTGGCGGAGCAGGTCGACCGGCAGTCGGACCTGTGGGCCTGCCTCGCACAAATCTACGTCGACGAATACGCGTTTGGTTTCCCCGGCCATGATGGCAAGTCTCTCGATCGGGCTCTGGCAGCGGCGCGGCGTGGCGTCGAGCTCGATCGGGCGAACCAGTTCGCGATGGTGGCGCTGGCGCAGACGCACTTCTTCCGCCAGGATCTCGCTGCCTTTGGTCCGGCGGCCGCGCGCGCGATGGCCCTCAATCCGCTCAACACGGACGCGCTCGGGATTCTGGGACTCGAGATCGTGCACACCGGCGAGTTCGAGCGCGGCACAGCGATCGTGCGCCGCGCGATGGAGCTCAACGCCAATCATGCAGGCTGGATGCATTTCGCGCCACTCTGGGATCACTTCCACAAGCAGGAATACGAGCAGGCCCTCGAGTGCGCGAACCGGGTCGACGTCCCCGGGCTCTTCTGGCCATTCCTGGTCATGGCATCAGCCTGCGGGCACCTCGGCCGCGGCTCCGAAGCGAAGGCCGCGGTCCGGGATCTGCTGGCGCTCGATCCCGAGTTCGCGGCGCACGCGCGCTCGAACATCGAGAGCTGGCACTTCGCGAGCGGCCTGCTCGAGCCTCTGCTCGAGGGTCTGCGCAAAGCAGGACTCTCGATTCCACCGACCGGCGGATCTGACACGCCGCGGATCGGGACGGATACCGCAGGAACAGATCGGTCGAAGCCGGGAGCGGATTCGGGAGAGGTCCGAGGCGAGGAAGGGTTCTGGGTAGCCGTCCTGCCGTTCAAGTACAGCGGCGGCAACGCCGATCTCACTGCTCTTGCCGAGGGGCTGACCGAGGAGATCATCACTGGCCTGTCGCGCTTTTCCTACCTCCGGGTGATCGCGCGGGGCTCGACCGCGCGATACGCCAACGAGTCGATTGATGTGCGCTCCGCAGGAAAAGACCTCGGCGCGCGGTACGTGATGGAAGGCAGCCTGAGGCACGCCGGGACGAAGCTGCGCCTCGCGGTGCAGCTCGTGGACGCCGTCTCCGGCGCCCATCTCTGGGCCGAGAACTACGAGCGCACATTCAATTCTGAATCTGTTTTCGAATTGCAGGACGACCTGGTTCCACGGATCGTGGCGACGATTGCGGATATTCACGGCGTTCTTGCCCAGAGCATGAGCGGCGCGATGCGCAGCCGCGCGCCCGAGACACTCACACCGTACGAGGCGGTGCTTCGGAGCTTCGGATACCTCGCGCTCATCAATGCCGAAGAGCACAGCGAGGTCAGAGCTGCGCTGGAGCGCGCGGTCGAGGCCGCGCCCGGAAACGCAGATGCGTTAGCGATGGTGTCGACTCTCTACGCGGACGAGTACAAGCAGGGGTTCAACGCGAAGCCCGATCCCCTCGGCCGCGCCCTGGACACGGCGCGTCGCGCGGTCGCCAACGCGCCCTCCAATCATCTCGCGTATCACGCTCTGGCCCAGGCGCACTTTTTTCGGAAGGAGCTGCCGGCGTTCCGGATCGCCGCCGACCGCGCTCTCGCGCTCAATCCGATGGATGCATTCACGACCGCGTACATAGGCATCCTCCTGGCTTACGCCGGCGACTGGGAACGGGGCATCCGCCTCACCGAGCGGGCCATGGGGCTCAATCCGAACCACCCAGGGTGGTACCGATTCGTGTTCTTCAACGATGCGTTGCGCAGAGAGGACTACCGTGAAGCATTGGAAGTCGCGTTGAACTTCAACATGCCAACCTATTTTTTCACGCACGCCGCTCTTGCGGCTGCATATGGGCTGCTCGGTGATCTTGCTGCCGCCCGTAATGCGCTGCAAGAGCTTCTTGCCCAGAAGCCGGACTTCCATCTGGAAGTACGGGAGGAGCTCGGGAAGTGGTTGGATCCGGATCTGCTCGAGCGCAATCTCGAGGGCCTCCGCAAGGCGGGGCTGGAGATTCCCGACGAGCAATCACCCAATGAGCCGTCTACCTCACGCGACGCGTCGCACACGCAAGTCTCGATCGCGGTGCTGCCCTTCTCCGATATGAGCGCGGCGAAGGATCAGGAGTATCTCTGCGAAGGGATGGCCGAGGAGATCATGAACGCGCTCGTTCGGATCGACGGAATCCGCGTCGCCTCCCGCACCTCGGCATTCCGCGCCGGCCGTGACGGCGGCGACCTGCCGTCGATCGCCCGCGCGCTTTCGGTGAACCACATACTCGAAGGGAGCGTGCGCACGTCCGGCGATCGGCTTCGAGTTACCGCGCAGCTCACCGATGTCGCGAGCGGCTATCAGCTCTGGTCGGAGCGATTCGATCGGGAGGCCGCAGATGTCTTCGCGATTCAGGACGAGATCGCCGCAGGCGTTGTCGACGCGGTCAAGACGCGCCTCGCGCCCGGCACGCAAACTGTGCACGCGCGGCCGTATGTCCACAACCTCGAGGCGTACCGCAGCTACCTGAAAGGCAGGCACCTTCGCGGAGCCGAAGACTACTTCGGAGCCCGGGCCGCGTTCGAAGAGGCGGTCCGCCTCGATCCTGCTCACGCACCTTCATGGACCGGACTCGCGGAAATCACCGTTCTTTCGGCGCACATGGGGATGATCCTCCCTCGCGCGGCGTGCACGGCCGCGAGGAAGATGCTGACGACCGCGAAGGAGCTCGAGGGAGAATCGGCGGATGGTCTCCACGTCGAGGCGTTCGCGTCTTACCTCGAGCGCAGGTGGGACGCGATGGAGATGAACTGGCGGCGCGCGCTCGAGCTCCAGCCCGATCACATTCTTGCGCTGGGCTCGTTCGCGATCAGCCTCTGCGCGCGGCAGCGACTCGACGAGGCGCTGCCACTTTTTGAGCGCGCGCGCGAGGCCGATCCGCTTGCATCGTTTCCTTACACCCTGGCGGGATGGGGCCTCTTGATGTGTGGAAGGCCTGAGGAAGCAATGCGCAATCTCGAAGACGCGCTCACCTTCGAGAAGGATGACGCCTCGGCGATCGGCGCGTTGTGCCTTGCGGACGTCGTCCTGGGAAAATTCGATCAAGCAATTGAGGCCGGCGAGCGCGGGGTGGTGCTCACCCACCGTGCGCCGTTCTTTCTCGGCATCCTGGGTTGGGCACTCGCGGTGGCGGGGCGGGACGCCGATGCGCGGATGATTCTCGAAGAGCTGCGAGCCAGGCCGGCCGGCTCGCCCACGTCAGTCTCCGAAGCCTGGCTGCTCGGCGCCCTCGGCGAGATCGACGACGCCTTCGAGGTGATCGCACGGGCGGAAGACGAATACCAGGGCCTCGTGTCCTACACGGGGCTGCCGGGTTTCGATTCCCTCCGATCCGATGCGCGATTCACAGCGCTGCTGCGGAGACTGGATCTGTCCGTCTGACTCAGCGAGGCCTCATTGCTGGTCTGATCCGCTGCTATTCTCCTTTTCGGCATCCCAGACTTTGCTGACGATCCACCAACGATCCTCATCTTTTAATAGATGAAAGTAATCAATCACTACTTCTTCGTGGCTCGTTTCCTGAACGGTCGCCGTCGCCACTCTGCCGGTGACTTCGATTGCTAGAATGGCACAGCCGAAATGGGCGCCGGTCTCTGCTGGAGCGGGGTTTGAAGCGACCCAGTCGTACAAACCCTGGATTGGCGCGGCGATCATCTCGTCGCCGAGATAGCCGCACAGAATCGCCTGCTGATGAAATCCTTCCTTGAGAGTTTCAACGTTGCCCGTTCTCATTCCCTCGCCGTAGTAGTTGATTGCCTCACGAATCCCGCTCTCTTCAGACGAATTACCCATTCTTCTCCTCTGTCACTTTCGTATTTGTAATCAA
Source organism: Thermoanaerobaculia bacterium (assembly GCA_041748075.1). Classification (GTDB taxonomy): domain Bacteria; phylum Acidobacteriota; class Thermoanaerobaculia; order Gp7-AA8; family Gp7-AA8; genus JBGSYJ01. The sequence goes on from JBGTDX010000085.1 coordinate 5,223, forward strand.
GGCAGATTCATTCTTCGCAGTAAATCCACGATTCTCGGATCATCCCCGAGGCTCCTCAATGAATCTCCCGTGGCGGCTCCGGCAATTTCCCCTCGCAGGAAGACCATCTCGCCGTTTCGTTCCTCGAAGGCGATCTCCAGCCATTCAATCGCCTTCTCAGTTTCTCCGATGCGGCTGTATATTCGCGCCAGACAGATGGCGGGAACATACTCCCGCTGCCGCATCTGGAGCAGTTGGTCAAGAATGACGGCTGCTTGGTCGTTCTTACCTGACAGGCTGTAAGCAGATCCCAGGTCAGAGAGAACGATCTGATGACCGCCGAGCGCCACCGCCTTCCTCAATTCCTCCACGGCTTCTTCATATCCGCCTTCACTCAGATAGATCGCTCCCTTTAGCCAGTAAGAGCCGAAGAAATCCGGCTCGAGCTCAATCATTCTGTCGGCCAGGCCTGACGCTTCGTCCAGCATGCCGGCTGAAAAGTAAGACCATCCGACATTCATATTGATTACCAGCGAGAGCGGATCAATCTCGAGCGAGCGTCTGTTCAGGCTGATCGCTTCGTCAAACCGCTCTTCGAAAGCGAGGAACATTGCGTAGTAGGAGAGGGCCTCGGCATTGTTCGGATTCAGGGCAATGGATCGTTTGAACTTCTCATCGGAATTCTCCCACTCCCAGTCGTGAAAGAAGGTGATGATCGCCAGCGCCAGATGGGCGTCTGCGACATTCTCATCAATCTCCAGTGCTTTCAAACTGGCTGTTCTGCATTGCGGGATCGTCTGCTCGGCGGGAAGCATTCCGAAAAACCAGAGACAGCCTCGGGAAACCGCTAAGGCCGCGAAGGACGGAGCGTGATCTGGCTGTTTCTCGACTGCCTTCTCGAAGAACTCTGTTGCTCGTTTCCATCCTTCCGCCGTGTATTTGTTGGCGTGATAGCGTCCCTTCAGGAACCACTCGTGCACTTCCGCGTCGTCGGTGTAACGCTTCAATACTGCCGCTTTCTCATCGTGGAACAGCGTCAGCTTCAGGGCGTCGACCACCGCCAGGGCAATCTCGTCCTGCACGTCGAAAATATCTTTCATCTCGCGGTCGAAGCGCTTTGACCATAAGCGAAACCCGTCCGAAACGTTGATCAGATTCACCGAAATGCGGAGCTTGTCTCCGGCCTTTCTGACGCTGCCTTCAAAAACAGTCTTAACGCCGAGCTTTTCGCCGATCTCGCTGACGCTGGCATTCTTGCCCTTGAATGAAAACGCCGATGTCCGTGCCGCCACTTTCAAATCTTCAATCTTCGACAACGCATTGAGTAGTTCTTCCGCCAGACCGTCGCAGAAATACTCGTTGTCTTCGTTGTCTTCATTCAGACTGATATTGGTGAACGGAAGGACGGCAATCGAGTTGCGCGTTTCAACGTCAGGCGTAGTTCGCCCCTCGAGAATTCGTGTTTCCGACTCTTCCAGGTTCGACGACGAAGTTCGCTGTAAACGGCTTTGGATCTCCAATTGCTGTCTGGCTTCCTCGAGGTCGTGCAGTAAGTCTTTCGCCGACTGGTAACGATTGCGCTTCTTCTTCTGCAGTGTTTTGTTGACGATTTCTTCGAGCTCTCTCGGGATATCCAGGCGTTTCGGCTCTTGCGTCAATACAGCCGCGATCACATCGCTCACAGTTTCGCCCTTGAAGGGCGAATTCCCCGACAGCATTTCGTAAAGCACAACGCCGAAACTGAAAATATCCGTCTGGTGATCAACGTCCTTGCCCCGAGCCTGCTCGGGCGACATGAATTGCGGCGTGCCGATGATCATCCCCGCTTGCGTTTTGCGAGCGAATGGCGGTTGCGCCTTCTCCATCTATTGTCGGAGATGCGGCAAATTTAGCGATTCCGAAATCGAGAATCTTGGCCAGACCATTTGCCCGGATCATCACATTGTCAGGCTTGATATCGCGATGAACGATACCCGCCGAATGTGCTTCATCCAGCGCTGAGGCAAGCTGAATCGCAATCTCGAGTGCCGATTTGTAATTGAGCGGATTCGCTCTGGCATATTCACGGAGAGTCTTGCCATCAATGAATTCAGTCGCAATGAAATGAGTTCCGTCGGATTCGCCGATCTCGTGAATGGTAATGATATTGGGATGATTCAACGCGGAGGCAGACCTGGCTTCCCGGACAAACCGGCTCATTCGATCTTCGTCCTCCGCAAATTCAGGAGGCAGGGTTTTCAACGCAACCTTGCGGTCGAGCTTCGTATCATGGGCGAGAAACACCTCGCCCATGCCGCCCTTGCCGATGGTGGAAATGATGCGGTAATGCGAAACCATCGAGTCCTTTTCGAGTAGTTTCATTCGCCTGATTTGAATTGCATCTTCTCAGTCCCAATCCGGACGCCTTCACCGTTTCGAGACGGCGATCGAGATGTCCGGCGGCACAATGATCATAAACCGTTGAGCAGGTTGCTAACGGCTGATATGGGGTCTGGGAAAGCCACTTGCGTGTTTTCACCGTTGCGATGAGCGGGAGGCGAGGTTCGCGTAGACACGCAAGACCACATTCTAATGAACGAGCATGCTCCGGATCAGCATGACCCCGGGGGATCTGCATCACCAGGTGTGCCCCCATGGCGAAGGAAACGGCTGCGGCGAGTGAGATCTGCGACCGCCCTTCGTCTCAGTGCAGGTCGGACATCGCTCTGAGCGCGTCCAGCAGCGCCCCGAGCCGATCGAGGTTCAGGAGAATCACCGTCACGACCAGTACCACGTGGGCGGCCCCGAGTCCGATTGCCAGCCGCGCAAGGTTGCGACGCTGATCGAGCGCAGGCGGAGGCGCTCGGAAAGTGGTTTGATCCGGCCCTGGTCGATCGCCATCTCGAAGGCCTCCGGAAGGCTGGCCTCGAATTACCCACAGCCTGAACGGGCTGTCCGAGCCTCACAGTGGACTCATACGTGATCGCGCCAACACCTCATCGAGAGTCTCATTGCAGGTACGCGTCGATGTGAATCTTGCCCGTCGCGAAATTCACGGTCCCTGTGGCCCAGATCTGTCGCGTGTTGACCCATGCGTAGTCTTCCGCCGCGGTGCTGAGACGGACGTTCTCAAACAGATCGGCGATCGGCTCCTCAGCTCGCAGTGAGGCCACCCCATCGGCCGACAGCGCAATTCGCCGGCCGTCATCGGTCTCGATGGTTGCTCGGATATCGAGGTCTACGCGGCCGTCGGCTCGCATCCGGGCGTAATCGACGCCGTATACGCGTCCGGCGAGGCGGCCGCTCGAGCGTCCCTCGAAGGCGACGTCGATGCGAGTCCCTTGCGGTGGAACCTGTTCTTTCCCCGCAAGTATCGCGTCCAGGCTCATACCGTAATCGGTCACTCCCTTTACGTCCAGATCGTACTCGTAGATCTTCTCGCCTCTCCTGGAAAATCCTCCTGTTGCATCATCAAGCGATGGTTCCGTCTCGAGTAGGGGTCACATCTCGAAAATCAATCTAAGAAAACGGGCAAGCAGTGAAGAGCATCGCGATCGCAATCGCAATGGCAGGCGTCACTCGAGATTCCTGGCAGATCATGAGTCTTTCCTCTTCGGGCTGCGCTTCGGAAGTGGACACTCTAACGCAATGGGCGTCCACGTTAGTCGCAATTTCCTCGAGCTCTTCCTTCGTCAGCGGCACGGCGCGGCACGATCGGTCCCGGATTCAAAACCAATGTGGGGGTGATGAACCCGGGTCCGAGACCTGATCGTCAGCATGTCGCTCTACGACTCAGACGGCACGCTGCAGCTCACGAGCCCGCAGTTCGAGGTCCTCCCGCAGAGCATGCGCCAGTGGCCGACGGTCGAGGTGTTCGGTACGACCACACTCCAGGATGGGTCATCGTGATCGAGTCCACGCTGCCGGCGTTCACATGGCGGGATATACTCATGGCTCACCCTCATGACTGTCACACCCGGCCTCCGCCTTGGTCCGTACGAAATTACGTCTGCCGTCGGAGCCGGCGGGATGGGAGAGGTCTGGCGCGCGAAGGACACGCGCCTCGATCGCGACGTAGCGATCAAGATTCTTCCAGCGGAGTTTGCAGAGAACGCTCAGCTCCGCACGCGCTTCGATCGTGAAGCCCGGGCGATCTCGGCGCTTTCGCATCCGAACATCTGCACGCTCCACGACGTCGGCAGTGCGACGGCGGACGGCGAATCGGCGCCGATCTCCTATCTGGTTATGGAGCTCCTGGAAGGAGAGTCGCTCGCCCAGCGCCTGGCGCGCGGCGCGCTTCCCCTCGCCGATGTCCTGCGCTACGGCCAGCAGATCGCTTCGGCACTCGACGCCGCGCACCGCAAAGGCATCACGCACCGCGACCTCAAACCGGGCAACGTGATGATCACCCGCTCGGGAGCGAAGCTGCTCGACTTCGGCCTCGCGCGCACAGCGACTGAAATTGCTCCCATCAGCGGACTCGGAGACGCGCCGACTGCAAGACTGCCGATCACTGCAGAAGGAACGATCGTTGGGACGCTGCAGTACATGGCGCCCGAGCAGGTCGAAGGGCTTCCCGCCGATGCCCGCACCGACATCTTCGCCCTCGGAGCACTCCTCTACGAGATGCTCACGGGGCGCCGCGCATTCGAGGGCACTTCGAAGACGAGTCTGATCGCAGCAATCGTTTCGGCCGAGCCGCCCGCTGCAGCCGAGCTCGTTCCCATGACGCCGCCAGCGCTCGAGCATGTCATCCGGAAGTGTCTGGCGAAAGATCCAGATGGACGCTGGCAATCGGCGTCTGACATCGCTGGCCAGTTGCAGTGGATCAGCGAAACTGCCATCTCGCGCAGCGGAGAGATCGCGGCCGCGCGCCGCAGCGAGCCAAAACTCCGCCGCGCGCTCCCCTGGGTTGCAGCACTCGTCCTGCTCGTCGCAGGACTCGCCGCGGGCCGCTGGCTCGGAGGCTCGACCGATTCAGCAGCATCGCACGTTCAGGCAAGCGTCGCACTCCCCGCGGGAACTCAGCTCGCCGGATGGGGCTCTCCGGCAATAGCTATCTCTCCCGACGGAACGACCATCGCATTCGTCGCGAGCCGGGAGGGAAAACAGCAGCTCTACCTGCGCCGCCTGAATGAACCGGATGCGAAGGCTGTCGAAGGCAGCGACGGCGCTGAGGGACCGTTCTTCTCGCCTGATGGCCGATGGGTCGGGTTCGGCGCGGGGGCGATCTCCGGCAGGAGCACCGAGCCGCGCACATTGAAAAAAGCATCGGTCGCCGGCGGCCCCGCCCAGACGGTGAGCAGCATCGCTGACTATTTTGGCGGGAGCTGGTCGGAGGACGGCTTCATCTATTTCGCCCAAGTCGATTCGGACGGCTTGTGGCGCGTCGCCGCAGCGGGAGGAAATCTTGAGCGGGTGAAGATCGCCGGATCGCAACCGCTTTCGATGCGATGGCCGCAGATACTTCCCGGCGGAAGAACCGCTCTGGTCACACTCATCCCGGGCGGAAAAAAGAGAGAGCTCGCCCTCCTCGATCTGTCGACAGGAATGGTCGAGTTGCTCAACATCGATGCACCCTTCGGCCGCGTTGCGGGAGGTTCGCGACTGCTCTACGTGGATTCTGATGGCTCTCTGTTTGCCGCGCCGTTCACCACGAAAGGCAACGCAGCCGGTCCTGCAGTACTGATCGCGTCCAGCATTGCCCTTACCGGAAATGGCGCGGGAGCCTTTGCCGTCGCAGACAACGGAACCGCCGTCTACGCCCGAGGTTATGTCCAGGGCAGCGGACGCGAATTGCGCGCCCCTGTACGGGTCGATTGGTCGGGCAAGGAAACGCCGATGGGTTTCGAGCCGGATACGGTCGCCCAGATGGGTCTCTCGCCGGAAGCGACGCACCTCGCGGTGACGACGTGGAAGCAGGATCTCTTCATCTACGACATCGGGCGCAGAACGCGATTGAAAGTCACACGGGGTGATTCGTTGGGCCGGCAAGGTCCGCTATGGTCCCCGGATGGATCGTCGATCCTCTTCACCTCCGAGACGGCTGCCGCAATGAACATAATGCGGCAATCCGCTGACGGAGCCGATGAACCGCGGATGCTCCTCGAGCTCGAGCGCGGAGAGGCCTGGCCGAGTTCATTCAGTCGGGATGGAAGATGGCTCGCCTACTACGTGGTCGGATCCTCCCCGGAGCAGGTTGCCTGGGAGGTCTGGCTGATGCCGATGGATAATCCCGCCGCAGTGCGGAAGCTCGCGGTTGGATACGCGCCGCGGATCTCTCCGGACGGCCGCTGGATCGCATGGGAATCGACCGAGTCGGGACGCTGGGA
>JBGTDX010000086.1:0-19466 GCA_041748075.1 Thermoanaerobaculia bacterium
CGTGTAACGGCAACCGCTGCTTCGGGTTCTGTTGACCCTCTACAGCCCGTCCGATAGACTGTCCGGCCCGTCTGAGGCGACGTAGCCAAGTGGTAAGGCAGAGGTCTGCAAAACCTTTATTCGTCGGTTCGATTCCGACCGTCGCCTCCATTTTCCCAACTTTCAAAACGCTGCCGAGACACCGAACCGGACTGCGCGCGGCTGCTGAACTTCGCCCTGGCTCCCGACCGTGCCGCTCTCGAGGAGCAGGACCCGTTCGTTGGTCACGTTGAGTAGATCCATGGCAAAGGTGATTGGTCGTCTCTCGCCGAACTCTCGCGACAATCTGAGGTCGAGGGCCCACGTGTCCGACAAACGACCGGTTCCCGGGCGCGAGAACCCATCGCGCCCATGGAGGCTGATTCCCGTACCAATTCCGACCATCGGAATCTGTGCGATCGCAGAGAAACTGTAGGCCCAATGAGCATCGAGCGCGTCCTCGCGGTCGGAATCCATGTAGCTCACCTGCCCGTGGAAATAGACTCCGCTCGACATCCTTCGCCGCGTTCCGAGCTCCAGGCCTCGCCATCTGATCCGCCCTTCGGAGGCATCGAACCTTCGCTCCACCAGCCGCGAAGTCACGAGAAAGCCGATGGCAAGCTCCCGCTCGAGGCCAACAAAAATCTCATCGACGGTGTTCGATGCTGGACGATCGATGTCCGGCGGGGCGGTGTACCGCGAGTACCCACCCTGCAGCAGCGTGTTCCCCTCGCCGGGACGCCATCCGAGACTCGCACGCGGAAGCAGCTCCCGGAAACGCCGGTCCCCACTCTGAAGCGACTCCGCGCGAAGCGAAACAGTGGAGGTGAGCTCTCCCATGCGAAACGTGTCCCCAACGTAGATGGAGATCCTCTCCTCGTTCAATCCACCGGACGGTTCGATATCGCTCTCACCTCCTTCAATCCCCGCCTCGAGCTGGTGGTGGCGAAGCGCTGCAGGGATCCACGAACCATCGGCCCACAGACTCCAGCGATCGCCCTCCGCGAACGGCTGGATCGTTTCGGATACGATCGAGCCCGAGCCCTGAATGAAAAGCCGAGGATTTGCGACGAGGGATTCGTGAAGCTGAAGACCGCTGGCTTTTCCACGAAACGGCTCCTCGCCATCGTCCTCGCGTGTCGCGTGAAATACCGCCAGACTCGCCGCGTATTGAGGCGTCCATTGGGAGTCGATGTGGACATACAGCGCACGGGATCTCTCTTCGAAATCCGAACTTGCGACTCCCGCCGGACGGCTTGCGACGCCGTCGACCGATCGCATCCCGAACGAAAACCAACCCCACATCCGGTCCGCGATCAGCGGAAGTCCGAGCCCTGCTCCAGCCTCGAGGGAACGCTCGATCGAGTCCGCCTGAACCAAAGTGTCGCGAAGGTTCCCCGGAACCGCCGGCGAGCCGCCGATGCCGCCGTCCGTCCCGTGAACGAAGATCGATCCCGCACGGGCTGCGCTCCGGCGCGGAACGACGGAGACGATCGTCAGTCCGGAAGTTGCCAGGGCGGGGTCGGTGCCTCCGGTGATCATCCGGATTTCCTGCGAAGTCCGAAGCGGCGCAGCGACCGCTGCCGACAACCGCGGGTCCGACGTCGTTACGTCGAAGGAATCGAGGTACCAGTGTGCCTGACGTTCCGTGACTCCGCGGGAACGGAACAGGAGCCGCTCGAGCCCACCGCCAGACGCTGATACGACACCCGGCACATCATCGACGAGCGCGGTATGAGTGAGCCATCGGGGCACCTCGTTCAGGGACGCCTTGCTGAATGTCGTCCCTGCGGCATCATGCACAGGGTCGAGCAGCGGTGTCTCTTCGGTGAGGGTCACCGTCTGGTCCGGCTCGGGGGCGAGCGCGAACGTGACGACCGTCTCGGATGCGGGACTTACGTGAACCGCTTCGCGGACGACGGTCTCAAAACCTTCCCGCTCCGCCTGTATCGGGTAATCCCCGGCCGGAACATTCGTGAACAGGAAGCGCCCGCCGGCATCCGCCTCCGTGCTCCGCGAGGCTCCTCCGAGAAAGAGGGTCACGCTCGCTGCAGGAATTCGATTGCCCTGCGGGTTTGTGACGGTTCCGGAGATCGATCCATCGTGGATGGCTGCCATCGCAGGCAGAGCGAGAATTGCCGCAAGGAGACAGAGCCGAAAACGGAAGCGCCGCGACATGTGTTTCGCATTCTAAATGCAATACTTTCCCGGTGACCGAACCAGGGTGTCATCGTGTCGTCTCTGTCCTGAGGCGAGCCGAGGCCACTGAGACGAGCGCCATCTAAATGAACAGAACGAAGACACGACCGCACGAGATCGCCATCTCCGTTCCGGCAGGATTTCGTTTCGAGCCGATGGTGATGTCACACGGCTGGTATCGCCTCGCGCCGTTCCGGTGGAACGAAGAAACGAGCACTCTCGAACGAACCGAATCGGTCGATGCGAAGACCGCGATCGACCTTGAAGTCGGATTCGATGGGCAGTTGATCTTCTCCTCGAAGTCCAGGCTCGATCCGTGGCGGTCGCTCATCGAAGCGCGTGCTCGAAGGATGTTTCAACTCGACGTCGACCTCCGGGAGTTTCACGATCTCTGCGCCGCACACCCCACGCATCTTCGCGTCGCTTCGTCCGGCTACGGACGGCTCCTCTGCGGCAGCACGTTGTTCGAGGACGTCGTCAAGATCATCGCGACGACGAACACCACATGGCGGCAGACCGTGCGGATGGTCTCACTGCTGGTGGAGCGCTGCGGCCCCACAAGCAAAGGGGGACAGGCGGGATTTCCGACTCCGGAGAACATCGCTGCGCTGTCGCCCGAAGTTCTGCAGCAGGACTGTCGCCTCGGCTACAGGGCGGCGTTCATTCATCAACTAGCTTCCGGAATCGTTTCGGCCAGGATCGATCTCGCGACCCTCTCCGATCCGCAGCAGTCGACCGAGGAGCTTTTCCGAAGCTACAGAAGCCTCCCCGGAGTCGGTCCATATGGTGCTGCCCACCTTCTTGCGATGGACGGGCGTCATGACTTCATCGCAGTCGACACGGAGTTCCGAAAGTTTGTGAGCGTTCGGTACCACGGGGGAAAAACGGTGAAGGACACCACGATGCTCAGGCGCTATTCGAAATGGGGACGATGGAAGTACCTGGCGTACTGGTCGGAACTGTGGGGCTCGATCGGTGGGGAGCTGGCGGAGTAGCCGTTAGTCAAACACTAAATACCGTGTATCGCGGGTCCGCATGCCTCGAAATAGCCGCATTAGTGTACTCCCCTGCGACGCGGAACGGAATATTGACCCGGCAGGGTCCGTTTGCCATAATGGGGATGGAAATAGCGGAGTGTAAAGTATTGACAGGAAAGCTGTTAATGCTCTACCGCGAGGTCTCATGGACGAGAAAATCAAACAGCTTCTGAAAGATCTGGGACAGGCGATTAACGAGTCGATCTCCGGTTCTGAAGACGTCAACGAGCACATCCAGAAAATCAAGAACGAAGGCTACAACCTCTACGTCGTTCTCGATGCAACCATCGGGCTGGGACGGGACGACGACCCAACCGAAGGCGCAGACACAGTGGAAGGCGAAGGCGAACGATCCCCTGGAACGGACGTCGCAACAATTCGCAGAGACGTACAGTTCCGGATCGACGTCAACGACCTGAGCTTTCTCCGGTCCGTCGGCATCGATCCGACACGGAAGATAAAGGCGCAGAAAAAACTTGAAGCGAGAACTCCAGACTCCGACGCAGGATGATCGCGTCAACCTCTACGACCTATCCCCTGCGGATCTGGAATCGACGTTAAGCCCTTCGGTTTCCCCCCCGTTTCGCATCCGACAGATCGCACACTGGCTGTATGACCAGGGCGTCGATTCGTTCGAGGCGATGTCCGATCTTCCACTCGCCGTCCGCGACCAACTATCCGGAAAGTTCGAAGTCGGCTTTCCGACGGTGCAGCATCGCACTGATCCCGCCGCCGATCTGAGCCAGAAGTACCTCTTCCGCCTCGACGACGGCGGCCTGATCGAGGCGGTCTACATGCCGATGGGGCGTCGAACCACGATCTGTCTATCCTCGCAGGCAGGCTGCGCGGTCGGCTGCACCTTCTGCGTCACGGGATTCTTCGGCGCGGGTCGGGATCTGACGCCGTCAGAAATGCTCGGACAGTACCGCCGGATCCAGAGGGACCATGCGATTCCGTCGGAACAGATGAATGTCGTTTTCATGGGGATGGGCGAGCCGCTGCTCAACCTCGACAATGTCAGGACGACGCTCGACATACTCGGCCGGGAGATTTCACCGAAACGGATGACGCTTTCGACTTCCGGGATCATTCCGGGGATCAAAGAGCTCGCGACGTTCGAGCACCGTCCGAATCTCGCGGTGTCGATCAATGCGCCCGACCGCGAGCGCCGCGAACAGATCATGCCGATCACGCGGAAGTATCCCCTCGATGAGCTGATGGAGGCGCTTCGAAGGTTTCCGCTGGAGAAGGGGCGGGAGATCACGATCGAGTACGTCCTGATCAGCGGATTCAACGACTCCGCTGCCGACGCCCGCGCTCTGGCCAGGCTCATCGCAGGAATCCGGACAAAGGTCAACGCGATTCCGCTCAACGAAGACCCGAATCTGCCCGAGTGGATGAAACGGCCGGCCGATCACACGATCGATCGCTTTGTAGACACGCTCGTGAAGGCGGGCGTCGCCGTTACCGTCCGGCGATCGAAGGGGCGGGACATCGCCGCCGCCTGCGGTCAATTGCGTGGCCGGACAGAGCGCCGCAAGCGTAACTGACAAACGTTCATGTAGCGGGGCATTCCGATGCTCCGCCCTTCGGGCTGTCGAGTCCGCGAATCATGGTGCTTCGCCACAATCCCAGACCTGCACGTGCAAAAGGAGCAGGAGATCAGAATCTCCTGCTACACCTTACGCTTCAGGATCCGCGCGTCCTGTAATCTCCGCCAGCCGCCGCAACCCTGCCGCATCGTCCCCGTCGAGCTGCTCCGCTGTGAGGCGCCACGACCAGTTGTCGGCTGCACGCCCTGGAGTGTTCATCCGCCCCCGGGCTCCGGCACCCAGCACGTCCTGCATCGGCACGATCGCGATCCGCGCCACCGAGCCATAGGCCGTGCGGATCATCTGCCACTCGATCTCTTCATCCTGCTCCATCCCGAGGTAGTCGTGAACGAGCTTGCGTGCGTCCGGTTCGAGAGCAAGAAACCACTCGCGAGCCGTCGCGTTGTCGTGCGTTCCGGTGTAGGCGACCATGTTCGGCTCGTGGTGATGCGGGAGGTGAATGTTGTCGAGGTCGCCGAAGCCGAACTGAAGAACGCGCATACCTGGTGCACCGATCGCGACTCGAAGCTCCTCGACATCAGGAGTGATGAGCCCGAGGTCTTCCGCAACGATCGGAAGCTCACCGAGAGCAGCATGCATCGACCTGAACAGATCGATGCCGGGACCCTTGAACCAGCTGCCTGCCACCGCCGTCGGTTCCCCCGCGGGAACCTGCCAGTACCCTGCAAATCCGCGGAAGTGATCGAGTCGCACGAGATCGGCCATCCGCAGATTCGACCTCATCCGCGCGATCCACCACGCGTAGCCATCCTCCGCCATCCGTTCCCAGCGGTAGAGCGGATTGCCCCACAGCTGTCCGGTTTCGCTGAAGTAGTCCGGTGGAACCCCTGCCACCGCGATCGCGTCGAGGCTCTCGTCCAGCAGAAACAGCTCCCGGTTACCCCAGACATCCGCGCTGTCGAACGCTACGTAAATCGGAACGTCACCCAGGATCCGGATTCCGCGGCTGTTCGCCGCGCGGCGGACGTCTTCCCACTGCTGAAAAAAGAGGAACTGCACATAGCTGTGGTACGCAATCTCCTCGGACATCTCCTTCTTCGCAGCTTCGATGGCCGAAGGTTCACGTGCAGCGGCAGGCCCGACCCAGTCGCGCCACCGCTTCTGTCCGAAGCGCACCTTGAATGACTGAAACAGAGACCACTCGTCGAGCCACCCCTGATCAGGGTCGCGAACAAACCGCGCGAAGGCCTCGTGATCTGCCGGTGTTCCACCACGCTGAAAGTGAGCAAACGATGAGCGCAGCAGCCGTTCTTTCCAGGCGATCACCCCTCCGAAGTCGACGTAATCGGTGGGGAACTGAGTTGCATCTGCGAGATCGCTTTTCGTGATGAAGCCTCGCTCGAGCAGACGCTCCGGGGATATGAGAAGAGGGTTGCCTGCAAAAGCGGAAAGCGTCCCGTACGGCGAGTTTCCGTAGCCGGTCGGGCCGAGAGGAAGAACCTGCCAGACCGTCTGTCCTGCCTTCACCGCCCAGTCCAGAAACTGCTCGACGGACGGACCGAGATCTCCGATGCCGAATCTTCCCGGTAGGGATGTGGGATGGAGAAGAACTCCTGCCGACCGGTTTGCCATCAGAGTGAGCGGCCATTGTACCGTGAGGACCCGATGCACATCATCGCTGCGGCACCATCACGCGGAGGCGCTCAGATGCCAGCTCGATCGTTGCAGGAGTCGTCGCGAGATGTTCGCCATCGGCATAGATCTCCAGCTCCTCCACACTTTCGAAGTGGAATTTTCTTCCTCGCTCCGTAATGACGTACGGGCGCCGTACGTGCGTTCCCCTGTAAGCCATGGGCAAAGTCGTGAGCAGATTGAAGATCGTGCTGCGGCGCACCAGAACCATGTCGAGCATGCCGTCATCGAGCAACGCCGACGGCACGATGTGAACGCCCGCTCCGTAGCGCGTCGAGTTTCCGACGACGACGAACATGAGCTCTTCTTCCCGTTGTACTCCGTCGACCGTCACGGAAACCTCATGAGGTCTGAAACCGGGGAGCACCCGGAAGATCGCATAGAAATAAACAAGCGAGCCTCGAAGCCGTTTGACGCGATTCGCTTCGCGAGCCACCTGCGAATCAAAGCCGAGCCCCGCCACGCCGACGAAACGACGACCGTTGACCAGAGCGACGTCCACTTCACGCGGACGCCCGTCGAAGATCACGTCGCAGGCGGCGTGCGTTTCGCGCGGCAGTCCCAGCGCCTGCGCGAAGTCATCGCCCGACCCGAGCGGGATGATCCCGAGTGTCGTCCGGCTGAGCTCCAGCTCGCGGATGGCCAGATTCAGCGAGCCGTCGCCACCACAAAGTACGATGCGGTCTGCGCCGTCGTGAGAGGCTTCCCGTGCAAGCGAGGTCAGGTGCTCGGGATCCCGGCTCGTCAGGAGTTCGACTTCCGCGCCTCGTGTCTGGAGGTGACGCAGCACCTGGTCGATCTTTCCCCGGGCCCGCCCGCGGCCGGCGCCGGGATTGAAAAGTGCAGTGACTCTCATGGGGTCGCCTCACGTATACAATCTTTGCTGCCATGAAGCACGCATTGCCATGCCTCGTCCTGGCCATCGCCGGCATTCTCGGCTGCAACCGGCCCGCGGTCCAGGATCGCGTTGCGCAGGCCCAGACCCCCAGTGTTCCGCCGACCGTCAGCGCGCAACGGCGCACGCCCACGGTCATCGCCGTGCATAGCGTGATGCCTTCGATCGTGAATATTCAGACCGAGTCGACGATTCGAAGACCGGTGATCGATCCCTGGTTCGGGCTCTTCGGAGGCCCCGAGCGCACCTACCAGTCTCAGTCTCTGGGATCGGGATTCGTCTGGAGCGCCGACGGGCTGATCGTGACGAACGCTCATGTCGTCGAGGGCACCTCGGCCGTATCGGTTCTTCTCCAGGACGGTACCCAGTATCCGGCAGAGATCATCGGGGTAGATCCGGATAGCGACCTGGCGGTGCTTCGTGTCGAGGCGGGAGGTCTGACGCCGGCGCCCATCGGCACGTCGGCCGACCTTCTGATCGGCGAGCCGGTCATCGCCGTCGGAAATCCGTTCGGCCTCAGCGGAACAGTCACCACCGGCGTGGTGTCGGCCACGGGCCGTTCCGTTCCTTCACAGGAGCGTGGGAGAACGTACACCGATTTCATTCAGACTGATGCATCGATCAACCCGGGCAACTCAGGCGGGCCGCTGCTGAACATCGAGGGCCGGGTCATCGGGATCAACGTGGCAATCTACGCTCAGGCGCAGGGGATCGGATTCGCGATTCCCGTCGACCGGGCAAAGAAAGTCATCGAGGATCTGCGGCGCTTCGGACAAGTCCATCAGGCGTTCATCGGTGCTGCAACGAGCACGCTGACACCGGAAGAAGGACGCAGGCTTGGCCTGTCGGTCTCTCGCGGCGCTCTCGTCACCCGCGTCTTTGCAGGATCGCCGGCCGCACGCGCCGGGTTGCGTCCGGGTGACGTCATCGTGGCGGTCGGCGGCGCCCCTGTGGAGTCACGGGAGTCGTTCACCACGTTGACATCAACGGCCAGCAGCGGTTCGACCATCACCCTTCGCGTCATCAGGGGAGGAAGATCCCAGGACGTCGCCGTCATCGCAACCGATCCTCCCGAAGACCTGGGGCTTCGTATCCTCGAGGAAGTCAGCGGCCTCGAGATCGCCACGCGGGACCGGAACGTCGAGATCACCTCGGTGGCGAGAGGATCCCGGGCCGCGGACATCGGGCTTCGTTCGGGAGATCTGATCGTGGGAGTCGGCGGAACAAAAGTGACTTCGACGGCTCAGCTCGACGGATTGGTCATTCGATCCGCGGAGCGCTCATCACTCGTCCTGAACGTCGCGCGCGGACGATACATCTACACGCTGAGCTTCCCCATGGGAGTGTAGGGCTGAAGAATTGAGAAGAATTGAGAATTCAGAAAAGCGCCATCTGTCGCGGCGCGGCGGATTCACCAACAGGGCGAAGCACCGGTCTCGCCTTCCTTCCGAGCAGCAGAGGAAGGTTTCTCTTGAGCCAGAGCTGGGACTCCCTGTGAAAGCGATACCGGCGCTCCTGCGCATGGAACCGGCGGTTGTGGCGCGCGCCGAGCACGTGGTGGAGGTACTCGTGATGGATGATCGACTGGATGAAGTATCGCGGAACGATCGGTGTATTGAGGGAGGGGTGTATGCGAATTTCGCTAGTCCGATGGTCGTAGGAGCCGAGCCTGATGCTCCGGCGTTTCTTTCGGTTGGTTCTGTGGCCCCACCGGATCGGGAGCAGGCTCGCTTTCGGAAAATAATCGCGTCGGACCTCTGCGGCGAGAGCTTCGAGGTCGTAGTAGGAGTCCTCACTATCCAGTGAGATCACAAGGGCTTGTAAGGGCACTCCTCGCTATCCCCTTCCACTCGAAATGGCCACGACGACATTGTCGCCATTCCTGCCCTGTTAACGCAAGGATGAAAACCGGGGACCCGCCGCCGGGTTCCCGGTTCGCCGGACCTACACTTCCTCGTCCTGGCCCAGAATCTTTGAAAGATTCGCCGCGGCCGCAGCCGCAATGAGGGAAGAGCCAGCTGCGATGAGCTCGTCACCTTTCTTCATGCCGAGGAACACTCCGACGCTGACCCCGATCACGACGGCGGTGACGGGAAACCTGATGATCTGGTCGCGCCAGCCTTCCGGCAGCAATTGTTCGATCTCGTCGAAAAGAGCCTTAGGCCCTTCGCTGGCCATCGAAGCCCCGATGTCAGCCGCACGTTCACCGATCCCTTCGAAACTCATCGATCCCTCCCCGTCGAATCACTCAATCGTCGTTTCCACGCCGGAGCAGCAGTCCGATCAGAAAGCCGGCACCGACCGAGATGAGCAGCGCCTTTCCCGGATTCGAGCGCACGTAGGCTCGCACCTGCTCGGCTGCTCCTTCGAGGTCCACCTCTTCCACCTTGCTTCGCACTTTCGTGTACCCGTCGCGAACGCTCCCTGAAGCGTCGGCGACTTTCGAGCTCACATACTCGCGCGCCTTGCCCATTCTGGCTCGCGTCGAAGATTCTTCGCTTCCGTAGTCCTCACCGGCGTCCGACGCGGTGGGATCCTTCTGGTCCTTTTCCATACATCCTCCAAACCTATCTGGTGCGCGCACTGCAGAGTGCCGTTATATCAGATGCATGCCGGGCGGAGTAGCAGGCGATTCTACGCAAGGCCCTCATCCACCCTGCACCTTTTCATCCACCTCCCGGCTTGCCTCTTCCGGCTTCCGGAAGAAACCCATCAGGTTTCCGCCGAGCAGGAAACCTGCGATGAAGAGTGCCGCAAGCGGCAGAATGTGCAGCAGCCCGCCCCCGGTGCGGCTCGCCAGGAGTCCCACCAGCCAGACGATGATCAGGATAGGTACGAGTGCCCACATGAGCCTATTTGATGACTCCGGTCATACCGCCGACGGTGATCAGATTCCTTACCGACTGAACATCCACGATCGTCTCGGCAATGCGCCCGGCCTTCGCCGCGTCCGCGGCCGCCTGCACGGTGCCCGTCAGCGTCACCGCACCAGAGTGCACCGCGACGCCGATCTGATAACGCGCGAGGTCCGGATCGTTCCACAGGGCCTCCCGCACGCGATCCGCCAAAATGGCGTCATCGAACTGACGGTCGGTCGACAGATTTCCGGCACAACCGGAAAACAGGATCACGAGGCAGAATCCGAGGCTCCAGGTCTTGCGCATATCATTCACTCCCTATGGTTCGTCCGTGCAGAGAGCATGCCGCCCGTTTCTTCCGCATTCGCGGGAAAGGGAAGTGCATTGTGTCAGAACAGGAGTCCAACAAGTACATGACCGGCCACGGTGGCGTCCCATGACCGTCGCGATCCGTCTCGAGCACGTCGAACATGAGTACGCCGGAACCGAGGAAAGCTCGCGGGTTCACGCGCTGTCGAACGTCGATCTCGCGCTCGCGGCGGGGGACTTCGCGATTCTCATGGGTCCCTCAGGCAGCGGAAAATCGACGCTTCTCAATCTCATCGGAGCGGTCGATCGACCCACCTCGGGCCGGATCCTGATCGGTGATACCGACATCGCGGGACTCTCGGAGGACGCGCTCACACTGTTTCGTAGGACGTCGGTCGGGTTCATCTTCCAGTTCTTCAACCTCGTGCCGACGCTGACCGTCCGGGAGAACATCGGGTTTCCGCTCGCCCTGGCCGGGATGCGCCGGAAAGAGCTGGACTCGCGCACCGGAGAAATCCTCGAAGGGATCGAACTGCAGCACCGCGCCGGCCATTATCCGAACCAGCTTTCAGGTGGCGAGATGCAGCGCGTGGCCATCGGAAGGGCGATCGTCCACAGGCCGGCGGTTCTGCTCGCCGACGAGCCGACAGGCAATCTCGACAGCCGCACCGGCGAGACGGTGCTCGAGCTGATCCGGTCGGTGCATCGAAGCTATCGTCCAACCATCGTCATGGCTACGCACTCCGAGCGCGCGGCTTCCTATGGGGACTACATTCGTCACGTCATTGACGGCCGGGTACTGAACGGAGGACCGGACGAGTGAAGGCGCTCCGGGCGTTTCTCGCACTTTGCCGCGGCCTGGTTTTCCGGCCGATCCTTCGCGAGAAGACCCGCACGATGCTCACAATCCTCGGGATTGCCGTCGGCGTGTCAGTCCTCGTCGCGATTCAGCTGTCGAATTCGAGTGCCCTCCGCTCGTTCAGCGAATCGGTCGATGCAGTGGCGGGCCGGGCGAACTTCGCTCTGGTGTCCGACGCCGGATTGCTCGAGGAACGCTCTCTGCTCTCACTGCAGCCGCTCTGGCGACTCGGAGTCCGGTTTGCGCCAGTGCTCGATCTGGAGGGCGTCATCGAACCATCCCGGCGCCCGATCCGGATCCTCGCGGTCGATCTGTTCTCGGATCTTCACTTCCGGGATTACCGTTACGCCACAATTGCCACCGCTCCCTCCGTCGCAGCCTCGAGCGGTCTGGAAAACCTGGCGATGGACGGAACCCAGCCCTCGGTTGCCTCCTTTCTCGAACTGTTCCGCCGCGATTCGGTCGTTCTACCCAAGACATTTGCCGAACAGAACGGTCTCGAGGCGGGCGATCCCGTCGTTCTCGACGTTCTCGGACGGCAGCGGACGTTCATCATTCGAGGCCTTCTCGAATCGGAAGGCCCCGCCACCGCATTCGACGGGAGCCTCGCGATCATGGATATCGCGACTGCACAGGCTGCATTCGGCCTTCAGGGCAAGCTCAGCAGAGTCGATCTGATGGTTCCGGAGAATGCCGTGGAACAGACGATATCGCTCACGACCGGGGCGGTGAGTGGCGCACACCTCGAAAGGCCAAAGCGCCGCAACGAGCGCGTCGACCGAATGCTTCGCGCATTCCGGATCAACCTCTTCGCGCTTGCAGGTGTGGCGCTTCTCGTCGGCGTCTTCCTCGTTTACAACACGGTGCTGATCTCGATTCTGCGCCGCCGGGCAGATGTCGGCGTGCTGAAGACTCTCGGCACGAGTCCGCGCCAGATCTTCGCGGCCTTTGTCATGGAAGGCGCGGTGTTCGGTCTTGCGGGCTCCCTGCTCGGCATCGCGTTCGGTTACGGCCTGGCGTACGGCACGCTCGAACTGATCGGCAGGACGATCAATGCTCTTTACGTGACGACGAGTCCGAGCGAGATCGTGCTCACGCCCATGCTCATCGTTGCTGCGATACTTCTCGGAACAGGCGTGTCGGTGCTTTCCGCCATTCAGCCGGCGCTGGAAGCTGCATCCATCCGGCCGAGCGCGCTGATCCGGGCCGGGATCTACCAGGGCGCTGCCTCGAGCAGCGTCGCGCGGTTGGCGGCCGGAGCGCTGGCACTATTCGTTCTCGGAGCGATCGCGACGCGGCTTCCGGCTGTGGGCGGGCTCCCCGTTGCGGGGTACGCGGCGGTCATACTGATCGTGGCTGGCTTTGCCGCAATTGCACCGCTGGCAATCCTTCAGCTCTCGCGCTTGATTCGGCCGCTTTTCGGACGGCTTTTTCAATTGCCCGGTACCCTCGCCGCCGTCTCGCTCCCGGCTTCGCTGCGCAGGGTTGCCGTGGCTGCGGCAGCACTCTCCATCGCCATCGGGATGATGGTGGCCGTCTCGATGATGGTGGGAAGCTTCCGGGAGACCGTGAGCGCGTGGGTGGATCAGACCGTTCGGTCCGATCTGTGGATCCGGCCGGCTCAGGAACTGGGACCATCGCCGGGAGCCGTGTTCCCCGCTTCCATAAGCGACGAGCTTCGCGGCATCGAAGAGATCGAGACCTTCGACCGGATCCGCATGCGGGAGGTCGTTTTCCGGGACAATCTCATCGTGGTAGGCGGAGGAGATTTCGCGCAGGCTGCCGCGACCTCGTCGATGCCGATGGTGCGCCCCCGTTCTCAGGCTCGAGCGATCCAGGAAGCGCTGCGCAGCAACGGCGTTCTGATTTCAGAGAGCCTGTCGCTGAAGTTCGATCTCGACGTGGGCGAGTCGATCGAGCTTCCCGTACAGGCAGGAGTCCGGCAGTTTCCGATCACCGGAATCTACCGGGACTATTCGAACGATCGAGGCGTGGTCGTGATGGATCGCACGAGCTTCATCGAGGCCTATGACGACGACACGATCGATACGATCGCGATTTTCCTGCGCGACGGAGTCGATCCTGCTGCCGCCCGCATGAAGATCGAGAGAGAGCTTGGCGCACGATACAAAGTGTTTACCTTCATGAACGCTTCGATCCGAACCGAGGTCATGAGGATCTTCGATCAGACGTTTCTCATCACCTACGCGCTGCTCGTGGTGTCGATCGCCGTGGCCGTTCTGGGAATCATCAATACCCTCGCCGCGCTCATCATCGAAAGACGCCGCGAGATCGCACTGCTGAAGGTGCTCGGAATGAACCGCCGGCAGATCCGCGCGATGATCCTGCTGGAGTGCTCTCTGCTCGGAACCGTATCGACGATCCTGGGGCTCATGTGCGGCGTGGTGCTCTCCTGGATCCTGATCTTCGTCATCAACAGGCAGTCGTTCGGCTGGACCATCGAGTTCGCTCCGCCGGTGGGTCTCGTGGCCCTGTCGCTTGCGCTGACATTTCTCGCTACCGTGACGGCCGGCCTCTATCCGGCGCGCATGGCAGGCAGGCTCGTGATGTCCACGGCGATGAAGAGCGAGTGAGACCTGCGGCTCTGTGATCGATACAATGCACTCCCTGATATGCGAAGCGTAGTGCTCCATACATCGCTGATTCTGGCAGTCATTCTCGTGAGCGGATGCAGCTCGAGAAGCTCCGAACCGGCTGAAGAACGTTCAGTTCGCACTGCAGCACCGCAGCAGCCATCGAACATCACCATCGATGTCTCGATACCTCTCGAGCCTCTGGCGCGGGAAGTCAACGCTCAGGTTCCCGAGGCCATCGAACGGATGGACGCCTTCGAGCTGGATGAGAGCGGAAGGTTCGGCGTGAAGTACCGGATCCGTCGCGATCAGATCCGGATCGGCATGCGGAGCTCACTGCTCCGGTCGACGACTACGTTCCGATACGGCCTCACGGGCTGTCTGAGAACGCGGACAGGAGTCCGGTCCGACAACTACACGATGTGGCCGTGCGTGAGCTGCGGCATGAACGAACCTCTCCGTGAGGCAGCTGCCGTGCTCGACAGCAGGATCTCGGTCGGCCCTGACTGGAGGATCCGCTCGGAGACGACGGCGCAACCAGTGGTGCTCCGCGATGACTGCAGCGTGACGCTTCTGAACATCGACGTCAGCCGCTGGAAAGTCGCACCATTCATCGACAATCAGCTACAGCAAACCGCAGGAGCGATCGATGCGCGGATCGCCGTCGATACGACGCTTCAGCGCCAGGTCGAATCCATCTGGAATGCACTCGGTACGCCGCTCGAGATCGCCCCTCGGATCTGGTTGACGATCTCGCCCGAGAACCTTGCGCCGGGACCCGTCTCCGGTGACGGTCCCGCTATCGCCACCACGCTCAGTCTGCGGGCAAGGCCATCGATCGTCATCGGGTCGCGACCGCCGGCTCCGTCACGACCTCTTCCATCGCCGGGGCAACCGCCCCCACGCACCGGCGACCTGGAAGTCGCCTTCCAGACCATTCTTCCGTTCGCCGAGGCTGCAGCGCTGCTCGAGAAACAGTTCTCCCGCTCGGCGGCCGGCAAACATCCCTTCCGCATCTCGAACGTCGTCATGGCGTCCGGACGGGCGGACGAGGTGATCTTCACGGCCGACGCCGCATTCGACCAGCCCCTTGGAGGGCGATATGAAGGTCCGATCACACTGCGCGGGCGGCCGTCGTTCGACCCCTCGACACAGACGATCTACATCGCAGGTCTCGATTACTCGCTCGAAGAGCCGGGCCTGAGGTCGAGAATTGCGGATCTGGTGATCCATGGTCAGTTCCGCAACCGTCTCGAGGAGGCAGCTCGATGGCCTGTGGGGCCGCGCATCGAGCAGCTGCGCCGGGATCTCCACGCCGCTCTCAATCGTCCACTCAACGCCAACGTCCGGCTGGCCGGAAACATCAGTTCCATTCGCATGCTGGACCTCGAGGTCTGGAACGGGCAGTTCCTCATTCCCGCGGTCGCCGCCGGAACCCTGAAGGTAACGCTCGCCGGCTGGCGATGACTGCATGAACCGGCGGGAAATAATTCACCGCGTGAGGTTCCTTTGAGGGTGTGGCAGCCCCATCCGTGTTCGTCATCCAGGGGAAGCGAATGACGGGATGTCATTGTGGCGGGACGAACCACGGTGTCATCCTGAGCGCAGCGAAGGATCCCCTGAAGACTTGCCGTATCGCCTCAAGGAGGGGGATCCTTCGCTGCGCTCAGGATGACACATCGGCACGTTTCCGCGGGCAGGGTTCATTAGAATCGAAGCCTTCCCTCTCGGCGGATGAGGGGCTTTATTTCTCTCGCTCGCACACGCGACAGAGCTCGCGCGACGGTCCGTTACATCACTCTGAGGACAACAACGAAGATAACTTCTGACACCACGAACAAAGAAAGGCTCTTTCATGCATCTGCTGAAAACTCTGGTTCTGGCGCTTGCTCTTGCCGTTGCGACACCACTCATCGCACAGGACGGCTCGACCCTGCTGCTCCGGTATCCCGACATCCACGGCAATCAGATCGCATTCGTCTATGCGGGCGACATCTGGATCGTCGACGCGAACGGCGGCACTGCTCGAAGACTCACTTCTCACGAAGGCCTCGAGCTCTTTCCGAAGTTCTCACCTGATGGACGTCAGATCGCATTCGTCGGTGACTACAGTGGCACACGCCAGGTTCATGTGATCAGCGTCGATGGCGGAGAACCGAAACAGCTGACTTACTACAACGACGTCGGCCCGATGCCTCCGCGGGGCGGCATCGACAATCGCGTGCTCGACTGGACACCGGATGGCAAACATGTGCTCTTTCTTCCACATCGCCTTCCGTGGAGTGAGCGGATGGGCGTTCCTTACCTCGTCCCCGCCGCGGGAGGAATGGAAACGAAACTTGCGATTCCCGAGGCCGGCGGTGGCATGTACTCGCCCGACGGAACAAAGATCGTTTACACACCGATCGAACGGGAGTTCCGGACCTGGAAGCGCTACCGTGGCGGCCGCGCGCAGGACGTCTGGATCTACGATCTGGTGCGCAACACGTCCGAACAGATCACAACCGATCCGTCGACAAACAATCAGCCCGTCTGGGTCGGCGAAACGATTTACTTCGCATCCGACCGTGATAACGATCGCATCCTGAATCTCTACGCGTACGACACCAACACCCGTCAGACGCGCAAGGTCACGAACCATACGGACTACGACGTCCTGTGGGTCAGCGCAGGCCCGAATGCAGTCGTGTATGAAGCGGGAGGATCGATTCATCGGTACGACCCGTCGAGCGGCACATCGACACGCGTGCCCATTCGCGTGTTCGGAGACTTCAAAGGCACCGTTCCGTATTTCAGGAACGTGAGCGACAACATTCAGACCGTGGCCCTTTCTCCCACCGGTGTCCGCGCCCTTTTCGGCGCGCGTGGTGAGGTTTTCACCGCACCCGCGAAAGAAGGCGAGATCAGGAATCTGACGCAGACCCCGGCAGTGCGGGAGATGAATCCCACGTGGTCGCCGGACGGACGCACGATCGCGTACCTCAGCGACCGCAGCGGTGAATACGAGATCTGGGTTCGCAATGCAGATGGCAGCGGCACCGAACGGCGCGTCACGACGGGAGGCAGCGTCTGGCGTTTTCAGCCGGTCTGGTCACCCGACAGCAGAATGCTCGCCTTCGCAGACAAGAATTCGGAACTGCATTACGTCGACGTCGCCAGCGGCCGGGTGACCCGGGTCGATCGCGGCACCTACAACGACATCACGTACTACACATGGTCTCCCGACAGCCGCTGGATCGCCTACACCAAGCCGGGCGAGACGAGACTGTCGGCCATCTGGGTCCATCGCATCGGCGGGCAGAGCCAGCAGCTGACAGCCGGGCTGACCGATGACAGCCAGCCGGTCTTCGACCCGAAGGGACGCTACCTCTATTTCCTCTCGGACCGGGACTTCAACCTGACGTTTTCAGGATTCGAGTTCAATTACATCTACACGAATCCGACGCGCATCTACGTCGGCCTGCTGGCCGAGGACGGCCCCGCTCTCTTTCTTCCAACGAGCGATGAGGAAAAGGCTGCCGCGGCTGATCGCGCCGAGGCTTCGCCCACACCGACACCTGCTCCGACCCCGCGGCCGGCGACTCCCGCGGCACCTGTCACCCGGATCGACGTCGCCGGGTTCGAGCAGCGTGTCCGCGCAATCCCCGGCGCGCCTTCGAACTACCGCGCCCTCCAGGGGGCGAACAACGGCGTTCTCTACCTGGTGGGCCAGGGGCCGGCCGCGACTCTGAAACTCTACGACATCGACAACAAGAAGGAAGAGACTGTGCTCGAAGGAATTCAGAGCTACTCTGTCTCTTCCGACAGGGAGAAGATCCTGTTTCGCAAGGGTTCAGCCTACGGCATCGCGCCCGCGAAACCAGGGCAGAAGACCACCGAGGGGCTCATCGCGCTCGAACGCCTCGAGGCGAAGATCGAACCAAGGGCCGAATGGGCACAGCAGTTCAACGACGGCTGGCGGATTCTTCGCGATTTCTTCTACGATCCGAACATGCATGGAGTCGACTGGAACGCCATGCGCGCCAAGTACGGCTCCCTCGTCCCGCACGTCGCTCACCGTGAAGATCTCGACTACATCCTCGGTGAGCTGGGCGGTGAGCTCAACGCCGGCCACGTCTACGTTCTGACGACGAGTGAATGGGCCGTGCCGAGAAAAGACGGCGGCCTTCTCGGCGCGGAGATCGTCCCGCACGCGAGCGGCTACTACCAGATCGCGAAGATCTTTCCGGGCGAGAACTGGCACGAGGACTTCCGCTCTCCTCTGACCGAGCCCGGCGTCCGGGTGAATCAGGGAGACTACATACTCGCCGTCGACGGCGTGCCGACGCGTGGAGTGGAGAATTTCTACCGGCTGATGGAGAACAAGGCCGGTCTCACGGTGACTCTGCTGCTCAACTCCCGTCCCGACACTCAGGGCGCGCGCGAAGAGCGCGTGCGGCCCGTCAAGGCCGAGACGAACCTCCGTTATCTCGACTGGGTTCAGTCCCGGCGTGAGTATGTCCGCGAGAAGACCGGCGGAAGGATTGGCTACATCCACCTGCCGAATACCGGCACCGAGGGGAACCGCGAGCTGTTCAAGGGCTTCTACGCGCAAATGACCAAAGAGGCCCTCATCATCGACGACCGCTACAACGGCGGCGGCTTCATACCCGATCGCATGATCGAGCTGCTCGATCGACCGGTGCTCAGCTACTGGGCCCGACGGAACGTGGCGCCGAATCGCACTCCGGCGTTCGCTCACGAAGGCCCGAAGGCTGTGCTGATGAACGCATACTCCTCATCAGGCGGCGATGCCTTCCCGTACTACTTCCGCAAGCGGGGTCTGGGACCACTGATCGGCACGCGGACATGGGGCGGATTGATCGGAATCACGGGAGGCCCGTCGTTCTCGGACGGCGGCTCGATCACGGCACCCTCGTTCCGTTTCTTCGACGAAGGCGCATGGGAAGTCGAAAATGTGGGCGTGTCGCCGGACATCGAAGTCGTCGACCGGCCGGAGCTGGTGGCGCAGGGAATCGATCCTTCGCTCGACAAGGCGATTGAGGTCCTGCTGGCCGAGCTCGCCGCGAATCCAAGACCCGAGCTCGTTGTTCCGACCCCGCCGACGGGAAGGTGAGGGGAGTGACGAATGACGAGTGACGAATGACGAATGACGAATGACGAATGACGAATGACGAATGACGAATGAGGCTACGCGGTCTTCCGCCGGAACGAACGTCATTGGAGAGCGGGGCGGCGGCGTCCCTCGCCCTGTGTGAACGGGGAGAGGGATCGAGGCCAGAGGGGTGTGAAGAGATGCAGGGACTAGTGTCCTGTAACGGTGAAATCGCTAGTGGCGTTGCAGGCGTCGCGCTGCCAGATGCGAGCCGTCGCGACGCAGGCGATGTGGGGCATCGCTGAGGAGCGAGGGCGAAGCAGATGTCGGTGCGCCGCCTGCAACCCGTAGGGCTGA
>JBGTDX010000087.1:0-10363 GCA_041748075.1 Thermoanaerobaculia bacterium
AAGGATCTCCTGAAGAGGATCGAGCATCGCAAGCAGAGATCCTTCGCTTCGCTCAGGATGACGTGGCCTCGCTCAGCATGACACGGTGGTTCATCACCCCTTCACCGGCGCCCACCGCCGTTAGGTAGCTCGGGATGACAATGGGGGGTGCAGACAGTCCAGCGAAGCTCACTACGATACGTTCGGTCTCGCCGGGGGGGGCCTGATGCCTGAACTGCCCGACGTCGTCATCTACATCGAGGCTCTCGAAAAGCGCATCACCGGAGCTACGCTGGATGCGATACGGATCACCAACCCGTTCGTTCTCCGCACTGTGCAGCCGTCGCCAGAGGACCTCGCCGGTCGGAAGGTCGTCACACTGCGGCGCATGGGTAAGCGGATCGTGATAGCCCTCGAGCGGGATGCCTTCATCGTGATTCATCTGATGCTCGCCGGACGATTCCGATGGGCAGGAGCGGATGAGCAGCCGGCGAAGAACGTTCCTCCGAAGCTGCAACTTGCGCGGCTCGTATTCTCCACTGGGACGCTGACTTTCACTGAAGCGGGATCGAAACGCCGGGCATCGATTCATCTGGTCGAGGGCGAGGATGCGTTGAATCAGTTCGATCGTGGCGGAATCGAGGTGCTCGAGGCGACGCTCGATCAGTTCGCTGATGCGCTGGTCCGTGAGAATCACACGCTGAAGCGGGCGCTGACAGATCCGCGTCTGTTCAGCGGAATCGGTAACGCCTATTCGGATGAGATTCTCCATCGGTCAAGGCTCTCGCCCCTGCAGCTCACCGGAAGGATGGATGCCGAGCAGGTCGACCAGCTCTTTGTCGCCGTGAAGGAAACACTCAGATTCTGGATCGAGACCACCAGGGCCGAGACAGGGAACGGCTTTCCCGAAAAAGTCACGGCCTTTAGAAAGACCATGGCCGTCCACGGGAAGTACGGCCAGCCCTGTCCCGTATGCGGGGCTCCGGTGCAGAGGATCGTCTATGCCGACAACGAGACGAACTATTGTGCGAAGTGTCAGACCGGAGGACGGCTGCTCGCGGATCGCGCCTTGTCCCGGCTGCTCAGGACCGACTGGCCTCGTTCGCTCGACGAAATCGAGTGATCCGTCACCCCGGGTGACCCCTGTCCGAAACTTTGGGATTGGATTGGCCGGGCGATTGTGCAAGGATTGGCACTCCACCCGTAAAAAAGAGGAGGTTCCCATGTCGAGAGATGAGTCCGCGCCTCGGGCCACCGGCGAAGAAGCGGCTGCAGCGATCCGTGCGGCCGAAGAGAGAAGTCGCAGTCTGTTCAAGGTCAGTGACACGCTCGAGGAGAAGTGCGTCAACACCATCCGGTTCCTCGCCATCGATGGAGTCGAGAAGGCCAACTCCGGCCATCCCGGCACGCCGATGGGAATGGCTGATATCGCCTTCGTCATCTGGACCGAGTTTCTACGTCACGATCCCACGAGTCCGAAATGGACCAACCGCGATCGCTTCGTGCTGTCGGCAGGGCACGCTTCCATGCTGCTCTACTCGCTCCTTCATCTGACGGGCTACGACGACATGACGCTCGATCAGTTGCGCTCCTTCAGGAAACTCGGGTCGAAGACTGCCGGTCATCCGGAGTATGGTCACGCCAAAGGCATCGAAGTGACGACCGGGCCCCTCGGCCAGGGGTTCGCGAACGGCGCTGGGATGGGTCTGGCCGCGAAGATGCTGGCAGCCCGATTCAACGGCGAAGGTTTCAAGCCGGTCGATCATTACATCTACGCGATCTGCTCGGACGGAGACCTGATGGAGGGCATTAGTGCCGAAGCGGCCTCGCTCGCCGGACATCTCGGACTCGGGAACCTGATTTACTTTTACGACGACAACTCGATCACAATCGAAGGAGGGACGAAGCTTGCCTACTCCGACGAGGTGAAGAAACGCTTCGACGCCTGCGGATGGCACGTGCAGACGATCGACGGGCATGACCGCGCCGCAATTCGGAAGGCCATCAAGAAGGCTCAGAAGGTGACCGACCGTCCATCGATGATTATCGCCAAGACCATCATAGGGTGGGGAAGTCCGCGAATGCATGGCACTTCCGAGGTCCATGGAGCACCGCTCGGCAAAGACGAGGTCGAGGCCACCAAGAAACTGATGGGCTGGCCCCTCGAGCCGACGTTCCACGTGAGCGACGAGGTCCGGGCCGAGTTCGTGCGAAAAACCAAGAAACTTGCGCGCTCCCGCAAGGCCTGGGAAAAAGCGATGAAGCAGTGGCGTGCGGACCATTCCGAGCAGGCGTCGCTGTGGGATCGCTACTGGAAACAGGAAGTTCCGGAGGATTTCGTCGATCAGCTTCTCGCAGCAGGGAAGTCCGAAAAGGCGCTCGCGACCCGCGCCCTCTCGGGCCAGGTGATCCAGAAGCTTGCCGAGCTCGCTCCGTTCGTCGTGGGCGGCTCTGCCGATCTCGCCCCTTCGACGAATACCCTGATCAAGGGAGGCGGAAGCATTCAACGTGAGTCCGAGGACGCAGGGCCTCCGGCCTTCGAAGTGTTCGCAGGGCGGAACCTTCATTTCGGGATTCGGGAGCACGCGATGGGGGCGATGCTGAACGGTATGGCGCTCTATGGCTGCTGGCGACCGTATGGTGCAACGTTCCTCATTTTCTCCGACTACAATCGTCCTTCGATCAGGCTCGCATGCCTGATGAACATCCCGTCAATCTTCATCTTCACGCACGACTCGATCTTTCTCGGAGAGGATGGGCCGACGCATCAGCCGATCGAGCATCTGTTCGCCCTGCGAATGATTCCAAACATGACGCTCTTCCGTCCTGCCGATGGGGGCGAAACGGCGATGGCATGGGCGTGGGCTGTCGCGAAGAACGAAGGTCCGACGGTGCTCGTGCTAACCCGGCAGAAGCTCGACCCGCTTTATCGCTCGGAGTCGTTCGACGCGGAGTCGATCTGGAAGGGCGCCTACCTCCTCGATGGATATGACGAGGGAGACATCACCATGATCGCGAGCGGATCCGAAGTTGCCCTCGCCGTGAAGACGGCGGACCTGCTGCGGCGGGACGGTGTGAAATGCCGTGTCGTCTCGGCTCCCTCGCTCGACCTTTTCGACCGACAGAGCGACGACTACAAGGACCGGATTCTCGGAAAGGACCGGAATGCGATCGTCACGATCGAAGCAGGAAGAACAGACGGCTGGCACAAGTACGCCGGTCACGGTGCGCTGATGATCGGGGTGGATCGTTTCGGCGCTTCAGCGCCAATCGAGCAACTCGCGCCGGAGTTCGGATTCACGCCCGAGAAGATAGCCGAGCGGGTCAGGGAGTGGCGGAGCTGAGGAAGCGATGCAGGTGGCCGAACATTGCATGTTCGGCCCTGTTTCTATGGTACAGTCTGTCTCTTGTTGGTGGCCGAACATGCATTGTTCGGCCACCTGACGGGGATTCATCAGAAGCAAAAAATGCTCAACCTGTCATCCCGAGCGAAGCGAAGGATCATCTTGCGGGGATCAAGCGTCTGGAGATGATCCTTCGCTTCGCTCAGGATGACAGCAGCGGTCTGCTTCGCGCGGCAGTCGTTTTTGCGCTCGCAGTCATTTTCGCATTCCCTCTGAGCGCCTCCTTCCACCACTTCGCAGCTGTTCCCGTCAGCGACACGCTCGCATCGAGTCTCGCCGACATCGCCGATCAGACCATGAGCGAGTATCCGAAGCTCACGCTCGGCAATTTCTCGATCACGCTCATCAACCTCGGGACGGACGGCAAGCCGGTTGCGCGAGCGAGCTACCGGCCGGAGAACACATTCCATCCGGCCAGCGTCGTGAAGATCTTTTTTCTTGTCGCTGCGCACGAGCGCATCCATCAGGGCAGGCTCGAGATCACGCCTGAACTGCGGCGCGGTCTCTCTGACATGATCGTCCATTCGGGGAACGACGCAACCTCGTTCATCGTCGATTCGATCAGCGGGGTGAGCAGCGGACCGGATCTTTTGAAGGGCGTGCGTTCCGGAGGTGGGCGCACCAGCGCAAGTGGATCAACCGCTATTTCGCTTCCCTGGGCTATGACATCCAGGCGAGCGGCAAGACTTGGGCGGAGAATCTCTACGGTCGGGAGATGCAATTGCTCGGCGAGAACCGCGAAAACCGCAACAGAATCGCCAGTGAGCAAGTGGCTGCGGTGATGCTCGATATTGTGGAGGGCCGCGCTGTCTCTGCCCCCGCGAGCCGGGAGATGATGAAGCTCCTGAATCGCGACGTAACGAAGCTGAGGGCGGCGGGAGAGAATCAGGTACACGAATTTCTCGGGGAATCCCTACCGGATGGTGCCCAGTTCTGGTCGAAGGCGGGGTGGACCTCCGAAGTACGGCACGACGCCGCCTACGTAATTCTTCCGAATGGCAGTCGGTTCATCGCCGTGGTGCTGACACGGGGAGACTCAGGAAATACAGAGCTGCTGCCGTCCGTGTCGCGAAGGATCGTCGAACTGTTCCGGTGACCTCTTCCCTCTCCCGGCGGGAGGG
The DNA here is from genome assembly GCA_041748075.1 of Thermoanaerobaculia bacterium. Classification (GTDB taxonomy): domain Bacteria; phylum Acidobacteriota; class Thermoanaerobaculia; order Gp7-AA8; family Gp7-AA8; genus JBGSYJ01. Next base: position 4,505 of record JBGTDX010000087.1, read on the forward strand.
GTGAGGGCGCGCCTTGATCCTTTCCCGTGCTCAGCCTATCGTGATCTCCTCGCATGAAAATATGGATCATCGCCGCGGTCGTAATGCTAGCGCTCGGTGCGGGCATCACAACCTGGATGCGGAAGTCGGCGCGGTCGCTCGTGCGTGCCCGGCGACTCCGCATCGATCGCTTCAAGCTCCGGCGCAAGCATGCCGACATCCGGCTCGAAGTCTTCGGCGACAAGGATGTCGTCACGGCGGTGCGTAACTATGCGAGAGATCACAAAGTATCCATCGAGGCGGCGACCCGCCAGGCCCACCTCTACCTCGCCGAGATCGTTCCGAAGTTCAACCTGCTCGCGTACTACCGTTTCGGCGCTCCCGTTGCGCGGGCGATTCTCTACTTCCTCTATCGGGTAGTCGTCGCACGAAAACCGCTCGAGGAGTTCAACAGGCGCGCACCAAAACATGCGGTCGTCGTCTACGTTATCAATCACCGTTCGAACGTCGACTACGTTCTCGTTGCCCACATGCTGTTCAAGTTCGTCTCGCTTTCCTACGCGGTGGGTGAGTGGGCCCGGGTATGGCCGCTGAACCATATCTTCAAGTGGTTTGGCGGCTACTTCGTGCGGCGGCGTTACCGGGAACCGCTCTACCACGCCGTCCTGCGCGCCTTCGTGCAGACCATCACGCGGAACGGCGTCACACAGGGAATCTTCATCGAGGGCGGGCTCTCACGGAACGGCGCATTCCTCGAGCCGAAGCTGGGAATGCTCGACTACATCGTAACGAGCAAGCGCTCCTCCGAGTTTCAGGCTCCGCTTTTCATCATCCCGACCGCGATTAGCTACGACCGGACGCTGGAGGATCGGACGCTTACCGAAGAGTTGATGGGGAAAGAAGACCGCTCGACGAGACTGCAGAAGCTCGGAACCTCTTTCGACTTTCTCTTCCGGAATTTCTTCCGCAGTCTGCGCGGCCGATTCAAGCGTTATGGGTATGCCGCCGTTTCGTTCGGAGAACCGATTCTCGTCGATGATGTGATCCGCGAGGATCATGCCCTCGTAGCTGACACATTTGACGAGAGAAAGCCTGCAATGAAGCGGCTCGCTGGCAGGATCATGGAGAGTATCTCGGCGGCTCTGCCCGTGACGCCGGTTCCAGTCGTAGCGAGCGTCTTCGCCGCGAGCGGCGGCGCACTCTCCGAGTCCGAGGTCATCCAGGCCGTCCGCGAATTCCGGTCGCGAGCTTCGGATCGCGTCTGGCTGACAGGGGAACAGACAGCGGAAGAAATTTGGGAAGCGGCAAAGCGGCTGCTCCTGCTCAGGCACCTGATCGAGGAGAGATCGGGGGGGTGGTGCTGGAACCCCGATGAGACTCTGCTTCGCGACTACTACGCGAACGCGCTGGTGCCGTATCGACGAATGACGAGTGACGAATGACGAGTGACGAATGACGAATGACGAATGACGAATGACGAATGACGAATGACGAATGACGAATGACGAATAGGGACCGGGATGAGTCTACCTTCCTGCCCACAATACGCGGCCGCGGCCGCGGGCGGGGAGAGGGGAAACCGGGCCGTCGTCTCTATTCGTCATTCGTCACTCGTCATTCGTCTCACGGTTGCAGCGCGAGCTTCTCACTTCCGCCGGCCGTAATCACCACGCGCGTGATGCCCGGAACCGCGCTCAGGCTTCGCTCGACCGAAGCGCGGATTGCCTGCGCTCTGCAGGAGCCGCCGACGTTCCGCAGTTCCTCGCTGAAATCGACCGTGGCTACGCCATCCCGGATTGCGATGCCCCGTACCTGGCTTCCGCGTGGAAATGGTGAAGTGGCCGACTCTCCCGCTTCGAAGGGAAGCGGTCCGGCGATCAACGCTTCGACGACGAGCCGCGCGAGCGAGACGCTCGAGGGAGCGCGGCGCTTGACGGGAAACACCTGTGAGCAGTCGTTCGGAGCCCGTTTCGGGTCGTGAAAGTAGAGCTCGAGCTCGCGCGGTTCCACGGCGATCGGCGAGGAGACTTTGACGAGCGATTGCTCGCTGCCGTCCTTTGCGGAGACGTCGAAGGCTTCGACAAGGACGTGTTTTCCTGGCCAGGACGTCAGGAAGACATCGATTTCCCACGGGTTGAAGGTGCCGAGATCTCCGCGGGCTGTGGTGAACGATCGTGCGATGATTTGCCCCTCTTCGTCACGGACACGCACGGAGACGTGATTCTCGAACGTCCGAGCCGTCCCTGAGATCCGGATCGGATTCGATCGGATCGGCTCGCCTTCACGCGGCGAGCTCATGGTGACGTTGCGGGCCGTCGCCGGTGGTGGGGAAGCTGAACGAGGGGAGGTTGTTAGAGGTGTCGAACCGGGAGCCGGTGGGGCTTCCACCACTGTGTCCGAGGGGCTGGGTCCGGTGGGAGCCGTCGAGCCGGTCGAATCGCCCGCCGTGCAGGCGAGGCTGAATAGCAATACAGGCAGTGATGCGAACTTCAGCGAGAAACGTCGCAGTGTCGAGCTCATGCGCACGATCTTTCCATTTTCAGGCCAGTTCCTTGACCCGTCGGAGTGTGGTGCATAAACTCAGCTCGGCCGGCAGACGCTGTTGACTGACACCGCTGCCGGATCCCCCTCTTTCTTCGAAAGCATCGCAGACAGGATGGATATGCCGCACAACCTGTTCGAAACCTTCCGCACCTTCACGACCGCTGGCGGCCGGAAGGGAAGCTACTATTCTCTTCCGCAGCTCGAGGCCTCGGGCATCGGAGCCATCTCCAGAATGCCGATCAGTATGCGGATCGTGCTCGAGTCCGTGCTTCGGAACTATGACGGTGAAAAAATCACCGAAAAGGAAGTTCGTCAGGTAGCGGGCTGGGCTGCAACGGGTGAGCGCACCGAAGAAGTTCCGTTCAAGGTCGCCCGGGTGCTGCTGCAGGATTTCACAGGTGTGCCCCTTTTGGTGGACCTCGCCGCGATGCGTTCGGCGGCGGACCGCTTCGGCGCGAGCCCTGACATGATCGAGCCGCTCGTCCCGGTCGACCTGGTGATTGATCACTCGGTCCAGGTCGATTTCAGCGGGACGCCGGACTCGTTGCAGCGGAACATGGAAATGGAGTTCCGGCGAAACAGTTCACGCTACGAGTTCCTCAAGTGGGGAACACAGGGATTCAGCGGATTTCGCGTCGTGCCTCCCGGAATCGGGATCGTTCATCAGGTGAACCTCGAGTACCTCGCACTCGGCGTGGTAGAGAAAGATGGCATCTACTATCCGGATACGCTCGTCGGCACCGACTCCCATACGACGATGATCAACGGGCTCGGCATCGTGGCGTGGGGCGTCGGAGGAATCGAGGCAGAGGCGGGCATGCTGGGCCAGCCAGTCTACTTCCTGACCCCTGACATCATCGGAGTGAACCTCACGGGCTGGCTGCGCGAAGGTGTCACGGCGACCGACCTGGTGCTTCATGTCACTGAGATGCTACGCGCCTATCGGGTCGTAGGGAAATTTGTGGAGTTTCACGGCGAGGGCGCCGCTTCGCTTCCTGTCGCCGATCGCGCAACCATCTCCAACATGGCACCCGAGTACGGGGCCACGATGGGCTTCTTCGGCACCGACGAGGAAACCTGCAACTACCTGCTCGCAACCGGGCGTAGCGAAGAGCATGTCGAGACATTCCGGAATTACTACACCGCGCAGGGAATGTTCGGGATTCCGCGTGCCGGTGAGGTGGATTACACAGCGGTGGTCGATCTCGACCTGGGCGACGTCGGGCCGAGCGTCAGCGGCCCGAAACGGCCGCAGGATCGCATCGAGCTGGCTGGACTCAAGAAGCAGTTTCTCTCACTCTTTCATAAACCCATCTCGGAGAGCGGCTACGGGAAACCGATGGAGGAGTTGCACCAGAGCTTCCCGCTTCACGAAACAGAGCAGCAGGTCATCTCCGGCGGAGGAGATCAGGATCCGGCGACGCATCCCGACGAGAAGGAGCCCAACACGAGCGCCCTGACCGAGAGCGAGATGATGAACAACCGGCCGACTCCGGACCGTGTGCTCGCAGACGCGACGCCGGAGGCGCGCGGAGCGAAGCATCTGCATCATGGAGACGTGGTTATAGCCGCGATCACCTCCTGTACGAACACGTCCAATCCTTCGGTGATGCTGGCCGCGGGCCTGGTGGCAAAGAAGGCGGTGGAGCGGGGTCTCGCACCCCGGCCGACGGTGAAGACATCGCTCGCTCCGGGGTCACGTGTGGTGACCGATTACCTCGAAAAGAGCGGGCTTCTGAGGTATCTCAACCAGCTCCGCTTCAACCTTGTCGGTTACGGATGCACGACCTGCATCGGCAACTCGGGACCACTCGAAGCGAAGATCGAGAATGCGATCGTGAAGAATGACCTCGTCGTGGCGAGCGTGCTGAGCGGCAACCGGAACTTCGAAGCGCGCGTGCACCAGAACGTCAAGGCGAACTTCCTCATGAGTCCCCCACTCGTGGTTGCATTCGCGCTCGCAGGTCGCGTCGACATCGACCTGACCTCGGATCCGATCGCGCAGGGCTCGGATGGTCAGGATGTCTACCTCCGCGACCTCTGGCCGACGCTCGAGGAGGTCCAGGAAGCGATGCAGACCTCGCTCAGCGCCGAGAGCTTCCGGCGTCTCTATCGCGATTTCGCTGAGCAGAATCCGTTGTGGGAAGCGATTCCCAGCAAGCCGGGTCTGCTCTACGAGTGGAACGAGCAGTCGACCTACATTCAGGAGCCGCCCTTCTTCATGGGTTTCAGCATGGAGCCGGAGAAGGCTTCCGATGTCAGGCGGGCTCGGGCTCTGGCGATCTTCGGAGACTCGGTCACGACCGATCACATCAGCCCCGCGGGTGCGATCAAGCCTTCGTCTCCCGCAGGGAAACACCTTCAGAAAATGGGCGTGTCGGTCGAAGACTTCAACAGCTATGGCTCGAGGCGCGGCAACGACCGCGTGATGGTGCGTGGAACTTTTGCGAATGTTCGAATCCGGAACCTCATGGTGCCGGGTGTCGAAGGGGGAGTAACCGTTCACCAGCCGACCGGCGAGCAGATGAGCATTTATGAAGCGGCTGAGAAGTATCAGGGAGCGAACGTTCCGCTCGTGGTCTTTGCTGGCGAGGAATACGGAACGGGGAGCTCCCGCGACTGGGCCGCCAAGGGCACGATGCTCCTTGGAGTCAAAGCCGTGATCACGAGCAGTTTCGAGCGCATCCACCGGAGCAATCTTGTCGGGATGGGAGTGCTGCCCTGCCAGTTCCCGGAAGGAACGAATGCGCAGACGCTCGGTCTCGACGGGACAGAAACCTTCGATCTGCTGGGACTCGAGGGAGAGATTACCCCGCGCATGCAGGCGCGGCTGGTCATCGAGCGGAAGTCAGGAGCAATCGAGGAAGTGTCCGTGGTGGTGCGGATCGACACGCCGATCGAGGTGGATTACTACCTCAACGGCGGAATCCTCCCTTTCGTGCTGCGGCAGCTGATCACGGGGGCGAAGGGGTAGCGGCTCGGTAGGCAAATTTAGACGGCTCGCTTGCGAAACCCCTCTCCCCGCCGCAGAAGGGAGAGGGGTTTCGCCATGCTGTGGAAGCGTCTCCTCGACGCTGAGAACTGCGGAACAAACGCCGCAACTCCGTTGTTGCCAACGACTCCAGCGTCCGCTCCACGTTCGACTCAGTGGGGGTGAATAATCTCTTCACCCCTGTCGCGTTCAACTTTGGCGCGATTTCGAGTAAGATACGCAACCCAACCAGATCTCGCCAGAGGCGGGACTGTCCATCCTGAAAGGTTTTTCATTCGCATGACGGATTCCAGAGAAAACGCAGACACTTCGTTTGCGGAAGCGTTCGAAGCAAGTTTGAACTT
>JBGTDX010000088.1:0-1515 GCA_041748075.1 Thermoanaerobaculia bacterium
GATCGTAACAGCGGAAAGCAGGAGGGGAACAGACACAACGAGCTCCCGGAGGAATTCTAAGAATGAGTCCGTCCCGGCTCGCTCCGGCAGGGAAGCAATGCGTAGCTGATGAGGCCCGCCATCGAAATTTAGTCGCCCAACTATATATTGAGCCTCAACGCCCCCTCCCCCTATCACTGCCTCATGATGGATATCGGGCGAACGAGGTTGACGCTCGGGCAATCGTAACATGCTGACACCATTCGTCTCCGCGGCACTGGCAGTCAACTCTCAACAAATAGTGCTGCATCTCACGACGGCCAATCACCCTCGCCTTCCTCTCGGCGTCCCGATGCATCCGGAGCCTCCCCCAGGCCGTCCAGTGGGCTCCTAACACCCGAGGCGCCGAGCCCGAGCACGTGCGTGTAGATCATCGTCGTCTTCACATCCGCGTGGCCCATCAGTTCCTGCACCGTCCGGATGTCATGGCCGGCCTGAAGCAGGTGCGTTGCGAACGAATGGCGCAGCGTGTGCGGCGTCGCCGGCTTCGCGATGCCGGCCTCGCGCGCCGCCTCGTGCACCGCTCGCTGGATGATCTGATCCGAAAGGTGATGGCGCCTCTCGATTCCGCTCCTCGGATCGACGCTGCGGTGCGCCGCCGAAAAAACCCACTGCCAGCTCCACGACCGATCGGCGTTCGGGTACTTCCGGCAGATTGCGTCCGGAAGCCACACTCGTCCGAATCCTTCCGCGATGTCCCGGTCGTGCAGCACACGCACGTCCTCGAGATGCCTCCGAAGCGATCCGGCGAGCACCCACGGCAGCGTCGTCGTCCTGTCCTTGTTCCCCTTGCCTCCCCTCACAGTCACTTCGCCGACCTGGAAGTCGAGGTCTTTGATCCGCAGACTCAGCGCCTCCAGCACCCGCATCCCTGTGCCGTAAAGCATTCGCGCTACCAGCTGTGGAGTTCCGCTCATGCGTCCCAGGAGACTGCGCACTTCGTCGCGCGTCAGTACGACAGGCATGCGCGCCGTCCGTCGCGCGCGAATCAGATCGTTCATCCACGGCACTTCCTCGCCGAGCACTTCGCGATAGAGAAAGAGAATCCCGCTCAGCGCCTGGTTCTGCGTGGAGGCCGCGACATTCCTCTCCACGGCGAGCCAGGAGAGGAACTCGTTAATTTCCGGCGCGCTCATCATGCTCGGATGCTTCTTGCCGTGAAAGAGGATGTACCGGCGCGCCCACTGTACGTAGGTGTCTTCGGTGCGGATGCTGTAGTGACGCGTCCGCAGGAGCGCGCGCATCCGGTCGAGCAGTTTCGGCTCCGCCATCGGCTCCGAGGCTCCCTCGGATTGGGGTGGAAGTCAAGATCGAGCGAAGGCTGGGTAAAAAAGCGAATGTTGAACCGTAAAACCTCAGTTGGAGTGCGAATCACGCTGGGATGGGGTTGAGGGCTCGACGAAGCCGCCAAGGCGAAGGAGTGTCGAGTCCCGGTGTTTTCAGTAGTTTCTGGAGATGAGCCACAGTTGAAGTGGT
>JBGTDX010000089.1:0-6890 GCA_041748075.1 Thermoanaerobaculia bacterium
GGCCCCACCCTTCCCCCTCTCCCGAGGGAGAGGGGTGGCGAGCGCCAGCGAGCCGGGGTGAGGGCTCAGGTGGCTTTGCGGGAATGGATCGCTCTGATCGCTCTGTCGATCCGGAACGTAGCTTGATTGAGATCGTCCAGCTCTTCGTAGCGGATTCGCAAAACCGTCAGGCCGCGTGATTCGAGGAATCTCGTTCGTTCCATGTCGTGCGCGATCTGCTTCTCTTCCAGGTGCTGCACTCCGTCGAGCTCGATGACGAGGTTCAGCTCTTCGCAGAAGAAGTCGAGATAGTAGCGACCGAAAGGTCGCTGGCGCCGGAACTTCAGGTTGAGGAAGCGGCGGTTACGGAGGAGTTGCCAGAGGAGGGCTTCGTAGGAGGTCTGGGTTTGGCGGAGCTCTCTTGCGCGGGGGGTGCGGGGGAGCATGGGCTCATTGTAGCGGGGCCCTCACCCCGGCTCGCTGGCGCTCGCCACCCCTCTCCCTCGGGAGAGGGGGAGATGCGGTCAGCGGTTGGATTCTCGGATCACGAAGTCGGCGCCGGGAGAGGTGGCTTTCAATAGTTCATCGAGCTTCTCGACTGTCGGAACCGCGTCTCCGCGTTCATAGCGGGCGTAGGCGTTCCGGGACGTTGATCCGAGGCGGGAGGCGAGGTCGCGGAGGGACTTGCCGCTGGCGGCCCTCCGCCTGCGAAGGAGTAACGCCGTCATGGCAGCTGCGTCGCTGCCGGCTATTTCGAACTCGTTCCCTTCCCACCTGAACACTGTGGCCTCGAAGTCCCTTCTGTCGACCATCGTCGCGAGCCAGTCCGCGATCATTTCGAGTGCTTCTTTCTGGTTCTGCCCTGGGTCATCGCGTCGAGCAGGGGGATCTCCGCAAGCCACCATCGTCCATCGCGAAATACTCGGCCTTCAAATCTCATCGCCGCTTCATTCACAATCTAGTGTACACCGAAATGTGTTCAGGCATTCCAGTAGGGAGAGGAGTTGAGCCCGGCGACGACGACGGCAACGGCAACGGCAACGGCAACGGCAACGGCAACGGCAACGGCAACGGCAACGGAGTTTCCCTCACCCCTGACCCCTCTCCCGCCGGGAGAGGGGGAATCGGGCCGCAGGGTCGCTACGGTTCGTCGTGGTTGCGTGAGAATGGCAGTGCTAAGATCGAGCGGTGAAGTTCGAGATCGTCGGAGAAATTTCAGACATCGAGAACATCGCGACCGCGCGTAGAGTTCGGGACCGTCGACGTCTTGTGCGAGAAATGGCTATGGGAAATGGCGTAAAGTCCAAGGGGTCGCAACGATCCGCCTCGAAAACGGCAAGGTCATCAAAGCGGAGCTCCACTGGTACGAAGCGCACGGTATCGGTCGCAAAGAGATCAAGTTCAAGAAACCTCTCTAACGCCGTGGAAAAGCGATCTTTCGCGGTATGCGTAAAGAACGAGGGATACAAGGCATCACTCGAGTTACGGAAACTGTACGAGACCCTGGCCGACGACTTCGCAGTCCAGAACGACCTCATACGCGTGATCGATGAGAGCGGCGAAGATTACCTCTACTCGTCCGACTATTTCGTGCCTGTCTCGCTTCCCAAGTCCGTCGAAAGCACGCTTCGCAGGATCAGCGGCCGCAAACCGGCGGCCTGACGAAGGGAAGGGAAGTTCGGCGTGGCGACGGCTACGGCTAAGGGAGCTCCCTCACCCCTTCCCCTCTCCCGCGGGTAGAGGGGAATCGATGACCTCTTGACATCACAGATTGTGATCTCAAGAGGTTGTGCTCGACGATTTTTACCTGTGAGAGACCGCCGTCGCAGTCGGTCAACTGCGATACTCGAGAACGTCCTCTGCTTCGCGGTTCAGTTCGTCGGCGAGCTCGTTGATGCGATCGACCTCGTCTCTGACCGACTCGCGGGAGTCGCGCAGCAGGCGGCGAACGGCTTCCTCGATGAACGACGCGCGGTTGGTGGTCATCTCGTCGATCTGTGCTACCAGGTCCTCAGGCAAGTTGACTGGAATGCTCATGAGGGCAAGGTTAGCTAAGATTGTGGCAGCGTGCGAATTCTGTTAGGGATGGTCGACCGCCAGACCATGCGCTGCACTGCGTTATCACGCGCGGGGACGCTCTGGCACCCCTCCGGGGTGCCGATATGGATTTGATCGGGGCGTGCGATTCCGGCGGGTGCGCTTCGCTTCCCGCCGGCTACCCTCTGACGCGCCTCCGGCGCATAGGTTGGGCTTCGGCGTGGGTGATAGTTTCGGCGACGGCGACGGCGATGGCGACGGCAACGGTGGATACAGCCGGTAGAGAAAGCGTTCTGACGCGTATCGAGTGAGAATGAGATTCGGATCGACGCCCTGAAGCTTTGCATGGCGCACGAGCCGGTCCTGAACCGAGCGCTCGAGTCCCGAAGGCGGTTTCATGCGACCAGCGACTCCAGGTAGGGACGCATCACGCGTTCGACGCGGCAGATGCGCGCGTAGCGATCGATCTCGTCCATCGTCGTGCGGCGCTCGCGCCACACTTCGCGAAGCGCTTCCATCGCGACGTCGAGCCCGATCTTCCCGCGGTACTTGAAGAGATCGGCGAGCGTCTTCGGAATGTTGTAGATGCGGACGCGCCGCCCCTCCAGCTCGTGTTGCTCGATTCCTTCGCGAAAGGCTCGTCCACTGAAGCGGGCAATACGCAGCGGAGGGTAGGAGACTGCGGGCAGCCGCGATCGTCGGTCGATCGCGAGCCAGACTTCGTGCGGGGCCTGAGTGCCGATTCCGTGGAAGTTGAGTGCCGACAGGAGACAGACTACAGAGCCGGGCACTGCAACGGATGCAAGGGCGAGCGCATGATGCTCGGTGATCGGCCGGTCGGCCAGGCGATACGTTCCCCGCGCAACGCGCTCGAGCACGCCCTCGCGTACGAGTCGCGTAAGCTCCTGGCTGTGGACATGAGTGCGGGCGGCGTCCGCGGCCGTGAAAAACGGCCGGCGGCGGGCTACGCGGAGGATCCGTTCACGGGCGGAGGCATCTGGCATGTGTGAAAGTGTATACATTTATATATAAAGGGCAACAGTTTCACACTGGTGGGCCCGATGAAGTCGTCTACACCAGGTCCAGGACTTCGCGGAGGGCGGCTTCGATTCTCGTCATGGTGGATGACGAGAGGCGGACTACGGGGCCCTTGATCAGCCGGCGATTATCGATCGCGCGGATCTGGTCGATCAGGACGTCGGAGGCTTTCAGTTTCTCCGGCTTGATGCGGACTCGCAGCGGTTCGGCGCCGTCGATCAGGTTCGTCGTCAGCGGGAGCACGATCGTCGAAGGGTGCTCTACGTCGTTCAGATCCTGCGACTGGATGATGAGAACGGGACGCGACTTACCGGGCTCAGTTCCAGCACACGGATCGAGATTCGCGATCCAGACTTCTCCCCTACGCATCCGGGTCCGATTCGATCGCGGCGAACTCTTCGTTCACCTTCATGCTTTCTCCGCGAACTTTCCTCGACGCGTCCTGCATCCGCTCGCGCCGGGCCTGGCGGATGAGGCGGCGGTTTCGCTCCTCGATCGCCGAGCGGATGTAGGCCGCCCGGGACGTCTTCAGCCCCTCCGCGAGCCTGTCGCTCTCGCGCAGGAGCTCCTCAGGGAGCTTGAGGGAGATGGCTTCGTAGGTTTTGGCCATGGTGATCATGCTAACAGAATATCGTTTCAGGATATTCGATTTGGATATTTAATACGAAGATTCAGAACTCACTTCGCCCTGGCGGGGTGCGGAGATGAAGTTGACGATTGCGCGTAGGTTCGGGCTACGGCTACGGAGGCGGAGACGGGACGAAGGCGCCGGCTATTGATGAAACGAACTCGGGAGGTACAGAATCGTTGCTCCATCGCTCAATCGTCGGAGGTGAATCGTGACTCGTTCGATTTAAAACGCATCGCTGTTTGCTGTACACATCAACGTGTTCATGCACTCCAGAAGGAAGGCCTTTCTCGTTTACGGCTACGGCAACGGCAACGGTAGCTCCTGGCGTTGAAAGTTGAATGGGGAACGGGCTTGCGCTCGCCATCTTTTTCTACTCGGGAGAGGGGATCGAATAGTTATAATTTTCGGGAGGAGGGAACCATGGTTGGATCGAAGCTCGCGGTATGTGCCGCAGTGATGCTGCTGGTGTCGTCCGGCGTCTTTGCTGAATCAGTGGTGACCGGAAAGCTGACGATCTCGCGCCTCCGAGCCATCGCCTCCGCCGTCGAGACCTACGCGGTCGACACCGATCTGTATTATCCGCAGGCCGCAGACATGGACGAACTTGCCGCAATACTCTCACCCAAGTACATTCAGAACTTTCCCCGTGATGACGAATGGGGCAAGCCCTTCGCCTATGCAGTGTCGAAGGACAGAATGGGGTATCGGCTCGTCAGCGGCGGAGCGGACGGGAAGATCGCTTCCGCCAGCCGCGAGGTCGGTTCGCCCGTTACGAAAGGGAGTGACGACCTCATCCTCGAGAATGGCGAAATGCTGACCGGGGAGTAGCGGAGGGGTTGGGCTCAAAAAGTCGGCTGCACGACGACGAATTGCATTCCCCTCTCCCCGTGTGAACGGGGAGAGGAGCAAGGGGCATACGCGCTAACTTTAGATCGTACTCGGCTCAGAAAAAGCCAATGTTGAATGTTGAAATTGTGAATGTTGAATGTTGAATGAAGACCGGGTCCCAATTCAACATTCAACATTCACATTTCAACATTCAACATTCGGTCTCCCGCCCGGCTCCCAGTGTCAAAGTTAGCGCATATGGGGGCAGCACGCCCATCAACAAACGCGGCCGCGAAGGCGGCCGCTCCAGGCGGCGTTACTGCCGGATCGATCCGTGGATGTTGGCGCGCACTGCGCTGGGGAGGCTGATGAAGGTGCCGTCCTCGCTGATGATGTCGGCGTCATAGCCGTCGGTCCAGGCGGTCGGCGGTTCCGCGCTCTGCAGCCGCTTCGAAAAAGCGGCTCGTGGCGTCGTTGGATTCGCGCATGAGCTCCGGCGTGAGCCCGACGAGTTTTCGGGCGACTGGAGTGCGGTAGAACTGGAGCAGCGCATCCACCTCGTCGTCCGAGAAATGGCGGTCGTAGAGCGGCACGATGATTTCCTAGCGGAATGCATCGAGGTCGATGTGCTTCCAGAAGAGACCGAGAACGCGCGCGTGCAGGGCGGTCTGTTGTTTTTTCCGTTCCTCGACCAGCGCGGCACTCTCCGGCGACTGAGCCGCCATCCGGTCGAGCTGCTGCAGCCCCGCTTCGTGCTGCTGGTTCAGGATTGTCTCGACGGCTAGACGAAACGCAGCATCCTGTCCCATCAGCGACACAAGCTCCCGGATCCTGCTTTGGCGGGTCTCGGATTGGGCGATTGCGGATGTGGTGAAGGCGAGCAGAAATGAAGCGGAGATCAGGAGACGGCGCATGAGAGTCCTCCCGGGGCATGAGCATTGTACTGCCCTCGGCGAGGGCTATGGCACGGGCTGGGTGGGGGGAATTGAGGGGACGGAATGGACGGAATGTTGAATGTTGAATGTTGAATGTTGAATGGGGGACCGGGGCGTTGTCGCGTTGTGGCGTATATGTTTTGTCTGGCACTCCTGCCGAGGTGCGGACATGTACTTGATCGGGCGTGCGAATCCGGCGTGGGGTTCGGCGACGGAGACGGAGACGCCACTCACAACCCACAACTCACAACCGGGCGGCCGGGAAGGGGTTGACGGCGACGGTAATTCGCACGCCGAGAGCGACTCGCTATTGTACTGAGCCCTCACCCCGGCTCGCTGGCGCTCGCCCCTCTCCCGAGGGGTGCCAGACAAAACACATACTTTACAACGCGACAACCCTCCACTCTCCCCATTCAACATTCAACATTCAACATTCAACATTCCGTCCCCCTCCGTCCGGCCTGACCCCTCTCCCGCCGTGTTATGATGTACATAACGCTGTACATAGTGAGGTATGATGCGAAAGCAGAAATCGATTGCCGAGGCGCGAGCGACTCTTCCCACACTGATCCGCGAGGCGGAGGCGGGGGAAGAGATCGAACTGACTCGCCGCGGCGAGAGTGTGGCGGTCCTGCTGGGGCGGGAGCAGTACCAGCGGCTTGCAGCGGGGACGAGACGGTTCTCCGAAGCGTGGGACGATTTCCTCACAGAAAACGATCTGACGGAGCTCGACATCGACCCCGATGAGATTTTCGCCGGAGTGAGAGACGCGAGCCCCGGGCGGGACTCCGATCTGTGAGCCTGAAGTATCTGCTCGACACCAACGTCGTCTCTGAACCATTGCGCCCATTGCCTCGGTCCGCGGTCCTGCGGAGGCTCAGACGGCACGAGGGTGAAATCGCGATTCCGTCCGTGGTGTGGCACGAGCTGCGTTTCGGGGTCGAGAGGCTTCCGCTCTCGCGGCGTCGCGAAGCAATTGAGATGTATCTCGAGGATGTCGTGCTCGCCACGATACCGATTCTCGATTACGACCGCGCTGCAGCCGAGTGGCACGCGACTGAGCGGGCGCGGCTCGCCGGCCGAGGAGAAACACCGCCGTTCGCAGATGGCCAGATCGCCGCAATCGCGCGCGTGCACAGTCTGGCAATCGTGACGTTCAACGAGACGGACTTCCGTCGATTCCGCGGGCTCCGAGTTACGGGCTGGGCGCGATAGTCGTTGTTTTCCCCTCTCCCGAGGGAGAGGGGTGCTGAGCGAAGCGAAGCGGGGTGAGGGCTATGTGGGTTTGCGAGAGGGGGACGGAATGTTGAACCGTAAAACCTCAGTTGGAGTGCGAATCACGCTGGGATGGGGTTGAGGGCTCGACGAAGCCGCCAAGGCGAAGGAGTGTCGAGTCCCGGTGTTTTCAGTAGTTTCTGGAGATGAGCCACAGTTGAAGTGGT
>JBGTDX010000090.1:0-122522 GCA_041748075.1 Thermoanaerobaculia bacterium
CGTTCTCCTCGGCGATCGGCGCCCAGAAACTTGGCCATCCCGTGCCGGAGTCGAACTTGTCCTGAGAGCTGAAAAGAGGCTCGCCCGAGACGATGTCGACGTAGATACCTTCACGCTTGTTGCCGTCGTACTCGTTGCGGAAAGGCGGCTCGGTCCCCTCGTGCTGGGTCACCTGGTACTGGAGCGGCGTGAGGATCTTCTTGAGCTCACTGTCAGACGGTTTCACGAAATCCTTCATGGATGTTCCTTTTACAGCCCTGTTCCCTTCGGCAGCATGAGCTGGCTCCGGCGACTTATCCGCCGCGAGGACCACGACGATGATCGCTGCAATCAGGGCAGCTATGGCGAATTTGAGTGCCTTCATTTGCCTCTCCAACCAGATCAGCGCGCGAGATGTTTCGCACAGTCGAGGATACGGCCCGGAAGGGCTTACGGATGGCTCCGAAAGCCAGCAGGCCCGGGAAACCAATGGCAGCGGCCGCCAGCAGAAACGAACTTCCGTATCGTACCGCCGGCTTCCGGGATGAAAGACGGCATCGCGACGCGTTCTTGCCCGGGGTATCGTAACTCTCAGATTCGACGGGAGAAGAATTTGAAGCCTCTATTTCGCACCATCGCGCTTCTCGGCATTCTCACAGCGTCAATCTCAGGGCAACCTGCGAATAAAGCCGTTCCCGCGCCCGCGGATGTCGCGGCGCCGCCGGCGGACGCACTGACCACCGGCTCGGGGCTTTCGAGCCGGATTCTCGAGGCCGGCAACGACGACCGGCGGCCAGTCCCGGATGACCTGGTCGCCGTTCACTTCACATCCTGGTCCACCGACGGCACGATGCATCAGACCACGAGTGGTCGCGATCCCGTGTGGGCACCTGTTGCGGCGCTGATCCCGGGCTGGCGTGAGGGAATCCAGCTGATGTCTGTCGGCGAGCGCCGGCGGTTCTGGATTCCGGAGTCCCTCGCGTATGCGGGTGCGGAGGGCAAGCCGGCAGGGATGATGGTGTTCGACGTGGAGCTTCTCGACGCGATCAATCCGCACATCGCTCCTCCGGACGTTGCAGAACCTCCCGCCGATGCCGAGGTGACTCCGTCGGGCCTCGCCTCGAAGATTCTGCGTGAAGGGACGGGCAGCACGGGGCCGAGGGGCTCGCAGGAAGTCACGGTCCACTACACCGGCTGGACCACGGAAGGCGTGATGTTCGATTCGAGCTATCTGCGGGGAGAGCCGTCGAGCTTCCGGCTGACCGGGGTGATCCGGGGATGGACCGAAGGGCTCAAGCTGATGGTGCCGGGGGAGAAGCGGCGGTTCTGGATTCCGTCGAAGCTCGCCTACCGCGGAGAGCGGGGCAAACCGCAGGGGATGCTCGTGTTTGATGTAGAGCTGATCAGTTTCCGGTGAGGATATTTGAGAAGTAGTCAGTAGTCAGGAGCCCCCCCCGCCGTCATCCTGCGCGGGTACACTGGCGCGCCTCACCGCACCACCGAGCCACGGGGTGGATCGCAGTAGCTTCCGCCCGGTGGGCGGGCTACTGGCTACTGACTACTATCGACTGACCACCGTAATGAGAACTTCAGGGTGGGGACTCTCCTGCGGGATGGTCCGCAGAAGAACATCCCCACCCCCGTTCACCGGCACGGATTTACATCGTGGCTTCGTCGCTGTGAACTTCGATATCGAGCGTTCCGAGCGTTGACGATCCATCGTCACCCTTCGTCTTGATTTCCAGATGGCGCTTTCCGGCGGCGCCTTCCGCACCGGGGGCGACAACATGGACGCGCGTTTTCGCTCCGTCTTTACCGATGACGCGAACCTTTTCCGAACTTTCGAGGATCACCGGCTCACCACCGGCAGCATTCCCTGCCGGATGCCGCATCACTTTGAACATTACCGGCTTCTTGCCCTCTTCTCCATCGACCGCACCTTCAACGTCAGCCTCCTCGAGTATCCGGAGAACGTCAGCCTCCTGATCGATCCCCTCGCCCTTCCTGTGCAGAACCATCACTCGGGGGCTCGTTCCGTCAGACTTCGAGACGACCGCGCCGTCGGCGTTGAGATCGACGGCAAGGCCTACAGAGGCCGCGGCGTGAATCAGGACCAGGTGCGCGGGAAGGTTCCCCGCTTTGATCGTCAGCCGATCGAGTGTCCCGATCGACGCCGCGAGCTCCGGAGCGATGGAGACCCTTACGCCCGTCTGATTCGAGACTGCGTTGAATACCTCCTCCACGGAGACCTGCGCCAACTCCAGCGTGATCTTCTGTTCGAGCCGCTCGAACGTCGCGCGCGACTCGGGCGAATCAACCTTCATGACCCAGACCCTGGTCTGCGCTTCCGTAAGTGAGACCGCACCGATCATCAGGATCATGGCGGCAAACAATACCGATCTGCGGGAGTGCTTCTGGAACGTGGCAATCATCATGATTCTCCTTCGCATCTGCTCTCTGTGGTTAGTGATTCCTACCAGCGCCGGAACAGGACTCGCTGTCGGAATTGCTTCAATCAATTTGAGAATCGTGCGGCCGTATCGTGGCCTCTCGTCCTGCCGGAGTACCGCCAGTGCAAGCTCGTCGCAGGCGAGCTCTCTCTCTTCGCGCATTCGAGAAAAGGCGAGCCAGACCAGCGGGTTGAACCAGTGCACCGCCTGGACGAACGAGCTCAGGACATTCAACGCCACGTCATGTCGTCGCAGATGGGCGAGCTCGTGCAGGAAGATGTACTCGAGCTCGTCGCCATCGAACCGCTCTATCAGTCCGGCCGGCATAAGGATCCGCGGGCGAATGATTCCGTGCAGCGCCGGAGCATCGACGGACGTCGTCTCCACGAGGCCGACTTCCCTCCGGATGTTCATCCGCCTGCGCGAGCGGTCGAGAAGCATGCGAGCCGCCTCCAGAGCTGCTAATGATCAACCCCGGGTGAGGCCCGCTGAGGCGGGCGACAGAACAATAGCCCCCGCCTGGCGGGGGCTACGGCCCTTTCGCCGGCTTCGCCGGCTTTCCGCTCGCCCTTACTCATGAACGATCTCGTGTTCATTTCTGTGAAACCGGCGACCTGTCGCCGACTCTCGGCTCAGGATGACACCTCCTCCGCTCCTCAACCTGCTGGTCCAACGATTGCGATACGACACAGCAGGTCCAGAAGTCCGCAAGTGCCACCCCCGTTCGTCGCAAGAGCGGACCGCTCATCGTCGCGATGTACGCACGGAACGTTGAACCGCTCCGCGGGGTTCACTTCACCACTGTTGCCGCGCGTTCGACGTCGGCTGCGAACCGTTCGAGCGTCTCAGCAACCACGCGGATCTGCGCCTCGGCCTCATCCCACCGTCGCAGCTCGATGGCTTCTCGTACTGCTGGCAGCGTCTTTACGCCGTATCCCGTGTACTGACCAGGAGCGTAGATCTGATGTCTGTACCAGGGACGTCCCGGAAGTCCTTCCTCACGCGTGAGCTTTCTTTCGAGCTGCATGAGGACGGCGTCGAGCTCAGAGCGCCGCTTCTCCGGCAGCGTTGCAATCCCGGCGCTCACCCGGCTCCAGTCCGCCTCGGCCTGTTTCAGGCGCGCGACCGCGTTCTCGACTGGCGCGAAGTTCACGTGCGGCACGGCGCCATGCCTCTCCGGGACCACGTACGTCCTCGTCGGATCCGCCACAGCAACGAGTAATCCGTCGTCGATCAGGCGGTTCATCTCGGCAGACTCTCGTCGCGATCCGTCGAGAAGATCCTTCACTTCATCAACGTAGGTCGCGACTGTCTCGACGAAGTTCGCGATTTCGAACGGGAGCACGTCGGCATTCGCGAGCCGGAGCGTCATGCGGCCGGCCGTGCTGACCAGAGCCTCCCCGTACTGAAACCCCGGATCGGTGAATCGTGTGAAGTGCTCGAAGGTGTCGTAGACGGAGTGATAGGCGCCGCCCCCACCCTCACCGCCGTATCCAACGTGAACGGATGCGATTCCGAGGTGCTGAATGAAGGGCGTGTAATCGGACCCTGATCCAAGAGCTCCGAGGGGAAGATCACCCCGTTTGCCGCAGGCGATCTCTGGAGTCGGCATCCGCGTTGACGATCGCATTTGCGCGGGCGCGCTCACCGACCGTCATGCTCCTCTGTGGATCTTGCACATCGCGGCCCACCTGTCCGACGAACTTCTCCAGAGTATGCGACCCCGCAGCGTACAGAAATCCACGGCTGTTGCTGTCTGTGTTGATGTACGCGACGGCTTTGCGTTTCAACTCGGCGGCGTGTTCTTCCACCCATTCGGTCGAGCCCAAAAGACCCTGCTCTTCGCCGTCCCAGCCGGCATAGATGATGGTTCGCTTCGGCCGCGATCCCCTCGAGGCCAGCTCTCCGACGATGCGCGCTTCTTCGAGAAGAGCGACCATGCCGCTGACAGGATCATTCGCTCCGAAGTTCCATGCATCATGATGGTTGCCGCGGATGATCCATTCGTCCGGCCGGGTGGTTCCTTTCAGCACTGCAATCACGTTGTACGCCGGCGCCGTTTTCCAGTCGAACGCCACCTTCAGGCGCACTTTCGCCGGTCCTGGCCCGAGGTGATAAGTGATCGGAAGCGCGCCTCTCCATGCCGCGGGTGCAACCGGCCCTTCCAGCGAACGGAGAAACGGCAGGGCGTCTCCGTACGAGATCGGAAGTGTCGGGATCGTCGTCAGCGTCTTCGCCTCGGCGATGGAAAGGCGGGGTGCCTTGTCCGTCGCGCCCACTCCGGGGGTCAGCGGATCGCCCGGGTATAGCGGCATGTCGGCAACCGAGCCGCGCTGCACCCCGTGCTCGTTCCGGTACGGTCCTCTGGGATAGACGTCCCCCTGCGCGTATCCGTCATCTCGCGGATCGGAGTAGATGATGCATCCGATCGCACCATGTTCGGCCGCGACCTTCGGCTTGATTCCCCGCCACGAGCCGCCGTATCTGGCGATGACAATCTTTCCACGAACGTCGATTCCCCGTCGAGCAAGCTCTTCGTAGTCCGCCGGTATACCGTAATTTACGTAAACCAGCTCGCCGGTCACATCACCGTCGATCGAGTATGCGTTGTACGTGGGAAGGCTTTCGATGGCCGAGCTCGCGTCGCCCTCGACGGGTGGCTCACTCAGCAGTGCTGTGAAGGTCCCGGGCTCGAGGAGCTCGAGCAGTCGTTCGGTGGGCGTCGGAAACAGGACATCGAAACGCTCGATGCGCGTGTCATAACCCCAGGACCGGAACAGGCCGGCCATGAACTCGGCATTCTCCTTTCCGTAAGGAGATCCGAGGTGGTGAGGCTGCGCGGACATGCGCTTCATCCACTGCCGGAGATGCTCTCGTTTCACCCGCGCGTCGAGCTCGGCCTCGAGCGCGTATTGTCTGCGCGCGCTCTCGGGCGTGAAGCCGAGAAGCGGCTTCTGGTCCGCCACAACGGGGGAAGAGAGAGTCCACGAAAAAATGACTAGTATGGTGGCGGCAGAAGCACGGCGCATGTCGAGGGTCTCCGAATCGTGTCATCCAGGGATGAGCCCGCTGGAGCCGCGATCATCGCATATGTGTCGTGATTCCATGGAAATGCGGTGGTGAAGCTCAAGCCAGAGGAACTTGTTGACTAGGCAGGGCCTCGGAGGGCCCTGCCTCATGAGCCGAACTTCACGTGCCTAGGGTCGCTTTGCAAAATCGTCGGGATCAGCAATGCGCGCTGCAAACGACGACCAGCTGTCGCCGCTCCGGTTGTCGTTCGACGCGGCGTATCCAATCCATTCGAACGCCTGAGCGCTCTGAGGCTCGAAGAGAATTGACAAGGCTCCGAAGTTTCCCGCGGGAATCGGCACCTGATTCATCGAGAACGGGGGCACGTCGATGACGAACTCCACGAAATTGGTCTCGTGGAAAATCGTGACGAGAAAGCTCTGCGCAGTTTCCTCGAGATTCACCACCCCGGCATTCACTCGGAAGTTGGCATCCTGTCGATGCCCCAGCGCCAGTGCGTCGATCTCGAATTCGAGAAAGTCGGGATAGACCGCTGGGAAACTCTGCGAAAGCTCCCCTTCATCTCCAGGGGTCAGCAGGCGCGAATAAGCGTCAATCGAAGAATCCGGATCGAACTCGGGCTGGGAGCCGTTGCTAATTGGCACGATGAGTAGGGATCCCACTCCCGACACGCCCAGCTGCGCGAGAATGTTCTGGACCGTTACGGGAGGCCCATCGATCGTGGTTCGGGCACCCGTCGCGTTCCGGCTGTCCACGCCGCGCGCGAGATAGAAGATCGCGATATCCTGAGGCTCATCTCCCAGGTTCACGAAGGTGAGATCCGAGGTGAAGAATGAATCGAAGGCGCCCGGCGTGTTTGCCGCTGCAGCGATGAGAATCGTCTGGCCGGACGCCTCGGCCACGATGGCGCTTCCCTCGACACCCTTACGGGCCGCCTGCTGATGGGCGCGGACCTGGTTGATCAGGCGGCCGAGCTGGCCGGGCTGGCCAGACAAGGGCTCGAAACGAATCGGGCCCGACGGTGGGCCGAACCGTGTAGTCCGCTCCGATGCTTGAACGGGCGATACGACGAGAAACAGAGTGACGAGTGAAATTGCGAACTGCCGCATAGTGATTCCTCCTGTTCGGCGGGTTCCCTTGCGTCTTGCAAGCCCGAGGCCTTCAATGCGGTTCAGCTCGCTGCCTCCTGCGTCATTCCGGTTGCCAGCAGTGATCCCAGGCGCGACCACCGTTTGATCGATGACCGGCTCTGCACGGCCAACTCGACGGCGCGACGCTGGCCGACAATCACGACGAGCTGCTTTCCGCGCGTGACCGCCGTGTAAAGCAGACGGCGCTGAAGCATGATTCTGTGTTGCGTGGTGAGCGCAATCACGACCGCCGGATACTCGGAGCCCTGAGACTTGTGGATCGATGTCGCATACGCGAGAACCAGCTTGTCCGTTTCGTCGAATGCGTAACCCACCTGATGACTCTCGAAGTCGACCGTGAGCTTCTTTTTTTCGGGATCAACCCAACGAACAACACCGATGTCGCCGTTGTAAACCTCGCGGTCGTGATCGTTTTCGATCTGCATCACCTTGTCGCTTTCCCGGAACGGCACTCCCCGTTGAGGTTCACCGGGATTGAGCCGGCTTTGAAGAGCACGGTTCAGCGACTCGGTACCGACCTCGCCCTTGTGCATCGGGACGAGGACCTGAATGTCCCTCGCCGGATCGAGTCCGTACCTGGCGGGAATCCGTTCGCAGACGATGCGGACGACCATATCGACCGCTTTTCCGGGATCGTCCGCGCGGGCGAAGAAAAAGTCTCCGTCTCTTGCATCGAGATAAGGAACGACCCCGGAATTGATGCTGTGAGCATTCCGGACGATCGCGCTCTCGGCGCTCTGCCTGAAGATTTCCGTCAGATGAACGACGGTCACCGCGGCGGATTCGATCACGTCCGCCAGCACCTGACCCGGTCCTACTGACGGCAACTGATCCACATCGCCGACGAGAATGAGCGCGGCCTCCGGCGGAACCGCCCGCATCAGAGCATCCATGAGAGGAACGTCGATCATCGAGGCCTCGTCGACGATCAGCACGTCACACTCGATCGGATTGGACTCGTCCAGAGTGAATCGTCCCGTATGCGCGTTCATCCCGAGGAGGCGGTGGATGGTCGTGGCCAGCCCTCCCGTGGCATCCGCGAGTCTTCTTGCGGCGCGCCCCGTCGGCGCGGCCATCCGGATCTCGCACTCGCCGAGAATCTCGAGTAGCGTTCGCACGAGCGTAGTCTTACCAACTCCGGGACCTCCCGTGATCACCGAGACTTTCGAGTCGAGAAGACGGTCGAGTGCCTCTCTCTGGGAATTCGACAACTCTTCCACAGCTCTCGGTGCTTTCAGCTTCCGTCGATCCCACGGAGTCACTCCGCGGATGAGCGTCTTGAGCCGTCTCGCAATCCGCTCCTCGGCCCGGTACAGGCGTGCCGGAAAGATCGCGTCGGATCCAGGAAGCGGGCCCTTCGCGACCAGACCCTCCCGCATCAGAGGGAGGAGTGACTCCTCGACAACCTGCCTGGGAATCGAAAGGATCCGTCCCGCCTCCGCGAAGAATTCCTCCACAGGAAGCCCGCAGTGTCCTCGGCGTTCCGCCTCATCCAGAACATGGAGGACGCCCGCCCGGGCCCGCAGGGGTGAGTGCGGATCGACTCCGAGACGCCTGGCGATTTCATCAGCGGTCGCGAACCCGATTCCGCGGACGGCAGTCACCAGCGCGTACGGGTTGTCGTTCACCTTCTGCATGGCGGCCGCTCCCCAGACTTTGCAGATGCGCACCGCTTGCGCCGTAGTAATGCCGTAACTCTGCAGAAAGATCATCGTGTCACGGGCCTCTTTCTGGCCCTTCCAGCTTTCGATGATCTTTTCAGCCCTCGCCTTGCCGAGTCCTTTCATGCCGCGCAGCTTTGCCGGCTCGTTCTCGATGATGTGAAAGATCGTCGTCCCGAACTGTTCCACAATCTTTCGAGCAGTTCCCTTGCCGACTCCCTTGATCAGCCCCGATGCAAGATAGCGCTGCACACCTTCGACCGTGCTCGGAGCGATGACTCCGAGCTGATCTGCGCGAAACTGCTCCCCATAGACGCGATCCACGACCCAGCGCCCCGTGGCCCGCACGTGTTCGCCTTCCCGAATGCTGGGAATCGAACCGACGACAGTGCAGAGATCGTCCTCCGTCTCGATCCTGAGGACGGACCAGCCCGTCTCCTCATTGTGAAAGGAGATCTGTCGTACGAGGCCGGTGATTGTGTCGGACATGACGAATGACGAAATAGAGTACGACAACCACAGTGTCATCCTGAGAGGTTTTGAGTTAATTGGACAGGAGTGTCACATCGTTTGATCTTTTCACAGCCTCTGAGCGCAGGTCTTCGCTCCACATTTCGCCGAACCCGAGGTATAGTCAACTCTCCACCTGGCCTGCCGGTCCCGGCACAGTTTTCTCCTCTTGAACCAGCGCCACCATGCACGCGCATGCGCACTTCAATGATCGTCTCTTGTCTGATCGTCTCTTCATTTCTATCTCCATCGCAGGTTCATGGTGCGAGCCAGCAGGGAATCGTCGTCGCCATCATCGATGGCGAGAGTCTCGTCGTACGCCAGAGCGGTCGGGACTCGATCGTGCGGCTGCTGGGCGTCGCCGTTCCGGAGAGCCACCGCGAGCTCGCGACTGCGGCCCTCGAAACCGAACTGCTGCGCCGGCCGGTGCAGATCGAACATGATGTGCCCGCACTGATGCTCGACCCCCACGGCAGCCGGCTCGCGTACGTCTATCGTCTTCCGGAAGCAACGATGATGAACTATCAGCTGGTCCGGCTGGGGCTCGCAACAGTTCCCGGTGATGGTGAATTTTTCTTTCGTCGTGAGCTGATCGCCGCCCAGTCCGCGGCTAGACTCGAGAAGAGAGGTCTCTGGAGTGGCGTGTCTCCAGCTCTGGCCTGGGAAACTCAATTCAGAAACGTCCGCTATTTGGGCGAGGTGAACTACCAGACCTCGGGCGGACAGGCGCAGCAATCGCTGTCGGCGGCTTCCGAGAAGAAGCCCGCATCACCCGCGCGGGTGAGGATCACGAATCGGAAGTAGAGGTGACAAGGGCGATCGTTCCTCAGCCTTCGTGACCATCAGCTCCCACCGCGGTCGTCCGGCGTTCAGGCTCCGGGCGGCCGCCCACCGACGTCGCCTGAGCTCGACGGTCTTCGTTCGAGACGGCGAAAGCATTCAGTATGGGGGTGGAGGATCGTCATGCGCACGTTCACGTCTCTGCTTCTTTTCGCCCTGATTGTGCAGTCCGCCTCTGCACAGTCGCAATCTGAGCGCCCTACCCTGCGGGAGCTCGGTTTCGAGCTTGGGGTGCTACCGCCCGGCCCTCTGAATGCGATTACGGACGTAGCGGGTGTGCGTGTCGGTCACGCCACTCTCATCCGCGGCGAGAACATCAGGACGGGAGTGACGGCGGTGCTGCCACACGGAGGCAATCTCTTCACCCAAAAGGTGCCGGGTGCCATCTTCACAGGAAACGGTTTCGGCAAGCTTGCCGGATCGACTCAGGTCGAGGAGCTCGGAGAGATCGAGAGTCCGATCCTGCTCACCTCGACTCTCAACGTCCCGAAGGTCGCTGATGCAGTCCTCGATTCCATGCTCGCACTCGAGGGCAATGAGGACGTGCGGTCGATCAATGTGATCGTGGCCGAAACGAACGACGGACAGCTCAATGCGATTCGCGCACGCCCCGTCGGACGTGATGAAGTTCTCGCCTCGATCCGAGAGGCGGATACAGGGCGCGTCGAAGAGGGATCGGTGGGAGCGGGAACCGGAACGATTGCCTTCGGCTTCAAGGGCGGAATCGGAACTTCGTCCCGCCGCCTCCCACCCAACCTCGGCGGCCACACGATCGGCGTTCTGGTGCAATCGAACTTCGGAGGCGTGCTGTCCATCGCGGGGGTTCCCGTGGGTCGCGAGCTCGGACGCCATTACCTGCGCGAAGAGCTCGGCCGGGAAACCGACCGGGCCGAGGATCGATCATCATCGTGATCGCGACGGATGCTCCCCTCGATGCGCGGAATCTCCGCCGAATGGGCGCGCGCGCCATGATGGGACTGGCTCGCACGGGCGCGGCAGGTACAAACGGGAGCGGCGACTATGCCATCGCGTTCTCCACGGCGCCCTCCCTGAGAATCGAACATGGCAGGACCGGCACCCATGAAGTCTCTCTACTCGCTAACGACTCCATGTCGCCGATCTTTTTCGCGGTGATTGAAGCGACGGAGGAAGCGATCTACAACTCTCTGTTCCGGGCACGAACGATCGAAGGAAACGGCAGAACCGTGGAGGCGCTGCCGATCGAGAAGGTCCTGGCAATCATGGAACGACACGGAGCCCGAAGGCACGCGAATCGCTGATCAGGTCGCCATGGATCGGGGGCTCGATCGCGGTAATCATAGAAAAAGGCGACCCGAAGGTCGCCTTTTTCGCGCCTGGTGCCCGTTTCGCGGGTTATTCATAGGAGAAGTATCGAGGACGGACAGAATGGGTTTGCGGATTGTTTCGAGGTCTCATGAGCATCAGGCTTTCAGTGGTGGTATTACCACTGCCTAAAAATATAGCAAATCGCGTGCCGCTCCGGTAGCTATTCCTGCCCCGCTCCCGACGCCCATTCGAGGCTATGCTCTCCTGATGTCCGAAAAGAAGAAAATCCGCCCGGCTGACGCCTGGAGAGAGGCACGCGAGCTCATCTGGGCCCGGCGATGGCGTCTCGCCGCCGGCCTCGGGCTGATGCTCATCAGCCGCCTGTCCGCCCTCGTTCTTCCCGCGACTTCGAAATACCTCATCGACGAGGTGATCGGCAAGGGTCGCCACGAACTCCTCACCACCCTGGCTCTCGCTGCAGGAGCAGCGACACTCGTCCAGGCGGTGACTTCATTCTCACTCTCGCAGATTCTCGGCGTGACGGCGCAGCGATCGATCACCGAGATGCGAAAGAATGTGCAGCGGCACGTCTCGCGCCTGCCAGTGACCTACTTCGACTCGACGAAATCGGGCGTGCTGATCTCGCGGATCATGTCCGACGCCGAAGGAATCCGGAATCTCGTGGGGACCGGCCTGGTACAACTGACGGGCGGAGTCGTCACGGCGTCCGTGGCGCTGGCGGTCCTGTTCTATCTGAACTGGCAGCTGACACTGATCACGATCGTGACACTGGGCATCTTCGGAGTCGTGATGGCGGTTGCATTCAAGCGCGTTCGGCCTCTCTTTCGAGAACGCGGTGAGATCAATGCCCAGGTGACCGGACGCCTCGTCGAGAGTCTGGGCGGCATCCGCATCGTCAAGGCCTATACCGCTGAGAAACGGGAAGAGCGCATCTTCGCGGAAGGCGTCCACCGGCTTCTGAGAAACGTGGCGAAAACGATCACGTCCGTATCGGGAGTGACGGCCATCGCAACGGTGATCTTCGGCATCGTCGGCGTGATGATGCTCGTGATCGGCGGCCGCTCGATTCTTGCCGGCACGATGACGCTCGGCGATTTCGTGATGTACATCTTTTTCACAGGGCTGGTTGCGGCTCCGGTGATGCAGATCTCCTCGATCGGCACACAGATCACAGAAGCCTTCGCGGGGCTCGACCGCATTCGAGAAGTTCTCAGGGAGCGGACAGAGGATCAGGATGACGCAGGGAAGGAACCGCTGGAGTCGGTCGTCGGCGACATCCGCTTCGAGGGCGTGTCGTTCGAGTACAAGCCCGGCGTGCCGGTGCTGCAGGACATCTCCTTTCACGCGCCGGCAGGCTCCACCACGGCGCTTGTTGGCTCCAGCGGATCCGGGAAGAGCACGCTGATCTCGCTGGTCATGGCGTTCAACCGTCCGCGCGACGGTCGCATCCTTGTTGACGAAAGAGATCTCACGACGATTCGCCTGCGAGATTTTCGTTCGCACCTCGGCATCGTTCTGCAGGACAACTTCCTTTTCGACGGCACCGTCGCCGAGAACATCCGCTACAGCAGGCCGGATGCGACGCTGGACGAGGTGATCGAGGTCAGCAGGATCGCGCATGTCGACGACTTCGTAGATCCTCTCGAGGAACAGTACGACACGGTCGTCGGCGAGCGCGGCATCAAGCTCTCCGGCGGTCAGCGTCAGCGTATCGCGATCGCTCGGGCAATCCTCGCCGATCCGGCGCTGCTGATCCTCGACGAAGCGACCTCGAGCCTCGACAGCGAAAGTGAGGCTCTGATTCAGGATGGACTTCGTGCGTTGCGACAGGGCCGCACGACTTTCGTCATCGCCCACAGACTATCCACGATACGCAGCGCAGATCAGATTCTCGTGATCGAGGGAGGCCGGATCGTCGAGCGGGGGACGCACGCCGAACTGCTGGCCACCGCCGGCAGATACCGCCAGCTCTACGAGAAGCAGTACAGCTTCGAGACCGACCGCTTCATCAATCCGGGGGAGGATTTTTCGCCCGAGGAGCCCGGTGTCCAGCCGCGCGTTCCGGTGCGGAGGGACTCGGCACTCTAGCGAACCAATACGCTAAAGCCGGTTGAATGCCCGCACGGCTGCATGAACAGTCCGGGGAGGTATCGTCACCCGCACCGTCGCATCATGTGAGTCGACAAGAATGCGAAGGTGACCGTCCTGCTTCACGATGCGCACCGTCTCGCCACCGTCGTCCACTTCGAGCAGCACCACGTCGTCGTAGTGGTCAAGCTCCGAAACGACGGCCTGCAACACCGGAAGCCATTGGTGAAAGTCGTCGTCGATCTCGTGGTGGAATGAGCCGACCGGTGCGAGGGCGAGTACCGCGTTGACGAGTCCCGCAGGAAGAAAGACGAACACCCGCTCGCCGTATCGCCCCTTCTCTGCAACATGGACCGAGACCACCCCTTTGTCGAATAAGAGCCGGTGCACGCCGTACGCAGCCGTTGCGAGGAAAAGCGAGAGAATCAACGCGACCAGGAGGCTGAACTTGAGAAGACCCTTCATGGGGCAGTCCTTCCATACTTCAGCGGCGCCGTCGCATTCTGATCAACCCAGATACGGACGTTGTGATCCTCGTGATTGATCAGCACGATCTCGCCTGCACCCCGGCGCACCAGAAGTTCGACCGCGGCCCGGAAGTCGAGATCGCCCTCCCCACCCAACAGAGCCTCGGCGAGGTCGAATGGAACGCGGACCGTCCCGTTGAGTCCACGCCGCCAATGGGACGTCCCGGAAATCTGGAGCACGTCCCCTTCCCTGCGGAAGGCGAGCTCCGTATCGTCCGGGGTAAGCCTGACTTCTGCACCTGATGGCGCAACGCGAAGCTGCTGGACCACAGCGCGAAGCTCTCCCGGGGTGATGCGGACTTCGCTGAAACGGAGCTCGCAGTTCCGGGATACCTCTCTTGGAATCATCGGCAGGGCTTTCTCGAGGGCTCTGACGGGAAGATTGATGACCACGCGATTGCGGCGCCCGTTCTGGCTCTCGCTTCGAAGGTGGAGCCACAGATCAGCCCCCAGCGCGGGCATCGAAACGAGCAGCGTGGTACCAAGGATTGCCGCGGATCTCATGAAGGAGTGAACGGGGCTTGGCAATAAAGGTTTCAGCCCGGGCATCAGAATGTCGCGCTGGCGCCATGACCGGGATTCCGCCCCCCCAGCCTCTATTCCGAGCCGTTCCGGCGGTCGGGACGAGCGAAATAACGAAGCTTCGACATGGGTAACGGGTTTCGGAATGGAGTCAGAAACGGGTGCCCGGTCAAATGCCTGCCATTTTCCTCTGTCATTGCACAGGCAGTTGTGCTAATTTCGGCGTAGCGATCACCCGATAATGGCAAAATCCCGGTGACGGGATGACGCAAAGCTTCAGGTCTGGCCCCGTCGAGCCAGATAGCTGGGCCGCCGAACGTGATGGAATCCGTCCCTATGGTAGGGAGCGTTCCAGGTGTTCGCGGGGAGCATGGAGCGGAGTCATGCGAGTATTTCCTGCATTGGTGCGTTTCGTTCTGATTTCTGCGGTTCTCACTTTTGCCGTCGGCGTCGTGCGCGCACTCGGCTAGAAACCGCACCCGCTGGATTCAGCGCGACGGTGGCCTGACGTTACCGTGTCCGGCTCCTTCACGGGAGACCGGCTCCTCTCCTGTTTCAGGAGGGACGCCGGCTCTTGTTTGGAAGAAACGAAGAACCTTCTGTTACCGCACCCTCTTCCAATCTCCACCGACGCAGACATCGCTGATGATTTCTTCGGAGCAGCCGAAGATGATCACGTCGAGCAGCGATTCATCGTCATGACCGGCGAGCGAGGACGCGGACAGATTCACAACAGCGAAGTCGGCGAACAGCCCTGTCGCAATCCGTCCCGTTTCGATCCCGAGAGCCCGCGCGCCGCCCTCAGTTGCAGCTCGAAGGATCGGGCGTGATACCGAGCCCTGCTCGTCGATCCAGGCTCCCCTCATTTCACCGGTCACGCGCTGGTTGTATTCGAGCCAGCGCATCTCTTCGATCAGAGAGATGCGTGCGTTGGAGTCGGTTCCCAGCGATACCTGTCCCATGCTCTCCCGGATCTCGCCATGATCGGCTGTTCCATCCCCGAGGTTCGCTTCCGTGAGCGGAGTGATGCAGATGTTGCCTCCCAGGTCGAGAAAGCGCCTGAGGTCTGATGGAGTCGTGTGGGTGCAGTGGACGGCGGTGAACTCCGGGCCGGGCTCGAGATCGAGCACGATGGACATCGGGTTCTTTCCGTATTCGAGCAACGAGTCCTGGATCTCCTGCGGCTGCTCTTCCACGTGCATGTGAAACGGCAGCTTGCGGCGTTTTGCCTCCGTATGAAGGATGCTCAGATGGTCTGGGGGGACCGCGCGGATACTGTGCGCCACGGCCCCGAGACTCTGCAATCCGGGATCGCGGAGTTTGTCGAGCCGATCCATCTGATGCCAGTACTCGATGATGCTGCGCGTCTCGAAGCGGAGCTGGTCTCCGAGCAGCGGCTTGCCGATGCCACCCGTCTTGTAGAACACATTGAGAAGAACAATCCGGATCCCCGCTTCGGAGGCGGCGCGAAGAACCAGTTCATCGAAGTCGAATGCGCTCCTGGGTGTCTCATCCAGAGATGCAGAGTGATGAAGGTAATGAAACTCGCCGACCGATGTAATGCCGGCAGCGAGCATCTCGCGGAAGGCCTGCAGTGTCAGCTCATAGAACCGTGTTCCGTCGAGCTGCCCGACGAGCTCGTACATCGCTTCGCGCCAGCTCCAGAAGCTTCCGCTCCCCGACGGAAACTGCTCACCCCGACCGCGAAGTCCGCGCTGAAACGCGTGCGAATGCGCGTTGACGAACCCCGGCAGCAGGGCGCGGCCGCCCAGACGCAGAGTCACATCGCCAGATTGCCCGCCGACGGTGGTGATCCGTCCGTCGTCTCCGACCCCCACGCGAACACCGCGCTCGAAGCCGGAACCTGTCCACGTGAGATCTGCTTCGATCACCTGAGCCATGGTGTGATTCTACCGTTTGTGATGAGCCGCTGAGGCGATTCTTCCTATGGGGCTGGACAGGCATTGCAGGGTCTGATGCACTCTTCGAAGACTGCCCTCGAAGTCGACTGCCACTCGAAAGCTTAGCGTTTCAGCCGCAGTACTGCGCGATGATCTGATCGATGAGAACGGCGCCACGATGGAGCTCGTCCTTCGGGATGAACTCGTTCGGGCGGTGGGCAACCTCGATGGAGCCCGGCCCGAAGAGAATGCATTCGAGTCCAAGGTTCTGCAGCCAGCCGGCGTCGGCTGCGAAGGAAACCGTGCGTGTCCCGGTCTGATTCACCAGTGCCGACACTGCCTGATGAACCTGCGCCCCCTGATCGAGCAGCAGCGGCGGGCTGTCGCTGATGACCTCGACTTCTCCCTCGGGAACGCTCCGTCGAACCCGCTGGACGATTTCCGCACTCTGCATCCCTGGAAGGAGGCGGATGCCCACTTCGAACTCGCAACAGTCCGGAACGACATTGATTGCCGCACCGCCGCGGATCGTTCCCACATTGAGCGAAACGAAGGGCACTTCGGGAAACAAGTCGCTGAACTCCGATCGCTCTCCTTCGAGCTCGCGACGGATAGCAGCGAGCGATTGCACGGCACCCGCGGCCTTCTCGATGGCATTTTCGCCGAGATGAGGGTACCCGCTGTGGGCGGCGATACCTCTCGTCACGACGCGCAGCTTGAGGTGGCCTTTGTGCATGCGCACGACCTCGAGCGAGGTCGGCTCGCCGATGATCGCGCTGACGGGAAGTCTCGCCGGATCGCGGAACTCGTCGACGAACCGTTTCGCTCCCAGACAACCCACTTCTTCGTCGTAGGTGAGCAGCAGAACCAGAGGAGCACGAAGTCCTGCTGGATCAAGCCGCGCGGTGGCATTCATGGCCAGGGCGAGAAACCCCTTCATGTCTGCAGTGCCGCGGCCTACGAAGCGATCGCCATGCTCGGTCATCGTGAACGGATCGCTGTGCCAGCCGGCCTCCCGCGCGGGAACGACATCCATGTGACCGGAAAGCACGAGCCCGGAGCGCTCATCGGAGGGAGGCCCGCAGTGCACCAGCAGGTTCAGCTTCTCGTTCGATTCATCGAACACACGCTCGATGTGAACACCTGGTCGATCGAGATAGCCGGCGATGAAGTCCGCCATCTCCGCATTGCTGTTGGCGCTGGTCGTGTCGAATGCGATGAGCCGGGCGAGGAGCTCCGAGTCTGCGAGAAGCATCTGAGGATTCTACAGCGGACCAAATCTGACGAATGACGAATGAGCGTCCCGACCGTCAATATTCCGCACTTCTGAATTCTGAATTCTGAATTCTCGATTTTCCAAACTTCCCTACCCGCTCAGCCTCCGATGTGCGACATCTCCACCTTTTGCTGGTTCGAAGTCTCGGCGCTTCGGATCTCCGAGTAGCGATCATCGCGGATACGCCAGATATTCGCGATGACCGTCGCGATCTCCGCATCGCTTCGTCCGTCTCGCAGGAGGGTGCGGAGGTCATGCCCTCTCGCGGAGAACAGGCAGGTATACAACTCGCCCTCGGAAGACAGGCGCGCCCGCGTGCAGTCGCCGCAGAAGGGATCAGTCACGGAACTGATGATGCCGAACTCGCCGCTTCCATCGGCATATCGAAAACGCCGCGCAACCTCACCCCGGTAATTCGAATCGATCGGCTCGACGGGCGTCTCCGCTGCGATTCTCGATACGATCTCGTCCGCACTGACGACATCCTCGAGACGCCAGCCGTTCGTGGACCCCACGTCCATGTATTCGATGAATCGGAGGATCGTATCGGGCCCGCGAAATCTTCGCGCCATGTCCGCGACGCCCTGATCGTTGACGCCGCGCTTGACCACCACGTTGATCTTGACAGGCGATAGACCGGCCTGGATTGCAGCATCGATCCCCTCGATCACGCGGGTAACTGGAAAATCGACATCGTTCATCGCACGGAAGACCGCATCATCGAGGGAATCCAGGCTGACGGTCACTCTCGAGAGGCCGGCCTGGCGAAGTTTCTGCGCCTTTGCAGCGAGCAGGGAGCCGTTCGTCGTCAGGGTAAGGTCCCTCAGCCCGTCCAGCCGGGCAAGCATGCTCACCAGGGTTTCGACCTCGGACCGGATCAAGGGCTCTCCTCCCGTGATCCGCACCTTCTCGACACCGTGGGCGATGAACAGGCGCGTCAGCCGCGTAATCTCCTCGAAACTCAGGAGCTGTCCGGGAGGCAGGAATCGGAAGTCTCGACCGAACACCTCTTTCGGCATGCAGTACGTGCAGCGAAAATTGCAGCGGTCGGTGATCGACAGCCGGAGATCGCGGAGGGGACGGCCGCGCTGGTCGTAGGGAGGTGCACTCATCTGATAGTTGACAATCGCCTCGCGCTGTTTCGAATTCCGGGATTGGGAGCCAGCTCACGGCTGCGGCCATCGCCGCTGCATCTCCCGGATCAGCGCGAAACGGACGTCATTCTTTTCTTCGCTTTCCTGCACGCCGGCAGCATCGGTCGTGAGAAAATCGAGTCCCACTTCCCTGCCACTCATCAGGTAGTCGCTGATCGCCACGGTGTAGACACGCTCCGGAGAAAGCGGTTGCCCCTCGACGAGCCAGAGGCCCCCCTCGGACCTGGCGACACCGTCGTAATGAAGGAAACCTCCTGTCCCTCGATTCGCAACGCCCTGATCGAGAACTCGTCCCAGGAGTGCGCCACTCATGCGGACTGAAACGATGTTGCTCCCGAACGGCAGGAGACGGATCACGTCGTACTGAGTCACCGGACCCGCTGGAAGCACGTCGTCCATGCGGATATTTCCTCCGTTGAAGATGGAGAGATCGG
Source organism: Thermoanaerobaculia bacterium (assembly GCA_041748075.1). Classification (GTDB taxonomy): domain Bacteria; phylum Acidobacteriota; class Thermoanaerobaculia; order Gp7-AA8; family Gp7-AA8; genus JBGSYJ01. Next base: position 18,832 of record JBGTDX010000090.1, read on the forward strand.
CGTCATCCACTTCGAGCCGCATGGCCGCGGTAATCAGATGCGTAGCGGATGTCGGCTGATTCCGGACGGCACTCTCCGTCGCGACGAGAACTTCGTCGCTGACTGCAACGATGCGTTCCGGCTCGAAACCCTGCGCCCGGAAGCCGCTGTATGCGCGCTCCACCCAGGTGGCGGCCAGGCGAGCCGATGCGGGGTCCTCTGCAACCGTCTCGTCGACGGGCTGAATGCGGGAGCGGATTTCGAGGGCACGGCTTCGCAGGTCGAACTTCAGATCATGGATGTATATCGTCCTGGCATTGGCATCGGCCTTCGTGATGGGTATCAGACGGGTATCCCCGCGCCATATCTGCATGTTCTCGTGCTCATGCCCACCAAGAATCAGATCGATTTCCGGAGCCGCATGTGCAAGCCGGACATCGTCCTCCAGACTCAGATGCGTGAGTGCGACCAGTACGTCGACGGAGGGCCGAATCAGTCGAGCTGCCTGAACCGCCGCCGCGACCGGCTCCTCGTATCGAACGTAGTCCTGAGCATTGTCCCGCATGGTCACTCCCAGGAGTCCTACACGAACCGTGCGATTGCCTCGGCCTCGCACATCGAAGACGTGAGTTTCCAAAACTCCGGGGAAGGGCCTTCCATCGGCGTCGAAAACGTTGGACGAAACCCACAGAAACTCAGATTCGGCGAGTCTGTCGAGAAACTGCGCGTGCGCGATGTCGAACTCGTGATTGCCGAACGTCGCGTAGTCCAGGCCGATAGCGTTCATCATGTCGACGATCTGGCGGCCCGCCAGAGGCACGCCGTCGACGCGCGCGGTGCCCAGCGCAGAAGGGCTGAAAAGGTCGCCGGCGAACATCATGAACGTGCGCGGATTCTTCGCCCGAAGCTCCTTCTCAATGGTTGCGACCCGGGCCAGGCCGCCTTCAGTTCCCCCGCGAAGAGGCATGATCTCGTAAACATCGTTGAGCTGAACCAACGTGAAGGGCACGGTATGGGAACTGGCACACCCAGCGGACACCAGAAGCAGCAGGCAGACGATCAGACGTCGGTACGCAGGAGTGGTATGCATCGGCGTATTCTAAGGGAGGGGCCCATGCCCGGCTGGGGGAACCGGGTCCGCCCCTTGCAGTTTGCTGGTCGACGCAGGCAGCGCGAGGGGTGGTGCTCGACGCGCGGGAGGTCTTCAAACGTTGCTTCGCGCCGGTGGTCTCCCTAAAATAAACCGCCGCGCCGGCGAGGATAGTGGTATCACCACCGTGCTGAACACCCGGCGTCGACGACAGGAGCTTGACCAAATGCTCGATCCAGACAGCACACTGACCTCGCGCGGCCGCCTGATGACGGCTGGCAAGACGCTCTTCGCCAGAAACGGCTATGAGCAGACTTCGACGGCGGCGATCGCACGGGAGGCCGGAACCTCGGAGTCGCAACTCGTACGCTACTTCGAGGGAAAAGCAGGCCTGCTGGACGCAATCTTCAACGAGAGCTGGAAACCTCTGAACGAGAAAGTCGAACAGATCGGGTCGAGCTCGAGCGGTCGGCAGGCGGTGCTGGAGATCCTTGCGCTTCTAATCGACGGGCTTGCGACGGATCGGGAGCTTGCGCGACTCTTCCTTTTCGAGGAACGGCGGATGCGGGGGAGCCAGGACGTCGTGATCTCCGAAGGATTCACCCGGTTCGTTTATCTGCTTCGACAGGTCATCCAGCGGGGCCAGCGTGATGGAACATTCCGGCACGAATTTCACGAGACGGCCCTTGCAGCAGCACTGATGGGCGCGGCCGAGGGTATGATCCGCGAACGGATCACGGCCGAGCGCGCGGGCCGGGAAGACCCGTTCGGTGATACGGAGATCAGCAACGTCTTCAAAACGATGGTCGAAGCTCTGTAAACCATACACGGACGAGTGAACGACAGCGACGAAACAGACGAGGCAATCCGCAGCGATCGAGCCGTCCTGATCCACCGCTGGACCATGTTGGTCCTGCATGCGAGTCTCGCGATCGGCCTGGTTCTGGCGATCTTCGAGCGCCAGTGGCTCAGCGCGATGGCGATCCTCGCGATCTTCGCGGTGACGATCCTTCCATCTCTCGCATTCCGGCACCTGCGCGTTTACATTCCTCCCGAGTTCGAGTTGCTGGCGATCGTCTTCGTCTATGCTGCGCTCTTCCTCGGCGAGGTCCTGAACTACTACCAGCGGCTCTGGTGGTGGGACATAGCGCTTCACGCAACCTCGGGGCTGCTGCTCGGGATTTTCGGATTCCTCCTGATCTACGTGCTGAACGAGGACGACCAGGTCGATCTCCACATGCAACCCAGGTTCGTCGCAATCTTTGCGTTCGTCTTTGCGCTCGCAGTCGGCGCTCTCTGGGAGATCTTCGAGTTTTCCATGGATCAGATCTTCGGGATGAACATGCAGAAGCCGATGTTCGGTGACCCTTCGGGCCTGACGGACACGATGTGGGACCTGATCGTCGACGCGGCCGGCGCTCTCCTGATCTCGGTTTTCGGCTGGTGGTATCTCAAACGCCCTGAGCGCTCATTCATCGAGTTATGGATCGCGAAGTTCCTCGAGGGAAACCCACACATGTTCCGAAGTCGGGGCGGGCGATGATCGAGTTCTGTCTGCTTTTCGCACCGGGTTACACCAGCTTGCGGTAGCCGCTCCGAAAGTAGACGAGCGGATCGGCTGTGCTCACGGCCGAGGTTTCGACAAGTCCCACGAAAATCGTGTGATCCCCGCCGGGCAACTGGTCCTGCAGACTGCACTCCAGCGTCGCGAGCGATCCGCCGATCAAGGGCAAGCCGTAGTCTCCTTCAATCACCTCGACCGCCGCGAACTTGTCGTCGACCCGCGAGGCGAAGGTACGTGAGACCGCTTCCTGGTCAGCCGCCAAAACATTGACCGCGAACTTTCCCGCTCGCAGGATCGCGTCATGGGTCCTCACGGACTTGTCGATACAGACGAGCACCAGGTGCGGCCGAAGAGAAAGGGACGCAAACGAGGCAACCGTCAAGCCGAATCTCTCTCCATCAACCGCTGTGGTCACAACCGTCACCCCGCATGCGAAATGGCCCATCGCCAGACGAAACTCGGTCTCTTCTACCGGCACAGTCAGCCTCCTCGAGTGTGCAATCAAGTGTCCCGGAAAGGTACCACTGATGGGCGTCGGAGTTGCCCCATTCCCGATTCTGAATTCTCAATTCTTCCTTTTTTTCGTCGGGGGGGGTAGGGATTTGCCTCTTTCAGACACTCCTTAAGATGGAAGCCCGCCAATATGGTCGGGTCCGGGCAGCTTTCCGAGTTCCGGCGAAATTCCTCAACCTCCCGGCTCCTGCGTCTCGTCGCGTGCACAGGGTTCCGGTGGCGAAAGCCCATTCACGTCTGGCCGAGGTCGAATGCGATGGTGGAGAGTTAGCCGGGCTCGGAGCCGCCGTTATGGCTTTTCCCCTGCCCTCTTCACTCGCTGAAATCCGGATTTGCTTTTGCATTGGATCAATTCATCCAACCCGGCAATCGGGTTTTATCAAGGAGAAATGAATGGCCAGTTCAAAGAAGAGCTCCTCCAGGGGCAAGCGAAGCAATCCTGCCAAGGCGAAAACGGCTCGGCCCTCCGCGGCGAAACGTCTGCACAAATCGGCGCAGAAACAGATGAACGCGGTCGGGCGAGGAGGAGCCGGTCAGGACAAAGCTGGGAAGACCCGGGCGGCGGCAACTCCGCGAGTGTCACCGCCAAAGGCAAAGTCAAAATCGGCCGGTGTCCTCGCGCGCGCCGTAACGGCAGTCCGCAAAGCGGCGAAGAAAGTGACGTCGGTGCTCACGCCGGCTGCGCGCAAACAGGCCGCGAAGACCACCACCAGCCCAAGGTCGAAACCCTCGGCCAGTCCGGCAAGGGCCCGCACCATCCGCCGGGTCTCGGACGTCGATGTCACCAAACTCGACGCCATGTCGGGTCAGGCGAGCTCGAAAGCTCCCTTCGATAGGAAGCGCTCCGACGCCTTCGCAAAGCAGGATATCGAATCGGCGTTGCTGAACAGCAATGAAGAGTGGGGCGACGAAGATCACTTCACCAACAGAACAGGGAACAAAAGGATCGGGACGAAAGGACGGAAGTACGAGTAGTTCTTCCGCCTTCACGCCGGACCTCTGAGCTCCTCTTCATCTTTCACAGACTTCTCAGGTGATCCTTTCCAGCGGTCATGCATCCAGAGCCAGTACTCGGGGTTGCGGCGGATGTGAACCGAGATGAGGTCGTTGATCCGCTCGGTGATCGCGGCGACCGTTCTCTCCTCTTCGGGCAGCTGATCGACGTAGATCGTCTCTTCGAATTCGATGATCGTATGGTCGACACCCGAAGGGAGACAGAACACGAGTTGGATGGGAGCCCCGAAGCGCAGGGCGAAGCGGGCCGGCGCTGGAGTGGTCCAGGCGGGCCGGCCCAGAAACGGTACTACGATGCCCTCGGATGGGTGGACGCTCTGATCGGCGAGAAGCACGACGATCCGGCGGTTTGCGAGGGCGCGCATCAGGGGGCGGGCGGCTTCCCGGCGCGGCACGAGCTCGACTCCGGACTGGAGGCGGCTCTGCGCGAGATCGCGCTCGAGAAACTCATTGTCGAGAGGTCGAGCAACGGTCGTGATCGGCTGGCCGAACATTCGCAGCAGGGTTGCGCCTGTCTCCCAGTTTCCGAAGTGCGCGCTCAGAAGAAGGACTCCCTTGCCTCGCGAGATCGCTTGCTCGAAACCCTCGCGGTTGATCAGATCGAATCGATGCGCCGTTTCCTCGAGTGTCATCTTGCGAGTCTTGAGGTAGTCCAGGATGAGCCGGCCGTAGTGCTTCCAGCATTCCTTCGCAATTCGATTGCGCTCTGATTCGGGCAGGTCGGGGAATGTCTGCTCGAGATTGCGGAAGACGAGCCTGCGACGCTGCCGCAGCAGGATGCTGGCAACCGTGCCCATCCGCCCCCCCCACCGGCGAACCGTCGTCTCATCCGCCGATTCGATCCTCGATGCGATCATCCGGACAACGAAGTATTCGAGCCGCTTCCGCAGCACACTCTTCTCGCGACGTCGACGCTTCTTCCGCCGCCCCGGCCGTGGGGCTGCTTCGGTCACGCCCGCGTCTCCTGCAAGCGCAAAAGCTCCTCGGCAACGAGGGAGTAGAACGCCTCTTCCGGAATGAACTTCATGTCTGCTTCGATGATCGTGCACTCGAATTCCGCTGGCAACTTCACGGCATCTTTCTCAGTCGTGAGTATGAGCTCGGCACCAGTCGAGTCACGAAGTGAAACGACTCTGGAGAGGTCGGCCGCAGAGTAATCGTGATGATCGGGGAAACCGTACGCACCAACCAGGTCGATTCCCGCCTCTGAAAGCATGTCGAAGAAGCGCCCATTCCGAGCGAGGCCCGACATCGCGAGGCATTTCTTCCCGCGCAACTCCTCGAGCCTCCCGCGGGTTTCTCCCTTGCGGAATCCCGAGGCCTCGAGAACAGCACGGACGCGCGGATCCTCCGGGGTCGGCCCTCCATCGGACGATGCTGCTCGCAGCAGAACGACATCGGCGTCCCGGAGCGCGCTCCGGCCTTCCCGATTCCAGCGGGCCGTCGGGTCGTCGATCACGATGTCGAGATCCCTGTGCAGCTGAAGGTGCTGGAATCCATCGTCGAGAATGAAGACGTCACAATCTTCGAGTCCGAGGAACTCGATTCCTGCCCGGTAGCGATCGGCACCTACGATCACCCGGCATTCGGGAAGACGTTCGGCGATCACGACCGGCTCATCACCAAAGCGACGCGCATCCGGTACATCTACCAGGGCCCATCCCGATGTTTCCGACCCTCCGTAGCCCCGGGTGAGAATCGCCACGCGATACCCGATGCGAGTCAGATGCCGCGCTACAGCGATGGCCGCCGGCGTCTTTCCAGATCCCCCGATCGCGATGTTCCCGATCGAGACCACAGGGCGCGGGAGGGCTCGAGTTTTAAGAATTCCCCGGCGGTAGAGTCCCCTCCGCAGATGATTGATCCCCTGATATCCCAGCTCGAGCGGTCGGGTCGGCAGCTTCATGGCAGCAACTCCAGGATGCGGCGCGCCGTAAGGTCCGCCGCTCCCCGATTTCGCTCGACAGTCCGTCTAGCGCGCTGGGAGATCGATCGGTTCACTTCCTCGTCGGTCAGCATCCGCCGGACGAACCCTACGAGCTCCTCGAGCCCGCCGACCTCGACCGCAGCCTCTTCCTGGACGAAGGACGCGGCGATCTCTCTGAAGTTCGTCATGTGAGGTCCGAAGCAAACCGGCACACCAGCAGCAGCCGGCTCAATCGGGTTGTGGCCCCCGGACGAAACCAGGCTTCCCCCGACAAATGCAGCGGACGCCAGCTCATAGATCGCCGCCAGCTCACCGATCGAGTCCAGCAGCAGCAGATCATGTTTCCGGCCCTCCGGCCTTCCGGTCATTTCGAGTTCGCTCCGGCGGATGAATGGAATCGTCGACGCAGCCAGAAGACCTGCGACCAGCTCGAAACGCTCGGGCTTGCGGGGAGCGAGGACGACGAAACATTCGAGCTCACGAATCAGGGCCGGGAGCTCCACGATCAACAGCTCGTCCTCCCCTTCCACAGTGGAGCCCGCCACGAAAACCTTCCGTCCGGCGATCAACCTCTCCAGCCCCGGCCGGATGGCCAGTGGCCGGGGCTGGCGTTCGAGATCGAATTTGACATTACCGGAAACTTCCACATGATCGGCGGGCGCGCCGATGGCTATGAACCGTTCGCGATCGACAGGATCTCGCGCGAGGATGACCGAGTAGGACGAGAGCACGCGCGAGAGGAAATGGCGGAAAGGGCGATAGTGCCGCAGCGATCGGTCCGAAATCCTCCCGTTGGCCAGAAGCATGCGTACACCCCTCTGTGCGGCGAGCCGGCTGACATTCGGCCAGATCTCGGTTTCCATGATCGCGAACGTCGAAGGAGAGTAGCGATGGAGGAAGCTCCGGACAGCGAACGAGAAGTCGAATGGAAAATAGGTGACCGTCGCACTGGGAAAAAGGCTTCGCGCAAGAGTCTGTCCGGAAATGGTCGTGGTCGTCACGACGACGGTGGTATCTGGCCGCGCCTCGAGAACCCGCTGAAGTATAGGGCGCGCCGCGAGGACTTCTCCGACGGATACCGCATGGACCCACAGGTCGTGTCGCGAGGGGTTACCCTTGTAGAAGCCGAATCGTGGCCCGAAATTGGAAAGGTATTTTCCACGCAGAACCCCGGTGATCAGAAACCAGGGGAATGCCAGCATGAATGCGAGATAGAGGAGCAGTTCGTAAAGCCGGAACATCGGGGCATCATAACCAAGGACGGAGCGCCAGCGATGAAGGATGAGGGAAGCGAATCCTCGGGCAGTTCTGAACTTTCAGCCCGCTTTTCTTGTATATTGACTGAGCTGGCGGAGAACTAGTTGGCCCATCCAAACGGGGGTCGCGGCGGCCCCGAAAGAGCGATCGTCGCAGGTCTGATCACGCGCGACGGTTCGCGCACGGTTGCGGAAGAGCATCTCGAGGAGCTCGCAAAACTCGTCGAAGCAGCCGGAGGTGCCGTTTCGGCCGCGGTGCTCGCGAAACGCCAGGCCCCCGATCCCGCTATGTACGTAGGTAAAGGGAAAGCGGCGGAGATCGCCGAGCTTGCCAGGCGACACGAAGCGACTCTGGTCGTATTCGATGATGACCTCTCGCCGGCTCAGATCCGTAACCTCGAGAAGGTGATCGAGATCAAGGTCATCGACCGCAGTGCCCTGATTCTCGACATCTTTGCCCGCCGGGCTCGGAGCCGGGAATCGCGAACACAGGTCGAGCTTGCCCAGTTGAAGTATCTCCTGCCCCGCCTGACCCGGCAGTGGTCGCATCTATCACGTCAGGCCGGCGGAATCGGTACCCGGGGCGTCGGCGAAACCCAGCTGGAGATCGACCGCCGGATGATTCGCACGCGGATCAGTCGGCTCGATGAGGAGCTCACGAAAATCGAGCGTAACCGCGCAACACAGAGGAAGGGCAGGAGGAGCGCATTCACGGTGGCGCTCGTCGGATACACCAACGCGGGAAAGTCGACTCTGTTCAATCAGTTGACCCGTGGATCCGCTGAAGCTGTCGACAAGCTCTTCGCGACTCTTGACGCCAGGCTACACAAGTCCCATTTCGATGCGCCACGCGAAACCGTGATCATCGATACGGTCGGATTCATCCGGAAGCTGCCCCACCATCTGGTGGCCTCGTTTCGTTCCACGATGGAAGAGGCGGTCGCTGCAGACCTGGTTCTGCACGTGATCGACGGCAGCCATCCCCAGTCCGACGAGCAGCGCGAAGTGGGCGAAGAGGTGCTTCACGAATTGGGCATTCTGGCGGATCGAGTCATCGAGGTCTACAACAAAGCGGATCGGTTTGCCGTCGGCGTTGGTGAGCAGAAGAAGAGCCGCGCAGTGGCCGTTTCCGCGCTGACCGGCCAGGGATGCGACCGGCTGATCGCGATGATCCGCGAACGGGAGCTTGCTGAAGGCGAGGTCGTCCGTCTGCAGATCCCCGCGAGCGAGTCACGGATCCTTGCCCGACTTCACGAACTGGCACAGATCGAACACCAGGAAGCCGATCAGGACCTTCTGCGAATCGTCGCCTGGATTCCGGACTACGCCCGCCATCAGTTCGAGGCTTTCGAGCTTCCGGATCTCGGGGGCAGGATCGATGACTCTGGCAGGAAGAGCTCGACCGAGGAAGCGGGGGTCGCCGGCCGGTCAACCTGAGCAGTCTTGTCTTGTGGCAAACAATGAACGAGCTCGTCAGCAAGTGGCGGAACATTGCATGTTCGGCCCTGAGTAACGTGACTGTCCGACCCGAAAACGAGGGCCGAACATGCAATCTTCGGCCATATAGCTCAGGTTCATTCGCAGCGCAGCCAGGAATGACACATGGATACGTCGGACCCAACGGCTACGTGCCATGACTCTCACGATACGGCCCGCCGTTCCCCTGGATCGAGAAAGGATTCACCAGATCCTCGTCACCACTGCCGTGTTCAACCAGGAAGAGATCGACGCCGCGATGGAGCTCGTCGATCTCGCGTTTCGTCATTCCCAGAGGCGGGAGTATACGGTCCACGTCATCACCGGCGGAGAGTCTGAAGACGGCATGCCTCTCGGATATGTATGCTACGGGCCGACACCCCGCACTGAGGGTGTATTCGACCTTTACTGGATCGCGGTGGACCCGGCCAGGCAGGGACAGGGGCTGGGACAGCTGCTCCTCCGATTCGTCGAAGGAGCAGTTCGCAAACGGGAGGGCCGGATGTTGCTGATCGAGACCTCCTCCCGAAGGAGCAACGAGCCGACGATTCGCTTCTATCGCCGCAGCGGGTACGAGGAGATCTCCCGGATCAAGGACTTCTACCGGATCAAGGATGACAAAGTGGTCTTCAGCAAGGAGCTCTGAGACAGCCTGAGCACCGGTCCTGCTGCGCACGCGCTACACTACAACCAGCTCATTCACAGATCCCAACCACTTCCCCATGAACATCACCCTCTACATTGCGGTTTCGCTCTACGCGCTGGGCACTCTTGCCGTGCTGGCTGGACTCTACAACCGGAGCATCCGTCTGCAGCAACTCGCTCTCGGGTTGATGATCGGCGGGTTCGTCGTGCACACGGTCTGGATCGGTATGGTCTGCTCGGCTACAGAGCACCCTCCGCTGACCAATCTTCCGGAGATTGCGGCTTTCATCGCCTGGCTGATCTTTGCAGTCGAGCTCTTTCTTTTCATTCGGTACCGGGTTCATGCCGCGGCCTTTTTCGTCTACCCGCTCATTCTGATGCTGATGTTCATCACAGTTCTCATACGGGCTCCGTTCGCGCCTGCCGATCCGGCGCTGGACTCGAATCTGTTCGTGGGTCACCTGCTACTGAGCACGGCAGGAATCGCGGCGCTGTTCATCGGACTCGCCTTTTTCGTTCTCTATCGATTTCAGGAGCGGTCCCTGAAGTCGAAGCGGCAGGGTCGGCTCTTCGAATGGATCCCGAGTCTTCAGGTCTGCGAGGTCGTCAGTTACAGGGCACTGGCGATCGGATTCGCCATTTACACTACGGGTCTTCTGGCCGGCTTTCTGTGGTCGTATCGCACTCGCGTTGGAAGTTACGAAATCCGGTCCAAAGAGATTGCGGCTGTCGTTGCCTGGGTACTTTTCGCAGCGCTGCTGCAGTCCTACAACAGCGGGACGCTCGGGACGCGGAAGAATCTCTTCATCTCGGCGGCGGCGTTCGTCTCGATCCTCATCGCAATTCTCGGAGTGCAGCATGTCTGAGAGTGAACTGCTGTCCATCATGGGAGGCGGCGCGGTATGTCGCTGATCCTCGTCGGACTGAACCACAAGACGGCGCCGGTCGAAGTGCGCGAACGTCTCAGCGTCAATCCAGCGCACGAGCCCGAAATCATGGCTGCGTTGACGGGGCTGCCCGGTGTACGGGGAGCGGGCGTTCTGTCGACCTGTAACCGTGTCGAAACGATTCTCTCTTCCGAGTCGGAGGAATCCATCGAGCCGGTCGTCGATCTAATCATCAGCCGTTCGAAGATGAAGCGGGCTGAGGTCGAAGAGCACCTTTACGTCCTGCGAAACGGCGAGGTCGTGCGCCATCTGTTCCGCGTCGCCTCGGGTCTCGACTCGATGATTCTCGGCGAGCCCCAGATTGGCGGCCAGGTGCGTGAAGCCTACCAGCGAGCCCGGATGCTTCATGCAACCGACCCGGTGCTTCGACAGCTCTTTGATGCCGCTCTGCGGGTCGCAAAACGGGTGCGCACCGACACAGGGATCGGCGAGCACGCAGTCTCGGTTCCTTTCGCCGCCGTCGAGCTGGCGAAGAAGATCTTTGGAAATCTCGATGGCCTCCACGTTCTGCTCGTGGGAGCCGGCGAAATCGGTGAACTGACGGCGCAACACCTCAATGGCTTCGGTCTCAGGAAAGTATTCGTTGCGAACCGCGCGCACGAACGTGCCGTGGAGCTCGCCGGCCGGTTCGATGGCGAGGCGATCCACTTCGACTCGCTCGAAGAGCGCCTGCAGTCCTGCGAGATCGTCATCGTCTCGACCGCTGCACCCCACTATCTGATCCGGCCCGAACATGTGCTCGCCGCTCTCGCCGAGCGCCGTCGTGGAAGTCTTTTTCTGATCGATCTCTCCGTTCCCCGCAACATCGATCCCGCGATCGCCGGGATCGAAGGAGCGTTTCTCTACAACATCGACGACCTTCGCGAAGTCGCGGACAGCAACCGCGAGAAGAGGGAGCAGAAAGCCGTCACGGCCGAGGAGATCATCGACCGGGAGGTGGTCGGTTTCATGCGGCGACTCGCTTCGCACGACGCGGTACCCACCATCCTCGAGCTCCAGGACAAACTCGACGACATTAGAAGGATGGAGCTCGAGAAGTGCCTGAGAAAGGTCGGCCCGATCACGACCGAACAGCAGCAGGCCATCGAGGCGCTCTCCACGTCGATCATCAACAAGGTTCTTCATTACCCTATCATCAGACTCAAGGAGACCGCCGCAGCCGATCAACCCGACGAACGGGAATCGATCCGTGAGCAGATTCGAAGGATCTTCGGTCTCTGATGAAGAAACACTTCGTGATCGGCACGCGGGGAAGCAAGCTGGCCCTCTGGCAGGCAAATCAGGTCCGCGACCGCCTCGAGGCCGCGGGGTTCGAAGCGGAGATCCGCGTCATCCGCACCACCGGAGATCGAAGGCAGGACGTACCGCTTGCACAGATCGGCGGTAAGGGTTTGTTCATCAAGGAAATTGAAGAGGCGCTCGAGCGTGGCGAGGTCGACATGGCGGTACACAGCCTGAAAGACGTTCCATCGATCGTTCCGGACTCTTTTACTCTTGCCGGATTCCTGGAACGGGGAGATCCCCGGGACGCGTGGGTTCATCCCGAGCATTCAGCCATCGCCTCACTAGCGGCCGGCTCCGCGATCGGGACGAGCTCGCCTCGGCGGCGCGCGCAGATCAAAACGCTCTTTCCTCAGCTCGACGTGAAGGACATTCGTGGGAACGTCGACACGCGCATCCGCAAAGCACAGGAAGGGCACTACGCGGGAGTGGTGCTTGCCGCGGCCGGCCTCGAAAGGCTCGAACGACAAAGCGACGTCACGAGTTACTTCTCCGTCGAGCAGATCGTTCCGGCAGCCGGACAGGGAATCGTCACGATCGAGACGCTCGCCGACCGGCCCGATGCACTCGAAGCGGCAGCCGCGATCTCGCATGGCCCCACCACCATCGTCGCGCAGTGCGAGCGCGGCATCCTTCAGCGATTCGAGGATCGTCTCGACTGCCACACGTCCATTGCCGCGCACGCGATACTCGCCGACGATAGGATCACGCTTTCAGTGTTTGTCTCCGACCTCGCAGGTACGCGGACGATCTGCACGCAGGCAGTGGCCAGCGTCGCCGCCGCGGAAGATCTTCTCACCTCCGTCGCGAAGCGTCTGTCCGACGAAGGGGCGCTCGAGCTGATCGCGGGCGCGCACGCATGAGTGGAAAGGTCTTTCTCGTCGGCGCCGGTCCCGGCGATCCTGCTCTCCTCACACTGCGCGCCGCCGAATTGCTTTCGCGTGCCGAGGTCGTCGTGATCGACGCGCTCGTCTCTCCGGAAATCCTCGCGATGATTCCTTCGAAAGCGGAGATCATCGACGCCGGAAAGAGGGCGAGTGCCCACACGCTTCCGCAGGATCGAACCAATGCGCTTCTCGTCGAAAAGGGACGCGAAGGAAAGCAGGTCGTCCGTCTCAAAGGGGGCGATCCTTTCATCTTCGGCCGCGGCGGCGAAGAAGCGGAAGAGCTGCGCCGCAACGGAATCCCTTTTGAAGTCGTGCCCGGAATCTCGTCAGCCATCGCTGGCCCTGCGTACGCAGGCATCCCCGTGACGCATCGATCACACGCGACTTCTGTCACGCTCATCACCGGCCATGAGAGCGATGACTCGACGGGCATCCCTTGGAGCAGTCTCGCTGGCGCGAAGGGAACCATCGTATTCCTCATGGGCATGGCCAACCTTCCGATGATCGCGTCCCGGTTGATGGATGAAGGGATGGCGCGCGAAATGCCCGTTGCGGTCATATCGCGGGCTACGACCCCGCACCAGCAGACGGTAACGGGCACGCTCGAGTCGATCGCCAGCGCCGTGAAGAAGGCGGATCTTCCGACGCCGGCACTGATCGTCGTCGGCGAGGTCGTCTCGGTCCGCGAGAACGTGAGCTGGTTCGAGAATCGTCCTCTGTTCGGCAGGACGATCGTCGTGACCCGCGCGCGGGAGCAGGCATCTGAGCTGAAGAAGCTACTCGAAGAGGCAGGCGGTCGCGTCCTTCAGTTCCCGACCATCGAGATCGTGCCACCTGCGTCTTTTGATTCGCTCGACTCGATCATCGAGGATCTCGCTTCGTATGACTGGCTGATCTTCACGTCGGTGAACGGAGTCCAGTCGTTCTTTCACAGGCTCCATTCAAAAGACCTCGACGCACGTGCACTTTCTTCGTCGAGGATTGCCGCCGTCGGCCAGGCCACAGCAGCTCTGCTGCTCGACCGGGGAATCCGGGCGGATCTGGTCCCAGACAAGTTCCAGTCGATCGCGCTCCTTCCCCTTTTGCCGCAGGACCAGAGCGGAGTGCGTACGGCCGTCATCCGCGCGGCTGTCGGCAGAAACGAGGTCATCGACGAGCTCCGTGCACGCGGCGGCACGGTCGACCTCGGGATCGCCTACGAGACGCGCGCGACAACCGCGATCCGCGACGAGCTGGTCGCACTTCTGGAAGCCGGCAGCATCGACTGCGTCACCTTTACGAGCGCCTCGACCGTCGATCACTTCTTCGAAAATCTGTCGGAAGATCAGAGCAGACGGCTCACCGAAAAGGCCGCGCTCGCGTCGATCGGACCCACCACCAGCGAAGCAATCCGATCTCGCGGTGCTCGAGTGGACGTCGAAGCGGACGAGGCGAGCGTCCCCGCCCTCGCCGGCGCGGTGATCCGGCTTCTGGAGCGGTAGCGCTACGCGCCCGCATCCACGACCCCCAGAGCCTGGCGCGTGATTCCGGTGCCTTCAGCTAAACTCCGCCCACGACCATGATCGACCGGAACCGTGATGCGACTTTGAGCCGGCAATTCATTTCCGGACTGCTATGGCTTGCCGCGCTGGGATTTGCGATCACCTGGTACTTCGCGATTGCGAAGGTTCTCCGATCCCTGCCTCCCACCGAGCCGGTTGCTATCGGAGTCATCACGCTCGAGGGCGTGTCGAAACTCCGCGACTATCTCGGGGCCGCAATCCTCTACCTGTTTGTACCCGCGGCGACGGTCGGGTTCCATCGAGCCGGCTCGGCTGTCCTCGAGGCCCTCTTTCGGCAAATCCGCAATTCATCCGCAGGGGCCCGGCTCGGTGCAGCTGTTCTTTTTGCGGGTCCTTATGTGATCGCCCCGATGCTGTACATCGGGACCCGCAGCGAGGGCCGCGCGATCTTCTTTCCCATTCTGCTTTCCACACTCGGCGTCTACCTGATGATCCTGTGGGATCGTGAAGAGCGGCTGCGCATGTATTTCCGCCGTGATCTACATGCGTACCACGCGCTCGTCTGCGCCTCGGGATGCTCGCTCCTTCTGTTCCGCTACACCACCTCGGGATCGAGACTCGCGAACGACATGACGCTCTTTCTCGAGCTTCCCCTGATCGCCCTGACGATTCTGGTCCTCCTCGGCGTAGTGATTGCCGTGTCGCATGTCGTCGCGCGGATCCGTCGCCAGACGGGTGAGGACGTGTTTCCGCGGATGGCGTGGGCGGTCTCTCCCTGGCTGCTGCTGGCACCTCTCGGCCTGACGTCGGTTCCGGCAGGGCGAACGATCGCGATCGTCGGCGCCATCACGATCCTGCTGCTCATCCCTGCAACGTTCGTTCGTAGGACGATCCCGCCGAGCCGGACCCGGACACTCGTGGGCTGGCTCGTCATCCCGATGCTGCTCTTCTGTCTCAACTATGCGACGACTGCATCGTCGACCCACTGGATCGACTTGTTTCACCGCGGCGAGGCGCTCGGCCCGGCGTCGGACTACCTGCGAGGCAAAGTTCCCTATCGCGACGTCTTCGTCCTGCACGGCCTTTTCGAAAATGGTTTTCTCGATGCAGGCTTGATGAGCGTTTTCGGCCGCGAGGTGCAGGTCAGCGCAATGCGGGTGATCGTCTTCGACTGCCTCGGGCTCGCTGCGATCGGAATTCTCGCCATGGCAGTATTCAATTCGATCCCCCTCACCCTGGCGACCGTAGCGATTGCTCTGGTGACCTCTGTCGGCAATCAGCGCGCGGTCCTGGAGATCCTCTCGGTCGCCTTTGTGGTGCTCGCCCTGCGAAAGGGGCGCCTGCTGCCGCTGGGTGTCGGAGGGGCGTTTGCAGCGCTGGCCCTTTTTTACAGCCTGGAGACGGGCCTCTACTCCGTGACGGGTGCACTCCTCACGCTGGTTGCCATCGCTGCGCTCAGGCGGTTCGGCGCGACTGAATCGCCGCTCGGACTCGGGCGTGCCATCGCTTCGTTCCTTGCTGGGTTCGCGGTTGCAGCGAGCCCGGTCCTCATCTATCTCTTCATCCATGGAGCGATCGGTGATTTTCTCAGGACCTCGTTCGTGACGATTCCTTCGATGATCGACGCCGTCTGGTCGATCCCGTATCCGAGAGTCGAGACGGCGCTCGCTGCTGACCGGAGTCTGCGAGCGATCGCCGAGTTCATCCTGGGCGAGAGGATCCGCTTCATCCTCAACCCGGCAGTCCTGGTCTTGTCTCTGGCCTACCTCGTATACCGGGCTTCGCGGCGCAATCTGGGGACTTCCGATCAGATACTCATTGCCCTGACGTTCACTGCGGTGCTGACTCAACGAAGCGCGCTCGGCCGATCCGATTTTCCGCACCAGTACTTCGCCGCGTTCCTTCTCGCTCCGATCATGTTGCTCCTGCTCATCGCGCTCTGGAATGAGCTGCGGGACGCTGTGAGGGCGCACGGATTCGCGGGACGGGCCCTCGCGGCTTCGCTGATGTCAATCCTGGCCGTAGCGATACTTACAGGTCTCTGGGTGCCCGACCTGATCAACTCCCGCATCGATGCAGCGGCCGCATTTCATTCGAGGATGACAGGCGTCGGCAATCCTGCTGCTACCATCGTGCAGGATCGTGTCGATGCCATTCGCGACGAAGTCGGACGACTGCTGGCGCCCGCCGAGCCGTTGTTCGACTTTTCGAATCAGCCGGCCCTGTACTTCTTTGCCGATCGCCCCAATCCGACGAGGTTCTACCAGATCCCGATCATCTCGCCGCCGCAGTTCCAGCGGGAGGTCATCGGCGTCCTCGAATCAACGAAAACTAAGGTCGTTCTAAAGGGCTCTCCGGCCGGCTTCGAGGCTTTCGACGGGATTCCGAATGATCTGCGGGCGCCAGCGGTAGCAGCGTACATCGACGATTACTACCAATACGCGACCTCCGTGCGTGGCGTCGAGCTCTGGCGTCGCAGGGACTCTCCGCCTCCTCTCGTCCTCGAAAAGTACATGGCAAGGCATCGGATTCCGACGCACGCGGAGGTAGGCGACGCCTCCAGGAGACTGCTCGTTTTCCCTTCTGTCGCGAGCAGCTCCGGAATCGGCGGTTCCCATTGGCGATCCGATCTGTTCCTGCACAACGCCTCCGAACGGGAGGCAGTGGTGCAATTACGCTACGTCTCGGGCTCGAACGCCGCCCACCGGGTGAGGCTCGCTCCGCGGTCCACCGTCGCGCTTCCGGATGTCGTTGGCACTCTGCTCGGAAAACCAGGCACCGTCGGCAGTCTCATTCTGGGCAGCCCCTCGAGCATTCCCGTCATCGCGCGCGTGATGACTTACGACTCGTCCCGGTTCAGCGAAGGATCTCTGGATCCAGCGCTCACGATCGAACAATCGGCGAGCGGCGAAGGCCCGCTCCGGCGGCTCGTGGTCCCGGGTCAGCCGGTGACAGCAGGGCGACGCATCAACATCGATGCGGTGAACATGGGCGAGAGTCCGGCCGTGGTCGAGTTCGGCGCGTTCGGACAGGACGGGTCTCCCGTGGGGAATGTCATTCCAACCGAGATTCCGGAGCAGGCCTCGTTCAGACTCCTGGACGCCGAAACCCACCTGGGAGTCGTGCTGGACGAAACGGTCGTGCTTCGGATCACGGTAAGGCGCGGTACCGTGGTCGCCTCGGCGTCGCTCGTCCAGGCCGAGAGCGGAGCGAGCCGCACTGTACCGGCTATCCCAGTGCCCTGACCGCCCACCCGAACAGGTATGCGACGCGGGTGATCCGATCGCCGTCTCGCTTACATCCGCCCAAGCAACGCGCGAGCATCTACCTGCGCTGCGATGTTCTCCACCAGGTGTTCTGATTCGTTCGGCGATCGGATCACCTCCTCGAGAAGACCGCGGGCTTCCCGCTTCGACTTCGCATCCCCATCCATCAGAGCCTCGGCAAGGAACACCTTCGTGATCTTCACGCGAGGATCGCTCGCGACGGATGCGCGAAGGAACGTTACCGCCTCCCGATCGGACACCCATCCCGTGATCAGCGGGATCCGCGGAGTCTGGTGATGCAGGCGGCCGAGCACGCGGGAGCCTCCTCCGCCCTCGAGCTCGGGATCCGCAAGGTGGGCCACCGTCGCGCTTCGGCGGATTCGATCGGCAGCTCCCTGTCGCGCCGCCGCCATCTTGCCGTAGACGAGTGCCCACTCCCCCCATAGAACCGCATCCCAGTAATAGAGGTTCGTCGCGTATGGAATCTCTCGCGCAGCGGCGGCGAGCTGTTCGACCGCTGCCTTCGATGGAGATACGATACCACGCTGGCGGACCTTCCCGTCGAGCAGTTGCATTGCCTGCGCGGAGAGTTCCTTTCCCCGGCCGAACACTTCCCTCTTTGCCGCAACCGACGTGGCAACGTACGCGCCCTTGAATCGGAGCGCCGCGAGCAATTTCACACGCGGCTCGAGGTCTGCCGGCGATGCCGCGACTGCTTTCTCATAGGCCGCGATGGCTCGATCGATCGGCTCTGCCCGGGCCCTCGCTCCCTGATGACCCTCCGCGCGACGCTCATAAAGCCGGTCCCCCTCGGCGAGCTGTGCAGAAAGGGAGGCTGTCGCAAAGGGCACCAGCAATGCGATCAAGATCGTTCGAATCTTCATCAATCCTCCACTTGATGACGCCTCAGTCGAAACTGGCACGTTCCTCGGAAGGAACCACAGCACTATGAGAATGCTCGCCATGATCCTGCTGCTCAGTATGGTTGCCGCATGCCGCGGCGAACCCGTGCCCCGTGATCGTCAGAACATGCCTTCGACGGCTACCAGTCCCGTCGACGTGAATCCAGGAATGGTCGAGCCAGAGCCATCCTACGGCGCTCAGGGTACCTCTGCACCCTATGAGACCACGACCCTCGCGGATCCACCAGCGAGTCCCGAGGACCCAGGAATCGGTACGGAGCTTCCGGCGGACGCGATCACCACGACGAGGGAAACGACCCGGCCAGCGGAGCCATCGCCTACCCCGTGAATCGGACTTCTCATTGTTCATTCACAGCCGCTCAGGATGACAGTGGTGCCGGGTCTCGGTCCCATGGTCTCGCCATTTCATGCTCGGAATGACGTCGTCGCAACCTCCTCGTGCCTATAGAATCGCGCGGTGAAAATCGCATTCTTCGGCACGCCCGAGTTCGCAGTCCCTTCGTTGTCGGCCATTCTGGACGGCCACCAGGTGACACTCGTTGTCGCCCAGCCGGACCGGCCTGCAGGCCGCGGCATGAAACTGCAGGCGCCCGCCGTTGCCAGGAAGGCTATTGCGGAGGGGCTTCCACTCCTGCAGCCAGCCAGGATCCGGGCACCGGAGTTCCTCGACGCGGTACGAAAGGCGGGACCGGAGCTCGCAGTGGTGGTCGCCTACGGACGACTCCTTCCGGACGAACTGCTGGGGATTCCAAACAGGGGATTCATCAACGTACATGCCTCGCTGCTACCTCGTTACCGGGGTGCAGCGCCGATCCAGCGTGCAATCGAAGCTGGAGATACGGTCACGGGCGTGTCGATCATGCAGGTGGATTCGGAGCTCGATCACGGTCCCGTCTTCGCAACCTCGAGTCTCGAGATTGCCCCGGACGAGCGTGCGCCCGAGCTCGCGATGCGACTCTCCACGACGGGAGGATCTTTGCTCGCCGAGGTCATCAGCAAGATTGCCGGAGGAACTGCTTTCGCAGTCGAACAGGAACATCGGCTCGCCACCCTGGCGCCGAAACTCGAAAAGCAGGAGGGGCTCCTCGACTGGGGGTGGACGGCACGCGAGACCTATGACAGATTCCGCGCATTCTACCCATGGCCTGGAATTACGTTCCGCACTGCCGCAGGCGAGCTACTCAAGTTGACCGACATGCGTCCGGTCGATGCAGAAGGGACGCCGTCCACCGTTTTCCGGATCGCTCCGGAAGGAGTGACGGTGACCATGCGTGAAGGGGCACTGCTCCTTCGAAAGATTCAGAGGCCGGGTAAGAAGCCATCACCCGCGTTCGATTACGCTCTCGGGAGACGACTCCTCGCGGGAGAACCATTCGCGTGACAGAACGCGAGCAGGCACTCGACATTCTGCTCAGCGTGGACGACGGCGCGTTCGCCACTCCCCTTCTCGACGCGTTGCAGGGTGAAACGCGCGACGTGAATTTCATCCGCACACTTGTTCTCGGCGTGTTGCGCTGGCAACTCCGCCTCGACTACGTGATCGAGCAGCTGGCCGCTCGGAGGGTAGCCAGGATCGACAGGATGCCAATGCAACTGCTGCGCATGGGCATCTATCAGCTGATGTTCATGGAAGTACCCACGTACGCCGCTGTCTCGGAGACCGTGACGCTGACCGGCCGGCGCGCGGCGCGCGCGAAGGGATTCGTCAATGCCGTGCTGCGGAAAGCGACCGCGTCCGACCTTCATGCCATGCTTCCTCCGGACTCCGGCGACGAGCTCGCAAGACTCCCGGTCGAGTTCGCGCATCCGAAGTGGCTGGTCGAGCGATGGGTGAGCAGCTTCGGAGTCTCACGTACGAAGGCGATTCTCGCTTCCAACCAGAGTTTCTCGCATCCCGACCTCCTGGTGAATGAACGGCGGCTCTCGATCGAAGCAGCCGAGGAGATTCTCACGGCGAAGCAGATTTCATTCGAACGCTCGGCGATCACACCGGGCGTACTTCGAATCGAAGCAGGGACATCGAAGCTTCGCGAAGAGATCGCAGCTGGGCTCTTCTACCCAATGGACGAAGCGAGCGTTCTGGTGGCAACACTCGTCGACGTTCATCACGGTCGGGTTCTCGATCTAGCGGCTGCGCCGGGCGGCAAGTCGCTCGTGATGGCTCTGCGCGGAGGAAACGTCACGAGCAACGACATCTCACCGCAGCGCCTGTACCGGCTTCGGCGGCTGCTCCCCAGGTTCGTGGATAGGCAACCGAGCCTCGTCGTGAGCGACGCTCGTGCTGCGGTATTCCGCCGTGGAGCGTTTCACTCGGTACTTCTCGATGCTCCGTGCAGCGCGACGGGCACCATCCGGAAAAGCCCTGAGATCAAATGGCGACTCACACGCGAGGCAATCGAAGCTTTTAGTCTGCTGCAGCGTGAAATGATTGCGGAAGCTCTGAAACTCGATCCGGAAGTCTGCATCTATTCGACCTGCTCGCTGGAGCCGGAAGAGAACGACGGCGTCATCGATCATGCACTCGCGTCAACTGCGCATTACAGGCTCGTCGACGCAGGCGAGATGGCGACTCGGGAAGCGCATCGCTGGATTCGGGACGGCGTACTGCGGATCACGCCCGAGAGCGGAACGGATGGATTCACTGCATTCGTACTTCGCAGAACATCGTAATTTCCGAGACTGTCTCATCAATGCACGAAAGAAATGTTTAGATAACGAGTGGTGTTTATAGTCGCCTATTTCACATCACAACAATCAGTCTTTATAATGGTCACCTTCCATGGGAGCCGCACGTCTCGCATCATCCGACAATCCGCACGAATGCAAGCAGAATTCGATCTGCGAATTGATTTGACAATCCCGAATACTTCTCTTAGATTGGCACACCTCGATTACAGAAGATTTTCTCTAGGAGGGCTTACACATGCCAGGAAAAGGTGACGTGATCAACGCCATCGCCGACGAGGCAGGGATCTCGAAGAAGGAGGCCACGGCTGCCTACGAAGCATTCATCAGCTACATCACGGACACCTGCTCCAGTGGTGATCGTTGCGCAATCCCGGGACTGGGAAGTTTTTCAGTCTCGCAGCGGAAAGCCCGGGAGGGGCGCAATCCCCGGACCAAGGAGAAGATCACGATCCCAGCCAGCAAGAGCGTCCGCTTCAAGGCCGGAAAAGACCTGAAGGAAAGCCTCAACGCCAAGAAGCGCGGCCGGAAGTAATCTGAACAGTCCTTCTATCGAGAACGCTCCGGTTTCCCGGAGCGTTTTTCATTTTCAGGCAGCAAAACTTTGGCGTCGCGTCCTTCGGTTCGCTCCTGATGAGACCTCTCGCTACAATCTCACGTTCGCCACATCCCATGGGCGCGGAAGAAAAAGCTTCGCGTAAAGATTCATCGCATAGCGATCGGTCATTCCGGCAATGAAGTCGATCGCGAGATGATCCACTTCCTCGCCGACGGTCGTTCGCAGGAAACTCCCGGGGTGGGCTTTCACGTACTCGAACAGCTCGGTGAGAATCCGTTGCGCCTTCTCGAACTCGGTGCGGATCTGTGGGATGAGGTACATGTTCTGGAACATGTACCTCCGCAACTCCTCGAGAGCCTCGAGAACCTCTGAAGACATTTTTATGGCTTCGTAGTCGCAGGCGAGAGTCTGATCGATGACATCGCGGACCATTCGATCGATTCGCGCGCGTGAGGTGCCACCCAGAACGTTGCGCACTGGCTTCGGAATGTCATTCTCAGTGAGCAGACCGCCGCGGATCCCGTCATCGATGTCGTGATTTACGTACGCGATGATGTCGGAAATGCGCACGACATCTCCCTCGAGGGTGAGCGCGCGCGACTTCGGCCTCTTCCGCAGCAGCTCACCCTTCTCCCCTTTCGAATGTTTCAGGATGCCGTCACGGACTTCGATCGTCAGGTTGAGACCGCGGCCTTCGTTCTCCAGGACCTCCACGACGCGGACCGATTGCCGGTAGTGGTCGAATCCACCCTTGACGAGCTTGTTGAGAGCAGCTTCTCCCGCATGGCCGAAGGGCGAGTGCCCGAGGTCGTGCCCCAGTCCGATCGCCTCGGTGAGCACTTCGTTCAACCGGAGCGACTTCGCGATCGTTCGAGCGACCTGCGTGACTTCGAGCACGTGCGTCAGCCGCGTGCGGTAATGATCCCCTTCAGGAGCGAGAAACACCTGCGTCTTGTGTTTGAGTCGCCGGAAGGCCTTGCTGTGGAGGATCCGGTCCCGATCGCGTTGATAGGAGGGGCGCAGGTCGTCTTCCGGCTCCTTCCGATCCCGTCCACGCGTCTCGGCGCTCCTGGCCGCCCGCGGGGCGAGCGTCTCACGCTCGATGTTCTCGAGCATTTCCCGAATCTTCATCGGCGGATTGTACTTGGAAGCGTTTCCTGCCTGGCTGTGCATTCTCATTAGCAGCGCTGAGGTGCGAGGGCTACGGTCTTCTGTCCACTGTGTCCTGTCTACTCCCATCCACCCCGGCACCGGCCTCAATCCCCCGAAATGACCGCCTCGGCTTCGATCTCCACCAGCATGCGAGAATCGATCAGTCTGCTGATCTCGACCATTGAAGTTGCAGGGCGAATCGCTCCGAACCGCTCCATGTGCGCCCGGCCCACTTCCTGCCAGTGATCGATGTCCGTGACATAGATCCGGGTTCGCACGACGTCCTCGAGTGTCGCTCCCGCACTTCGCAGAGCGGCTTCGATGTTCGACAGCGTCTGTACGGTCTGAACGTATGGATCTCCCTCTCCGGCGATTCCCCCTTCGGGTAATGTGGCCGTCGTGCCCGAAACGTGAACGATCGAGCCGATCCGCACCGCTCTCGAGTAACCGACGACTGGCTCCCATTTCGAACCACTGCTGATGTTCTGCCGTGCCATTCAGACTCTCCTGAAAAGAAAGGCCGGCAGAATCGTCTGCCGGCCTGAATCATCGATGACCGCGTGAACTCAGAATGCCGGGACTGCCGCGGACTTCTTGTAGAGCAGAGAAACCGCCAGGAAACCGATCGCAACGATGACCGCCGCCCACAGCCAATGCAGGTCAGTGCCGTAGACCGTCGGGTAGTGATTGCTGATCATGAAGAAAACCAGCGGAACCGACATGAAGGTATTGTGACGCGACCGCAACCCCGCCATCGCGACGAGCGCGGCGTCGGGCGCCTCGCCATTCTTGATAGCGGTGATGATCTTCCGCTGCGCCGGCCAGATCCGCATCCAGACGTTCAACGCCATTGCGGTACCGAGCGCGCTCCCCATGAAGATGTACAGACCGCGACCCCCGAAATCTGCGAACTGATCTCCCAGAAAGTAAAGCAGGGCGAGCAGGGCCAGCGCAAGGGCATTCGCCACCATCTGGTTCGTGCCCATCGCTTTCATGATCACGTCATAGAGGAACGCGAACACCAGGAGAAGAATGAGCATGATGCCGCCCATCATGTGGTTCGGCCGGGACGGATCCTGGAACAACGCTCCCTGCCCGTAATAAACGAGCGCGAGCAGCAAGAGGCCGGTAATCCAGGTCCAGGCGGCTCCCCACCGGAACCAGTACAGAGCTCTCGGCATCAGTTCCGGAACGACGGCCTTCTTGTTCTCCGCCGTCAGCGTCTTTGCGAAATGGGCATTCACCCAGTTGAAAAAATAGAGATGTCCAATCCACGCGATTCCTGCCACCACGTGGATCCAGCGGAAGATGAGGTTTAGCCAGTTCGTGATGTTGCCGTCCATCGTGACTCCTCTTTGTGATTGTGGGTTTCGTGGATTATAGGGGATAGGAGCAGACACTAGGCAGCATCCGGTGCACAGCTCCTCAAATGACACCTTCTGTCTACTGTGTACTGTCTACTCGCATCCCCCTACAATGTGTCCCCTATGTCTGCCACTGAATTCGAGGACCGCGTCGCCATTGTCACAGGAGCATCGAGCGGGATCGGCCGCACGACGGCCGAGCTCATCGCCCGGCGCGGGGGAAAAGTCGCCGCTTTCGCACGATCGACCATGGCGCTGGAAGAGCTCGCTTCGCGCTCGAAAGGCAGGATCATCGCCATTCCAGGGGATCTGACCAGCGATCAGTCGATCGAAGATCTCATACGCCGCACGGAGGCCGAACTCGGCCCCTGCGACATCCTGGTCAACAATGCCGGCGCCATTGCACCTGCAATGCTCGAAGAGATGGCCCTCGAATCGTGGGATCACCATTTCGAGGTCAACGTCCGGGCGCCGTTCCGCCTCTGCCGGCTCACAGCGCCCGGTATGATCCGGCGGGGAAGGGGCTGGATCGTCAACGTCTCCTCGATCTCCGGAGTCCCGGGACCCCAGAAGTTTCCCGGATTCACGGCGTACGCCGCATCGAAGGCGGCTCTGATCTCATTCACGGAGGCCTGGGCTGTCGAGCTTCGCGACACCGGCGTGCGCGTCAACTGCGTCAGCCCCGGATCTGTCGACACTCCGATGCTGAGAGCGGCGAATCCCTCACTCCAGCCCGACATGACCTCGGAAGAAGTCGCCGAGGTCATCGCATTTCTGGCTTCCGATCGTTCCAGGCCCATTCACGGACAGAATATTCATGTCTTCAGTTCCTGACTTCGAAGAAGTTCCTCGCCGTCCCACGTTCGCCGAGATCGATCTCAACGCATACGCGCGTAACCTCGAGGTCTTTTGCCGCGCGCTGCCTGCGGGCTCGAAGCTCATCGCCGTACTCAAAGCGAATGGTTATGGACATGGAGCCATTCAGCTCGCGCGCGAATGCGAACAGAGCGGTACCGCGATGCTTGCGGTCGCGATGCTCGAAGAGGCGCTCGAGCTGAGGCAGGCCGGAATCAGTCTTCCCATCCTCATCCTCGGTGCGCTCACGACCGACCAGGTACCAGTCGCGGTCGAGAAGGCCTTCGTCCAGGGAATCGTCGGGCCGGAACAACTGAGGGACGCATGCGCACTGGCTAGAGCCGACTCCGCATCATTTCCAATTCACCTGAAACTCGATACCGGAATGGGGAGGGTCGGTCTCGTCGAAGCTGATCTGCCCGAGGTCATCACCCTGCTCAGTGGTGCAAAGGGCGTGAAGGTCGAGGGCATCTACACACATCTTTCGGCGGCATCGGATCCGGGACACCCGTTGACGTCGGCGCAACTGGAGAGGTTCCGCACGATGCTCGCGACGCTCGAAGAAGGAGGCATCTCCGCGCCGCTTCATCACATCGCGAACAGTGCCGCCGTCGTGCAGGGCCTGGTCGAGCCGGGAGATTTCGTGCGTGCAGGGATGATCCTTCTCGGAGGTGAGACACTGGATCGTGGCGACAACAGACTCGAGCCGGTCCTGCAATGGACGACACGAATCATTCGACTGAAGGAAGTTCCCTCCGGGAGTTTCGTTGGATATGGCGCATCATTTCAAACGAAACGGACGTCTCTGATCGCGACGCTGCCCGTCGGCTACGCGGACGGCTACAACCGGCTCCTTTCGAACCGCGGCGAAGTCCTCATACGGGGACGGCGTGCACCGGTGGCGGGCCGCGTCTCGATGGATCTGGTCAGCGTCGACGTGACCGACATTCCGGACGTCGCCGTGGATGACCCGGTCGTTCTACTGGGAAGCCAGGGTGGTGAACGCATGGCGGCCGAAGAGTTCGCGGAGAAGATCGGTACAATCCCGTACGAAGTTGTCTGTGCGATCAGTTCCAGGGTACCGAGGATTTATCTAAGATGAATACCAACAGTGTTCTCGAACCTATTGGGGTTCTGGCCATCCGCGTCTTCGAGGAGACGGGTCGATGGTTCCAGATGCTCTGGCGTACGATCCTCTGGACGGGACGACGGCCGTTCGAGTTGATGGAGTGGGTCCGGCAGATGGTGCGTGTCGGCGTCGATTCGATTCCGGTCGTGTTTCTCACCACGATGTTCACCGGCATGGTCATGGCGCTGCAGACGTTCAACGGTTTTCAGCGCGTGCATGCAGAGAACTTCGTAGGAAGCGTCGTGGCGCTGTCGATGGTACGTGAGCTCTCGCCAGTGCTCGTCGGACTGATGGTTACCGGCAGAGTGGGCTCGGCGATGGCTGCCGAGATCGGGACGATGCGGGTCACCGAGCAACTCGACGCTCTGGAAGCGCTCGCGACCGAACCGATCCACTACCTCTTCGTTCCCCGTGTGATTGCTGGCATCGTGATGCTTCCCTTCCTGGTCATCCTCGGGGATGCACTCGGCATCTACGGAGGCTACTTCGTCGCCGTGAACCTGCTCGGCGCGAATGCGGTCATCTACGAACAGAACACTTACCAGTTCCTCGAGCTGAATGACGTCTGGAGTGGACTGATCAAGGCGGCCGTATTCGGCCTCATTCTGACGCTCACGGGATGCGTCAAAGGCTACTTCACCACAGGAGGCGCGGAGGGTGTCGGCCGCTCGACGACGTCCGCGGTGGTGACCGCCTCCCTGATCATCCTGCTCACCGATTTCTTCCTCACGAAGCTGCTCTTCACATGAGCTCAACCCCGCCCACGATTCCGCGCGGCCCAGCGGCGATCGTCATGAAGGACGTCTACAAGTCTTTCGGGCCGATTGATGTTCTGCGTGGCATGACTCTTACGGTGAACAGAGGCGATACGGTTGTGATCGTCGGCGGCTCGGGCACCGGAAAGAGCGTCGCTCTCAAACACATGATCGGACTGATGAAGCCCGACCGGGGTCACGTGGTCGTCGATGAAACGGATCTCTGCTGCATGAAGCCTGTCGAAATGAATGACTTCCGTCGCCGGTTCGGCATGAGTTTCCAGGAAGGCGCCCTGTTCGATTCCATGTCGGTGTTCGAGAATATTGCATTCCCACTGAGGCGTCATACGAAGATGACCCAGCAGGAGATCCGGGACCGCGTACACGAATGCCTGGAGCTGGTTCACCTCGAGAATGTCGACGGCAAGAGGCCGAGCGAGCTTTCCGGTGGAATGCGGCGCCGCGTCGGCTTCGCGCGTGCGATTTCTCTCGAGCCGGACATTCTGCTTTTCGACGAGCCGACCACGGGACTCGATCCGGTCATCAGCGACGTGATCGCCGACCTGATCGTGGAGATGGACGAGACGATGAACACGACGACAGTCACGATTACGCACGACATGAAGGTGGCATTCAAGATCGCCGATCGCATCGCGATGCTTCATCAGGGAAGGATTGTCGAGGAAGGCACGTCGGATGAGTTCCGGGACTCGAACAACCCCATGGTCCGCCAGTTCATAGAAGGGCGGGCGGGCGGACCCTTGACGGATTGAATTTAGAATTGAAAATTCAGAACTCAGAAAGCGTATCTCCGCGGTGCGCTAGTCAGTCCCGATATCGACATTCCCTTTCTGAAGTCTGAATTCTCCATTCTCAATTCTTCAGCCCATGCACATTTACAAAGTCGGTGAGCTTCTCCAGGAGGTGAACGTCAACCTCTGGGCCTCCTTCGGCAACATCGCCGTCGAGGGAGAGGTGACGAACTGCCTCCGTCCAGCGTCCGGGCACATCTATTTTACGATCAAGGATCCGCGCGGCCAGCTGAGCATCGTCCTGTTTGCGATATATGCGCGCACTCTGAAGTTCCGGCTCGAGAACGGCCTCCATGCCGTCGTGCGCGGGAAGCTGAATATCTACGAGCAGCGGGGCTCTTTCCAGCTGAACGCTGTGGCCGTGGAACCGGCGGGACTCGGGGCGCTTCAGCTCGCGTACGAACAGATGAAGAAACGGCTGCAGGACGAAGGACTGTTCGACGCATCCCGCAAAAAGCCGATTCCCCCTCTCCCGCAGAAGATCGCAATCGTCACGAGCTCAACCGGCGCCGCTATCCGCGACATACTCAACGTCCTAGGACGCCGCTTTCAGGGTCTGGAGATTCAAATTTATCCAGTTCGCGTGCAGGGAGACACCGCCGCGCGTGAGATCGCCCTGGCGGTGAACAACCTTTCCCGATGGCAGATCCATGACGTGATCCTGATCTGCCGCGGCGGAGGATCTCTGGAGGATCTCTGGCCGTTCAACGAGGAGATCGTTGCGCGCGCCGTTGCGAACTGCTCGATTCCCACGATCTCGGGAGTCGGTCACGAAATCGATTTCACGATCTGTGACTTCGTTGCAGATCTCCGCGCTCCCACTCCGTCCGCCGCCGCCGAGATCGTCGTACGCGCGAAGGCAGAGATCTGCTCGCAGATCGACCACGGGGTGCGGCGCATCCGCGAAGTGATCCAGCGGAAGGTGGCCACCTATCGGCATGAATTGAGACACTTCGCATCCTCGGATGGTCTCGGCCGCGTTCCCCGCACGATCGAGGGACGCCGGGCACGGCTCGAGGCGAGACGCGGTAACCTCTACCGGCTGCTGGAGCGACACGCCAAAGTGCTGCGCCAGCGTCTCGATCTCGTTTCGCGACCGCTGGCGGAGTTTCCCTCCCGGCTCGCGCTGGAAGGCCGACGCGCTCACCTCGAGCGGATGGGCGAACGGGGAGAGGCGGCCATGCGCCATTTCCTTGCCAAGCAGAGACAGCGACTTCGCTCGACCACCGGCACGCTCGACGCCGTATCGCCGCTGTCGGTTCTCTCACGGGGTTACGCGATCGCCTTTGCGAAGCGAGGACGTCGTAACCGGCCCGTGCTCGACTCGATGAGCGTCGAGGTCGGCGAGGCGATCGAAGTTCAGCTCAAGAAAGGTCGGCTCCTGTGCACCATCGACGGCCGTACGATGGGGCTGGAGTCCGTGTGGCCGGAAGTGGAAAACAGTGACGAATGACGAATAGGGAACCGGGGAATGCAAGGCTCGCCTCCCTGGTGACAAATGGCGAATGACCCACCTTCCGCACGATGTAACCCCGTCGTCTCTATTCGTCACTCGTCATTTGTCATTCGTCATTCGTCACTCCAATCATTCGTCACTCGTCATTGTTTTTGTCATACTCTTCCCCTCAGGAGCCTCTCATGGCCCGCGCACGCGGAAACGATTTCGAAAAAGCATTTCAGGATCTCGAGCGTATCGTTCAGCGTCTCGAGGGCGAACAGCTGTCCCTGGATGAATCGCTCAAACTCTTCGAGCAGGGCATCACCCTCTCGCGCTTCTGCCATCAGAAGCTGGAAGAAGTCGAGAAGAAGATCGAGCTGATCCTCTCTGATGCGAAAGGGAACCCGACTTCGCGTCCGTTTCCGCTCGGGGACGATGACGCCGAAGAGGACTCGCCTGACGAGGATGACGACGAACGCGATGAGTTCCGCTGAGTCTCTGACCGGCTACCTGTCGCGGTGCAGGGCCACAGTTGACGCCACACTGGAGCAGCACCTGCCAGCGGCATCGACACCTCCAGCCGTGATCCACGAGGCGATGCGTTATGCCGTCATGGCCGGCGGCAAACGGATACGGCCGATTCTCGCGATCGCTGCGGCCGAAGCATGCGGGGGAACCATCGAGCCCATCCTCAGGCCCCTCTGCGCGCTCGAATTGATTCACACGTACTCACTCGTTCACGATGACCTGCCGGCGCTCGACAACGACGAACTGAGGCGAGGGCGGCCGACGACCCACGTCGTGTTCGGGGAGGCAATGGGCATCCTCGCAGGAGACGCCCTGCTCACCGAAGCTTTCCGATGGCTGGCTGAGCCGCTTGCCGGCATCGCCGGGGAACGACAACTCCAGGCCATCGCAGTGGTCAGCTCCGCGGCCGGATCCGCCGGGATGATCGGCGGGCAGGTTGCCGATCTGGAGGCCGAGCAGTCTCAGCTCGGTCCGGACCGGCGAGAGGCGCTGCTCGAGCTCCTCGAGTTCATCCACACAAACAAGACCGGCAGGCTCCTTACCGCGTCGGTTCTCCTGGGAGGGCTTCTGGGCGGTGCAGACGCGACCCATCTCCGGCACCTCGAGAGATACGGTTCGGCAGCTGGTCTGGCATTCCAGATCGTCGACGACCTGCTGGATGTCGAGGAATCTTCCGCCTCGCTCGGAAAAACCGCCGGCAAGGACGCGGCTCAGGGGAAACTCACGTATCCGGCCCTGGTCGGGACTCACGAGGCACGGAGCCGGCTGGCCGCCCTGCTGGCGATAGCAGAGGAAAGTGCTGATATGATCGGAGGTCCCATGAATAATCTGGGCGCCCTGGCACGTTACATCTGCGAACGGAAACAATGAGGCTGCTCCGGGGATCAACGTAGAGGTCTGAATCACTCGCCCTGCAACCCCGAACCAAAACTGATGACGAGACTTCTCGACCAAATCGAAACCCCCGCCGACCTTCGGAAACTCGAGAGGAAGGACCTCCCCCAGGTCGCACAGGAAATCCGCGACCAGATCATCGACGTCGTCTCCCTCCTGGGAGGCCACTTCGGGGGCAACCTCGGAGCTGTCGAGCTGACCCTGGCACTTCACTACGTCTTCGACACGCCGCGAGACCAGCTCGTTTGGGATACCGGACACCAGACCTATCCCCATAAGCTGATCACCGGCCGGCGCGAAACGTTCTGTACCATCCGGCAGCACGACGGCATTTCAGGCTTCTGCAAGCGGGAGGAGTCCGAGTACGACGTCTTCAACGCGGGGCATGCCTCCACGTCGATCTCTGCCGCGCTCGGTATCGCCGTGGCACGCGACTTCCGGAAGGAAGACTACCGCTCGCTGGCGGTCATAGGTGACGGTGCCCTCTCGGGCGGCCTGGCTCTCGAGGGTCTGAATCAGGCCGGCCACCTCAAACGCAAGCTCTTCCTCGTGCTCAACGACAACGACATGTCGATCTCGACGAATGTCGGCGCAATCTCCGGATACCTCAATCAGATCATCAAGGGACAGCGGTACAACACCCTCAAGGACCTGGCCAAAGGGATCATGGACCGCGTCCCTCTGGTCGGCGGCAAGATGGTCGGGTTCGCCCACGACGTCGAAGAAATGCTCAAGCACATGGTTGTCCCGGGCCTTCTTTTCGAGGAGCTCGGATTCAAGTATATGGGTCCGTATGACGGGCACGACCTGGACGGCCTGATTGATCTGTTCGAAAAATACAAGGATTACGAGGGGCCGATCATTCTTCACGTCATTACGAAGAAGGGCAAGGGTTACAGCCCTGCGGAGTCGAAGCCGATCTGGTCGCACGGCGTCACCCCCTTCGACATCCTTTCCGGAGAGGTCAAGAAATCCTCGAAAGCGGCTCCTCCGTCCTACACGGCGGTCTTCGCCGACACGCTGATCGAGCTCGCGTCGAGAGACGAGAAGATCGTCGCAATCACCGCGGCCATGCCGGAGGGCACGGGTCTCGACAAGTTCGGCAAGAAATATCCGGAGCGGATGTTCGACGTCGGGATCGCGGAAGAGCATGCAGTCACCTTCTCGGGCGGGCTCGCCACGCAGGGACTCAAGCCGATCGCGGCGATTTACTCGACGTTCCTCCAGCGCGCGTTCGACCAGGTGTTTCACGATGTGGCGATCATGGACCTGCCCGTGGTCTTCGCACTCGACCGTGGCGGCATCGCCGGCGCGGACGGGCCGACGCACCACGGCATCTACGACATGGCCTATCTGCGGGTCTTTCCGAACATGATTTGCATGGCACCGAAGGATGAGAACGAGCTCCGCCATATGGTGAAGACGGCATTTGAGACCGGACATCCGACCTCTCTCCGTTATCCGCGAGGCAGCGGGGTGGGCGTATCGATGGACGAGCCCCTGCAGTCCCTGCCAGTCGGAAAGGGAGAAGTTCTGCGCGAAGGCACGGCCGGCGCGATCTTCGCCATCGGAGCAGAGGTCTGGCCGGCTTACGAGGCGGCCGAGATCCTGGCGCGCGAAGGCATCGAGCTCGTGGTCATCAACGCGCGCTTCATCAAGCCACTCGACGATGAGTTGATTCTCCGGTTCTGCAAGCCGGGAGCGAAGATCATTACGGTTGAAGAAGGTTCCCTGGCTGGTGGTTTCGGTGCCGCCGTGATGGAACGGGCCCAGCAGCTCCAGTTGCGCGACGTAAGCTTCCATCGGATCGGGATTCCCGACGAGTACGTCCATCACGGATCCCAGGACATCCTTCGCGCGCAGTATGACCTTCACCCTGAAGGCATCGCAGCGCGGGCGAAGAAGTTCCTGGCCGAGGACATCGAGAGCCGTCCGGTCGCCGCGTCAAACCTCTGATTCCGCGCAGCTTCGCGCGCACGCAGTCCCCGAATTATTCCTCCCGCTTCCGAAATCGAGAGTTGGCCAAGGGCTTGCTAAAGACTCCGGCCGGAGGTTATTCATATGAAAGTAACAACAGCAATCGCTCTCACTGTCGTTGCAGCAATGATCGTCCTTGCTCCCGCACCGGCCGAAGCCCAGGCAGTGAACTGGGGAATTCGGGGTGGATACAACTTCGACGCGTCGGATCCCTTCCTTGGCGTAGAAGCCATCTTTCCGATCTCCCGGAACATGCCGAACTGGTATTTCAACCCCAACGTCGAGCATGTGTTCGGCGATAACAATTTCACCTCGATCAACGCCGACGTTCATTACGACTTCGACGCGGGGAATGGGTTCTGGTGGATTGGCGCCGGCGCAGCTGCGATCTTCGGGGACAGTTCCGACTTGGGCCTCAACATCATTACCGGCTACGGTGTACGTCGCGGAAGCATCATTCCGTACCTGCAGCTCAAGGGTGTGATCTCTGACGACAACCAGGTCCAGTTCGGCGGAGGCGTGCGGTTCTGATCCGCACGCCCGCCCGGTTGAGGGTTGTCGGTTCCGGGCTGTGGAATCACCACCCCTGCCACCTCTTGTGTCTCACAGGCCCCCACGCTTCACGGCGTGGGGGTTTTTTCTATGAAGCGCTAGTGGGATCATCACAACTCTTGCGACAATGTGACTCACAACCCACAACCCACAACCCACAACCGAGCGGGCGGAGCGCGCTTGGCTAAGAGCAGGTCCCGTCTCGACGTGGCGCTCGTTGAACGCGGAATCACAGAAACGCGATCGAAGGCACAGTCTCTGATCATGGCTCGGCGCGTTCTGGTGAATGGGCAACACGCAACGAAGCCAGGCATCCCGGTTGAGGCGGAAGATCACATCGAGCTCGAGGAACTCGAGCATCCGTGGGTCGGCCGGGGCGGGATGAAACTCGCGCACGCACTCGAGACCTTCGGGATTGACGTGACCGGCTCCGTCTGCGCCGACATCGGCGCATCGACGGGCGGGTTTACCGACGTACTGCTGAAGCATGGCGCGCTACGGGTTCACGCGGTTGACGTCGGCTACGGGCAGCTCGACCAGAAGCTGCGCAGGGATCCCCGCGTAGTCGTACGCGAGCGGATCAATGCCCGCTACCTGACTCGCAGCGACCTGGATGATGACATCACGTTTGTCTGCGTCGACGTTTCTTTCATTCCGCTCCGCCTGATACTTCCTTCCGTGTTCGATATTCTTCAGGCTGGTGGTGAAGCAGTCGTTCTGATCAAACCGCAATTCGAGGTCGGCCGAGAAGGGGTCGGCAAAGGAGGGATCGTGCGCGATGACGAGAGGCGGTCCGCCGCAGTCGAAGGCGCGCTCGATGCCGCGAGAGAGACGGGCTTCACTGTGGGAGACGTCGTGGAAAGCCCGGTTCGCGGGGCCGAAGGAAATATCGAATTTCTCGCGCACCTCATGAAGAAGAATTAGAAATTAAGAATTCAGAGTGCAGAAAGCGAACTCGCCGAAGTCCTTTCTGAATTTTCAATTTTCAATTCTTCAGCTCAGGTACTCGCGCAGCCCATCTTTCCAGGATGCCGGCGCAAGTCCCGTTGCCTCCTCGTAGCGGCTGGTCGAGAGTACCGAGTACGCCGGCCTGACGGCGGGCCGCGGGAACTCGCTCGATGAAACCGGCAACACGCGAGTAGCGGCCGGCGCCACTCCCCTTGCCTTCAGTTCCTCCACGATCTCCGTGGCGAAATCGAACCATGTGCATTCCGGACCATCCGCGTAATGAAAAACGCCGAGGTGTTCTTCATCGGCCGATGCAACTCGTCCGAGCTCAACGATCGCGGACGCGAGATGCGGCGTGTATGTGGGCCGTCCCCGTTGATCGTCGACCACGCGGAGCTCGTGCCGGCCTCCTGATATCTGCTTCTTCATCGCCTCGACGAAGTTCCAGCCATGGGTTCCGAACAGCCATGCCGTGCGGATGATGACGTATCTGCGCGCCTCGCGAGCAGCGAGCTCTCCGGCGAGCTTCGTCCGACCGTAGGCTGACAGCGGTGAGGTCGCGGCATCGACGCCGTACGGCGTGCGCTGGTTTCCGTCGAAAACAAAATCGGTCGAGAGCTGGATCAGCAGAGCATCGCTCTGGTTCGCAGCCTTGGCGAGAGAGCCTACGGCCGCACCGTTGATGCTCAAAGCAAGGTCTTCGTGCGTTTCGGCATCGTCGACCCTGGTGTATGCGGCGCAGTTCACGATCACGTCAGGTGCGATCTCGCGGACGCGATTCGTTGTTGCGCCGAGATCGGTGATATCGAGATCTCCGCGGCTCAACCCTACGGCATCCTCTCCCTCAGTGGCGAGCAACGCCGTGAGATCGCTACTGAGCATGCCAGCGGCACCTGTGACGATCCATTTCATCGAGAATCGGAGCCTGGTCTGGTCCTGCTCACGATTGCGTACCCCCGGGCCTGACATCCGGCGTTCTCACCTGGATCCTGATGGGGGTTTTGACTTCAATCAGATCCAGCGCGAAGAAGCCGTAAAGGAGTCGCGCGTTCTGCACGGGGGAAAGCGGAGGTGTGTTCGTCAACTCCCCAAGGGACTTGCGCCCGTCGACCTGTCGATAGAGCTCCTCCGCTTCGGAAGGAAAGACGAGATCTGCGGATTCCTCTGCAGGGTTGCGGTGAAACACGGTTGTCTTGTTACCCATGCGCGCGACGAGCATGCGGGCATCGCGAACGCGACGGACACCGTGGAGGATTGCCTGACGGGTCGGGATGTTGAGCTTGATGATTTCCCCACTCCGCTCGCGGCCGGGGCTGAACACGACTTTCCCTTCTTCCCAGTCGAAGATCGACCATACGATCGCCTGCACCTGCTCCCGGACGGCTACATAGAGCTCCTTCGGCTCGAGCGCGCCCATTTCGACCAGCAGAGCGCCCTGACGCTTCCCATGGGTCCCGAGACGGCGCACGCTCTCGTCGAGAACCTCACGGGTGATTCTCCCCTGCTCGAGCAGTCGGAGACCCAGGGCATCTGCCAGATTGCTGGATGTGGCGAAAATGATGTTGCCACCATCGATGAAGATGTTCTTGGTTTCCACGCCGCGGCTGCATTCGATGACGCCGGGAACCTTGTATCGATGAATGGTCGCCAGAACCTCCGGCAGCGGTGTGCGCGCGAGGTCGCCGCGGTACTGGATGTTCGTCTGATCCATCCTGAACCGGACGTCCGACTA
Source organism: Thermoanaerobaculia bacterium (assembly GCA_041748075.1). Lineage (GTDB taxonomy): Bacteria > Acidobacteriota > Thermoanaerobaculia > Gp7-AA8 > Gp7-AA8 > JBGSYJ01. Next base: position 54,482 of record JBGTDX010000090.1, read on the forward strand.
GGGATTCTTCTTGTCTTCGACCGCGGGCTTATCCTTGCTCTTGAGACCGTCGCGGAGGTTCGAGATCCCTTCACCAACGCCTCGGCCGAGCTGAGGCAGGCGTGAGGCTCCGAAAATCACGACCACAATGGCAAAAATGAGCAGGAGCTCAGGAACTCCGAGCCCGAATACCGCCAGATACGCAAGATTGAACATGCCTGCCTCCAGGAATTCACATGGTAGTACAAAAGAAGGGAACAGAAGAGGGGGGTGGGAAGTTCCCATGGAGAGTAGGGTACACAGGAGACAGCAGGCCACCCCCCGTTCTGACCCGGCCCCGGGTTCATGGCTGGTCTCGAGGCCGGTTGTTGCCACGCTGGCCGGAGAACTTCCGGGCATGCAGGCGGGCCTTTCCCCTGCTGTATTCTGTCTACGTGTACTGACTACTTCCCTGACCAGAAGCCCATCTCCCCAATGACCACATGATCGATCTCTCGAGCCTCAATCCCCAGCAGCGGGAAGCCGTCACGTACGAAGGCAAGCGCCTTCTCGTCCTCGCTGGAGCCGGATCCGGCAAGACCCGTGTGATCACCTACCGCATCGCCCATCTCATCGGCGAGCGTGGGGTCGATCCTTCGACCATCCTTGCCGTGACCTTCACCAACAAAGCCGCCAGCGAAATGGTCGCGCGCGTTCAGCGCCTGGTCATGAGCGGTCGGCCGACTGTCGGCACGTTCCATGCGACTTCGCTGCGAATGCTGCGGAAATACGCCACGAAGCTCGGCTATACGAGCTCCTTTGCCGTCTACGACACGGCCGATCAGATGACGCTGGTCCGGCGCAGCGCCCGCGAGCTGCAGATGAGCGACGAGGTGTTTCCGCCGCGAAAGGTGCTCAGCCGAATCTCAGCTGCAAAGAACGAGCTGATCGGCCCTGCGCAGTTCGAGAAACAGAACACCGACTTTCTCGGGACGAAGGTATCGCAGGTCTACCGCCTGTACCAGTCGAAACTCAAAGAATTCGACGCGATGGACTTCGACGATCTCATCGGCAAATACGTCGAACTGCTCGAACACCACCCCGACGTTCGGGAAGAGGTGCGGAGACGATTTCAGCACCTTCTGATTGACGAGTACCAGGATACGAACAGGGCGCAGTACATGTTGATTCGCGCCCTGGCGGGAGAGACCGGGAACATCACCGCTGTCGGCGACGAGGACCAGTCGATCTACAAGTTCCGCGGGGCCGACATCAACAACATCCTCAACTTCGAGCGCGATTTTCCCGGTGCACGGATCATCAAGCTCGAGCAGAACTACCGTTCGACCGGCAACATCCTCGACGCGGCAACAGGAGTCGTCACGCAGAACCTCAAGCGCAAAGGCAAGACGCTTTTCACCGAGGCAGGAGAGGGTGATCCGGTTCGCATTGTGACCTGTGAGTCGGAGCGGGAAGAAGCGCAGTTCGTGCTCAACCGGATCAATGAGCTGCGGCCCGCCAAGCGGCTCAGCGACTTCGCGGTGCTCTTCAGAACGAATGCCCAGTCACGGCCTTTCGAAGAGGAGCTTCTGAAAGCGAACATCCCTTACACAGTGGTCGGCGGCGTGAAGTTCTATGAGCGCGCCGAAATCAAAGATGTCATGTCGTATCTTCGTCTCTCCGTCCGGCCTCACGACACTCCATCGATCGAGCGCGTGATCAACGTTCCGGCTCGCGGGATCGGATCGACTACGATGAAGGCCCTCGAGGAGGCGAGCCGCAGCGAGGGCGTGCCGCTCTGGAACATCATCGAGGGCGATCTTCAGTTTCTGCCCGACCGGGCACGGAAGGCGATCCGCGAGTTCCGGGAAATCGTGCTCGACCTTCAGAAGGCCTCGTCGAATCCCGTGCCCGAGTTTGTCGAGTACGTCCTCATCAGGACCGGCTATCGGCGCATGTACGCCGAGTCGAAGGATCCTCAGGACGAATCACGATTGCAGAACATCGACGAGTTGATCAACTCGGCCGCGGAGTTTCAGGAAGCCAATCCGGATTCCACGCTGGGCGATTACCTCGACTCCGTGACACTCGTTTCGGATGTCGACCGCTACGACGCGGAGAAAGGCGTCACACTCATGACCCTGCACATGGCCAAGGGTCTGGAGTTTTCAGTCGTCTTTCTCGTCGGACTCGAAGAAGGAATCCTGCCCCACTTTCAGTCACAGGAGCGTCCGGACGACATCGAGGAAGAACGTCGCCTCTGTTACGTCGGGATGACCCGGGCTCGCGAGATGCTCTATTGCGTCCACTGCCACCAGCGACGCATTCACGGGCAACTGCGGGAACAGAGCCCGTCGCCATTTCTCGTTGAAATCCCCGAATCCGCTGTCGAGAAAGTCGGATCGAGCCGGCCTCGCTACCGTCCCGCGGACAGCAGGCCGTCATGGCGTGATCGTCCGATCCCCGACAGGCGACCTTCCGTCCCAGCGCCTGCCCGCTCCCCCTCCCACCCCGACCCGACGACGAGTGTGCTCTCGTTTTTCGAGAATGCGCCCGTTCGATTCGATCCCTCAGCGATCCAGCCGGCGAGCGCAAAAGCGCAGGGCGGGGGGCCGGCCGAATTGAACCGCGGAGCGCGCGTGCGGCACGAGCAGTTCGGAACGGGAGTGATCCTGAAGATCGAAGGAGCCGGCGACAACGCGAAGCTGAGCGTTTACTTCGACCGCGTCGGAACGAAAAAGTTCGTGGCCAGGTTTGCGAAGCTCACCAGGGCGTGAGGGCGGGGGACGAGGGGCTAGAGGCCAGGGAACCTCGATCGTCGCTACTAGTCCCTAGCCCCTCGCCCCTCAAACTTTCCTCTTCCCGGTGGCGCCAGGCAGCCGGCCCCGTTCGGCCAGCGCCTGACGCAACATGAACTCGATCTGTCCGTTCAGACTTCTCATCTCATCGTCCGCCAGACGCTGCAGGGCATCGTGAATGCGGGGATCCATGCGAAGCAGAAACGGTTTACGATCGGTCATGAGAAGAAAAGCAACTCCTACTGATAGAGAGATCCGGTGTTGACGACCGGTTGCGTGTGCCGGTCGCTGCAGAGTACGACGAGCAGATTGCTGACCATCGCCGCTTTCCGCTCCTCGTCGAGATGCAGCACGCCCTTCTGAGAAAGCATGTCGAGCGCGGTCTCGACCATCCCGACGGCCCCCTCGACGATCTTCTGACGCGCTGCAACGACCGCTCCCGCCTGCTGGCGCTGCAGCATCGCCGCAGCGATCTCGGGTGAATATGCCAGGTGGCTGATTCGCGCTTCAATCACTTCCACCCCTGCCTCTTCCAGACGCTCCTGGATCTCGCCCTTCAGCTTCTCCGACACCTCGGCCGTATGGCCCACGAGGCAGCGCTCGTCGTCGCTGTAGCTGTCATAGGCGTATCCGCTTGCCAGCGACCGCAAGGCCGCCTCGCTCTGCACATGAACGAAATTCTCATAGTCATCGACGCGGAAGACCGCTTCGGCCGTATCGGTGACCTTCCACACCACCACCGACCCGATCTCGATGGGATTCCCCCGAACGTCGTTGACCTTCAGCTTTCCCGTTTCGAAGTTCCGAACCCGGATCGACACTTTGCGCTTCGAATAGAACGGATTCGCCCAGCGGAGGCCGGCCTCTCCCGCCGTTCCGACGTAGGCGCCAAACAGCTGGAGAACCCGCGATTCGTTCGGGGCAACCATGAAAAAGCCGAACAGACAGACAAACAGGATGAGCGCAACGACTCCCATCAGGACCCCGATTACGATCTGCCCGTTATTGAACGCCATAGCCATCCAGGCAAGGCTTCCAATCAGAAGAAAGGGCAGAACGATGAGTACCGGAATGCCATTGAGCGGATGACGTGGAATCTCTTTGAGCATGATTCACCTCCGTGATTTCGAGATGATATCACTTTGATATTCGATGGCCAAGAAAAATCACGCTCAGGCACTACCTTCGATCACTTCCCCCGCAGGTAGGCGTGTATGAACTGAACGGCCATCGAGCCCTCGCCGACGGCCGAGCCGACGCGCTTTACCGAGCCGTGCCGAACATCGCCTGCCGCGAAGACGCCGGGAGTGCTCGTCTCGAGAAGAAATGGGAAGGCGCCATCCTTCCAGTCTTTCAGGTGTTTCCTGTTCAGATCGCGTCCCGTGAGAATGAATCCATCTGCATCTCGCGCGACCGCATCAGCCAGCCATTCGGTCTCGGGGCTCGCACCGATCCAGATGAAGAGCGCTTTCGTGGGGTTCGCTCCAGCTCCTGATCACCGCGCTTCAGAGTGATCTCCTCGAGCTTCTGATCTCCGTGCACGTCGACAACGCTGGCTCCGGCGACGAGCTCGATGGCCGGGATCGCCTTGATCCGTTCGAGCAGGTACTTCGACATCGTTTCCTCGAAGCTGGCTTCGTTCGTGATCATCCTGACCGTCTTCGCATAGCGGGCGAGTAGAAGAGCAGCCTGGCCGGCCGAGTTCCCGCCTCCGAGCAGGGATACGTCCTCATCTCTGAAGCGGGATGCTTCGGCAGTCGGCGTTCCGTAATAGACGCCGGACCCCGTGAGCTTTTCTGCGCCCGTCACTTCGAGTTTGCGGTAGCAGACGCCGAGGGCGAGCAGAACGCAATGACAGGCAATCTCGGAGTCATTGTCGAGAAAAACGGTCCGGTATTCGCCGTCAACGCGAAGCTCCGTTGCGCGGTGTGTCAGCAGAATCTCGGCTCCGAACTTTCCGGCCTGCTGCACGGCGCGGCTCGCTAGCTCGGCACCGCTGATGCCGTCGGGGAACCCGAGATAGTTCTCGATGAGTGCGCTGGTGCCCGCCTGACCGCCCGGCGCATCGATCTCCACAACCAACGTGCGCAGACCCTCGGACGAAGCGTATACAGCCGCCGTCAGTCCGGCAGGCCCGCCTCCTACGATCACGAGATCGTAGAACGGCAGTTCCGGCTTTGTGCTGAAGCCCAGCTTCTCGGCCAGCGACTCGTCGTCAGGGTCGAGAAGCTTCGAACCGTCAGGAAACTGCAGTACCGGCAGCGCCGCGAGCTCCTCCTCGAGGAGCTCGGCATCCGCTGCTTCATCGGACTCGACATCGATCCAGCGATAAGGGATTCTGTGCCGTGCCAGCAGGTCTTTGACGTCATGACAGCGCGGCGCCCACTGGTCACCGATCACCAGCACCGTTCCGCCGGACGAGGACGAGGATTCCCAGTGGCGCAGCAGGTCGCGGAGAATCGGCTCGAAGGAGACTTCGGGAGCGGTCCACGGATCGGCGATCGTGCAATCCGCCACCCCCTCGCGCATGGAATCGTTCGCCTGATCGGGATTGACGCTCTCGTCGTACAGGACGACCTTCGCTTCAGGAAAGATGCGTTTGACGGACTTGATGAACTCCTCGAGGACCTGATCCTCTCCGTTCTGTCGCACGACGAGCAGGGCCAGCGATCGATCATCCCCCTTGGCTCGCTCGAGCACCTCCTCGGCCTGCTCCGTCGAGGAGACGGCCTCTAGGTCGAAACGGCTTCCGCAATCCTGCTGCAGGTAATCCGATGCCCGGTCGAGCGAGCCGGCATCAGGTTCGATCAGGAGCAGAAGCGGACGTTTCATGCTTGTCGTCACTCAGTGCAAGGCCGCAGCCAGCACCGTAGCGGGCATTCCGATGCCTCGCCCCTTGGGACGCTCGAGTCTCGCGACGCCTGGAGTCACCACGCGCCCCAGGCCACGCGTGCCGAGCACGATCGTTCCGGGGAGATCGGAATCTCCCGCCACGGGCTCAGGCCTTCTGGTCGCGCCTGCGCCGGGAGTGGACACGATCGACCAGTTTGGTCGTTGAGCGGACCTGCTCAAGAATCTTTTCCTCGAGACCCGAGCCGGGCGACTTGAAGCTCTTGGCCTTGCGGAACATCGCCCGCGCACGATCCTTCTGGCCGCTCTCGAGAAGCGCCATGCCGAGATGCATGAGGTTTGTCGGAGTCGGACCCAGGTCGGCGGACCGCGTCAGAAAGTCGACTGCGTTCTGGAAATCGCGGCGCTTGAAGTAGACCCAGCCGAGCGCTGCGAGCGGGAACTGCTTGAGCTCACGCGGCGAGTACTTGAGCGCGAGCTGCGCGCTCTCGAGCGCCTCGTCGAGGTTCTCGCCCATCTCCGCCAGGTTGTAGGCCTTCTCGTAGTACGCGATCGACTTCGAGTAATTGGACGTGTACTCCTTGAGCATGTCCTCGAGGACCCGGTTCGCCTCTTTGAGATTTCCCTCCGCGCGCAACGCTTCCACGAGAGTCGTGTAGGCGGCAGCGGCGATCATCTCCGAGGGCTTGAGCTTGAGAATCCGTCGGGCGGCGTTGATCGCCTCCTCATACATATCGAGGTGTGAACAGAGCAGAGCGTGCGCAATGAGGATGTTTGCGTTGTTCGGCTCGACCTGAGCCGCGCGACGATAGTGATCGAGCGCTTCTTTGTGATTTCCCTGCGCGACGAGCGCTTCGGCTCGGGTAACTTCCTCCGCCGCCGGGCCTTCGAGCGGGGTGTGACGTCCGACGTGGTCATCGTAAATCCGCACCGCGTGCTGGTACTCCATCTTGTTCGGATTCAGCTCGAGGGCCTCCTGGAAACATTCCATCGCTTTTCGGTTCCAGTTGCGGTCGAGATAGCAGAGGCCGAGCGAGTAGATCGCCTCCTCGTATTCAGGATCGAGTTTCAGCGCACTCTGGAACGACTTGATGGCGCGCTCGAGCTGGCCTTTGTCGTAGTAGATCGTACCGAGCAGGTAGTATGCCTGCGGAATGGGTTCCAGCTCGATCGCCTGCTGGAGGAACTTCTGAGCGCGCAGAAGCTTGCCCTTGAGGGCATAGATGGCTCCGAGAGAGAAGTATGGGAGGAACGACTCCTGCGAGATCTGGATGGCGCGTCGAAGCCAGCGCTCGGCGCCCTTGAGGTCCTGTCTTTCATGGAGCAGCACGCCGTAGAAAACAGCTGCATCGAAATGGTCCGGCTGAACTTCGAGAGTGCGCTCGAGAAAACTCTTCGCGCGATCGAGGTCTCCGTCGTTGAAATACATTTCACCCAGGAAGAACCCAAGCTCGTAGTTGTCACGATCGAGCTTGAAGGCTTCCTCGAGGGCCTTCATCCCGCGTTCCTGGTCGAACGCATCGATGGCCGTCTCCGCCTCGGCGATCCACTGCTGGAAGCGCTCCTTGCGATCACCGCGGAAGAGCGAGAGGATGCGATCCCTGCGCTCGGCAAACCGCTCCTTCTTCTCGAGAGCAAGCATCTGCTCGCCCATCTTCGATTCCCACAGGTCGATCAGTTCTTCGCCCGATACGACGCTCTTCTTTTCCAGGAGCTCTTTGATGGAAAGGATGCCGGTCTGATTGATGAAGATCGAACGCTCGTGCTTGTGCACGGAGTCGATGGCGGAGCGAAGGGACTCGGCAGAACGTTTGACGATCTCTTCCAGTGCGGAGACGCGCTCGAGCAGATGTTCGTCGAGCGACAGATCCCCCTCTTCCTCGTAATCCTCCGAGTCATCGTCGTCATACGAGTTGAGGCCCGAGAGAACGAGCAGTTTGTTCTGACAACGCAAGCAATACTCGCGATCGTCATCGTTCAACGCGCCGCATGTCTGACAGAGCATCCTCAATGATTCCTTTCATCCGCCATGAACAACGGAAAGGGCGGGAGTATTTTATGTTGGTTCATGGAGGTCGGGGGGAATTAATTAGTGGTCTATGTGTGCGCGGGTGGAAAAGGAGACGGAATGTTGAATGTTGAATGTTGAATGTTGAATGTTGAATGTTGAATGGCCGCCGCCGGGGTTGTAGTTTTCCCCGTCATTCGACATTCAATTCAACATTCAATTCAACATTCAATTCAACATTCAACATTCAACATTCCGTTCCCCCTGCTGAAAAAAAGCGCAATTAGTACCTGTAAAAGCCGCGCCCGCTTTTCTTTCCGAGCCAACCGGCGTCTACCATCCGCACGAGCAGGGGACACGGACGGTATTTCGGATCGCCGAATCCATCCTCGAGCACGCGGAGGATCGCGAGGCAGACATCGAGTCCGATGAAGTCGGCGAGTTGCAGCGGACCCATCGGATGATTCATACCCAGCTTCATCACGCCGTCGATGGATTCCGCTGTCGCCACGCCCTCGTACAGACAGAAGATCGCCTCGTTGATCATCGGCATGAGTACGCGGTTCGAGATGAACCCCGGATAGTCATTGACCTCGATGGGCGTCTTGCCCAGGCGCCGCGCCAGCGCATCGACCGTCTGCCATGTTTCGTCGGATGTTGCGATGCCCCGGATCACCTCGACGAGCGCCATTACGGGAACGGGGTTCATGAAGTGCATTCCGATCACTCTTTCAGGGCGGCTCGTCGCCGCGCCGATGCGCGTGATCGAGATCGACGAGGTGTTGGATGCGAGAATGGCTTCTGGTGCGGTGCGTTCATCGAGCGTCCGAAACACCTCGATCTTGGCATTCAGATCTTCAATGATTGCCTCTATCGCGAGATCGCAATCCGCCGCGGCGTCCACGCTGGTCCCGGCATGGATGCGACCGAGGACAGATTCCTTCTCCTCGAAAGAAAACTTTCCCTTGTCGACTCCACGCTGGAGGTTCGATGCGATTGTCGACAGTCCTTTTTCTACAGCTCTGTCGTCGACATCGATCAGGCGTACATCGATCCCTGCCTGTGCGATCGTATGCGCGATTCCGTTTCCCATGGTGCCGGCTCCGATCACAGCTATTCGTTTCATCGACCCGATCCCTCGTCATTCGTCATTCGTCATTCGTCATTCGTCATTCGTCAGGCGGCGGAGTCTATTGGACGTCCACAAATAGAGTCAACGGCCGTTGCCGGGCCATCGAATCGCGAGTAAGATCAGCGAGATCGACGAACCCCGATGAAAAACTGTGTTGTGTGCGGTCGCGAGATCGAGGCGGGCATCGCATGCGACCAATGCGACCCTCCCCGAGGCTCGAAGCAGGCGGCAAAGGCCTCCGGTGGGCCTCGCCGTGCGTCCGGGCGTCAGGCAACAGCCAGAGCTGCGGGAGGCAACGTGGTTCCGTTCCCGGGGGAGGGGAGCGGTGTCCTTCTGCGCGCTGCGTGGGATGTGCTCACCGCAGCAGACATCCCCGCCGTCGTGATCGCCCGGAACGGAAGGGTCCGCTTCGTTGCCGACTCCGCTCGAACCATCCTCCGAATGGAAGGCGACGAGGAGCTCACACGGCAGGACATCGAGCAGAAGATCGGCTGGAGGCTTCCGAAGCTCTCCGAGACGTTATCGTCGACCGTGGAAGTCGGCGGACGGGAAATCGAGTTTTCCCTCGTTCCCCTGGCGGAGGGCTCCCAGGGATCGGTGCTTCTGTTCAGGACATCGGGCGAGGCCTTGGACGCCTCAGCCATGCTCGAGAAGGTCGTGGCTCCGCTGCAGGCTCTCCGGCAGGCGCTGGCCGCCGCGAAACGTCACAGGGAAACGAATCCACTCCTGGACGACACCGCGGCCACAATTGACCGGATACTCGGCGAGCTCGAGCAGAGTTCTGATGGCCCAGGACGCCACTCAAGTCCTTCCTCGATTCAGCAGATCATTCATCAGGTTGCCAGCCGTTATGCTCCGATCGCCCAGCTCAAAGGCATCTCCCTGGAAAGCGACGTTCCTCCGCTCGAAGACGTGATCGAGAGTGCCGATGAACTGCGGGGCCTTCTGGAAGCCCTCGTGGAGAATTCGCTGCGCTACGTACCCTCAGAGGGTCAGATCTTCATCGGCGCCCGGACGACTACACACCGGAAGAAATTGATGGCCCTTTTCTTCGTGATGGATAACGGACCGCGCGTCCCTGAGAACCTCCGGCAGCGGATATTCGAAAAGGACTTTGAATGGGAAGAGGCTCCGGGAGAGAGAACGGGCCGCCGGCTCCACGACTGTTTCGATTTTGCAACCCGGCAGGGAGGCCACTGCTGGGTAGAATGCAAGAGCGAAAAGATCTGCACATTCTTTCTGAGTCTTCGTCTTTCATGACGACCGCGGAACTCGCCGATGAACAAGCTCCTCCGGACCACGCTGCTATGCCTGCTCGTCTCTGGATTCGCCCAGGGGCAGAGCTTCATTCCCGGCACGGAGATCACGGCTGAAACTGTCCTGGACAGACTGAATTTCCATCGCGGAATTCATGGAGAGGCGCCTCTCCGCCTGGATCCGCGGCTTTCGGCCGCCGCTGAGGGAAGAATTCGCGACATGGAAGAGCAGGGCTACTGGAGCCATGCTTCGCCGGGAGGACCTGGCCCCTTCGCCAGGCTCCGCGAATTTGGTTACAGCCACGCGGCTGCGGGTGAAAATCTCGCCGCCGGCTTCGAGACCGCAGGAGTCCTGGTCACGAGCTGGATGGAATCGAGTGGACACCGCCGTAACATTCTTGACCCCCAGTTCTCGGACGTCGGCATTGCAATCATCGACGGAGCCATCGGTCGCAGAGCTGCCGGAAAGTCAGTTGTGGTGCTTTTTGCACGGGAAGCCGTTCGCACACCCGCCCGGTTCTGAGTTCTGCACGCCCGGAACCACCCACCCGCCCGGTTCTGAGTTCTGCACGCCCACCCAGCCGCCCGGTTCTGGGTTCTGGGACCCGCACGCCCGTTTGCCTCCCACAACCCACAACCGGGCGGGAGGACGGTCTCAGAACTCAGAACCCACAACTCAGAACCGGGCGGGCGGGCGGTCCCACAACCCACAACCGGGCGGGCGGGCGGTCTCAGAACTCAGAACTCACAACTCAGAACCGGGCGGGCGGGCGGGTCAGTACGCCGGCATGGTCGGATCGACTTCGCGGCCCCAGCGGAGGATGCCACCCTCGAGGTTCGTCACCCGTGAGAATCCGGATCCGCGCAGCATGTGCATCGCCCGTCCGCTGCGCGATCCCGAACGGCAGTAGACGACGATCTGCTCGTCGGGATTGAGCTCGTCGAGCCGCTCGAGCAGGCTTCCAAGCGGAATCCGAGTGGAGCCTTCGATGCTGCAGATCTCCCATTCATGCGGTTCCCGTACGTCGAGCAGCGTCGGAGCATTTCCCTGGTCTATTCTCTCTTTGAGCTGCAGAGGAGAGATTCTGTCGCCGAGTTCCAACGGTGCCTCCTGTGGCACTCCGCAGAATGCCTCGTAGTCGATGAGTTCGTGTATTGCAGGGGAAGTGCCGCACATTCTGCAGGCGGGATCTTTCCTCAGCTTCATCTCGCGAAAGCGCATCTGCAGCGCGTCGAAGAGCAGAAGTCTTCCCGCAAGCGATTCTCCGATTCCTGTGATCAGCTTGATCGTCTCGGTAGCCTGTATGAGTCCGATGATTCCGGGCAGCACACCGAGCACGCCTCCCTCGGCGCACGACGGTACGAGCCCGGCCGGCGGTGGCTCCGGGTACAGGCATCGGTAGCAGGGCGACTCCGGCGGATAGAAGACTGAAGCCTGGCCCTCGAAACGAAACACCGAGCCGTAAACGTTCGGCTTCTTCAGCATGACACACGCATCGTTGACCAGATACCTCGTCGGGAAATTGTCTGTGCCGTCGACGATGACGTCGTAGGATCCGAGAATCGCGAGCGCATTCTCCGACGAAAGCTGCGTCGCGTGGAGCGTGACTTCGACTTCGGGGTTTGCGCTTTCGAGCGCGTCGGCTGCCGAGTCGGTCTTCATCCGTCCGACATCGCCCGTGCCGTGCAGAACCTGACGGTGAAGATTCGACAGATCGACACGGTCAAAATCGACGATCCCGATCCGGCCGACTCCGGCGGCGGCGAGATAGAGCGCCGCCGGGCTGCCGAGCCCTCCGGCCCCCACAAGGAGCACCGAACCTGCCTTGAGCCTGGCCTGCCCTTCCACCCCCACCTGCGGGAGCATCAGGTGACGGCTGTAGCGGGAGCGTTCGTCGGGAGTGAAACTGGTCACCGGGACATTGTAATGACGAATGACGAATGACGAATGACGAATGGGGACAACCGAGTCACATGGGCGAAGGTAGAGGGGATCCGGCTTCTCCATTCGTCATTCGTCATTCGTCATTCGTCATTCGTCACTTGTCAGATTCTCGACTGCGCCGCATTGACCGCCTCGCGAATGTTCGGTTGCCGCGGGTCGATGGCCAGAGAGCGGTTCCAGTAGTCGAGCGCCCGGGCGAGATCGTCGCGTTTCATGTGATAAAGAGCGAGATTGTTGAGTACGAGCGTCGAGGTGGGTCGCAGTCCGAGGGCACGCTCGAGTTCCGGCAGTGCATCGGTGTAGCGGCTCGCCGCAGCGAGCGCAGAGCCGAAGTTCGCGGCAATCAGATACGACTCGGGAAACAGCTCCTTGCCTCGAGCCAGGATCCCGATCGCCCGGGTTGCCATGTCCCGGCTGCGGTAAAGCGCGGCATAGTCGACGATGTACTGTTCCGGGTTCGGCAGGCCGAGCACGATGGCCTCGAAGAAAATTTTCTCGGAGTCAGTGTAGCGCTGCATATCGAACAGGACGATGCTGAGATTCAAGTATGGAATCGGACGTCCCGGATTCAGCTCGATCGCTTCCTCGAGCGTGCTGGCAGCCTCGGAGAGTTTCTTCTGCTGCTCCAGCTGGATTCCCTGATTGTTGAGCCAGGCGTAAAGACCCCACTGCTGCGGAGTCAGAGCCATCAGTTCGGGAGCCTGCTCGTCCGCTACCCGCATCGCGGGCCTTTCCGTGTCGACAATGTGGCCGATCTGGAGGAGATTGGTGCGATATGCGGCCGGATCGAGCGAGGCCGTCGCGGGAAGCGGTCTTTCATCAATCAGATCGCGATAACTCGTGATTCCGACGCTCTCGATCGGCAGGACTTTGTCGAATGCCCACGAAGCGAACTGGCCCGGCATCTCGCGCGAGGGCGGCAGGCCGAGCACCGTGAGCACAGTCGGCGCGAGATCGTAGATCGAGAAACTCTGCCGCGTGCGGGATGGAGCGATCCGGTTCCCGTAGGCCACCATGAATCCCGGCGCTCGATGAGCCGCCAGAGCGCTCTCTCCCGTGGGGGGTGTGAGTGGCCTGGCGGACCCCCACCGCATCCCGTGAGTCGAGAGAAGAATGACCGTCGTGTCATCGGCGAGCAGTTGCATCCATTCGCCGATCATGCGATCCACCTCCGCGTAGTAGTTCGCAACCGCGGGCCAGTAGCGCCGGAAATTGTCCCTGTCGACCCCCTGGCGGTAGGGTGGATGGTACGGGCCGAACAGATGGTTCACCACGTCGGTGCCCTCGTACGAATGCATCAGCAGCATCGGCCGCTTCGCCTGGTACAGCTCGACGCCAACGCGGTGATCGCTCCAGGTCTTGGCCAGAACAGAACGGAAGGTCCGAATGGGATCCGCTTTCGAAGATGAGGAAACGGCCTCCTGGAATTCTGCGCTCGTGATGTTGAGAAACCGATTGACCTGTTGAAAGCCGACGGTCTCAACGGGAACTCCGCTCCGGCTGACGACGGGCTGGAGATTCGGCGGATGAATCGCATTGATGGTCAACTGCACCGGCGTACCGAAATGGCTTCCCTCGGTCCGCGACAGCGGGGGCCAGGCAGTCCACCATCCGACGACCGCGGACGAGCGGCCGAAGGCATCGGCAATCTCCCATACCGCGGGAACGCGCCGCGAAGCCGAGCTCACAGGTTGCTGGCGGTTCTTGCCATCGAAAAAGTCGATGACTCCGTGGCGATCCGGGGGAACTCCAGTCGCAGCGGTGGTCCAGAGGAGGGAAGAAATTGTCGGCTGGATCGTCTGAACCGACGCGGACACACCTCCATTGATGAGCGCCCTGATATTCGGAAGGCGGTTATCCACGATCAGTTCGGAAATCAGTTCCCAATCGGCTCCGTCGATGGAGAACACTGCGACCTTGCCAATCGCCCCCCGTGCGTTGCGGCGCAACTCGGCGCGTTTGTATTGGAGCAGGGCCTCCCGATCGACTTCGATCCTCTGGATTTCGAACGCCGTCACCTTCAGGCCGCTGCGACCCAGGTGGTTGATGACGGTCTGACGAAGCTGGGCTCGGCGCTTCGCGAAATCCGAAACCGGCGAGGAGAATTCTTCGACCGGTACCTCTCTGGTTACCGCAGAGATTGCCTCCCCGACGCGAGCACGAATCCAGGCGCTCCAGCCCTGGCTCACCAGCCGACTCGCGTCCGGCAGCCGATCCTCCTCGATGTCGAAACGAATCCGATAAAAGATCCGAACGGGCACTCCTTCACGCGAGATGATCCGGACCGTGTCGTCCCGCTGCGCGGCACCGTCCCGCTTCTCGAAGGAGAGGCGATAGAACTGATGCGGCGGGAGAAAGGCGATCCCCTGCTCGGCCCGCCGGATCTTGCCTGTGCTCTTGTCGACCCCGAAGATCAGGCGGCGTGGCGAGGGAAGAAACAGGCTGACGAGAAGATACATGACCGCCGCCATGGCGATCAGAATCAGAACGGATTTGAGGAAACGTCGGCGGGGCATCGTTGCCAGCTATGCAGCATCTTCGCCAGCAGGCTGTACGGGCACTGCGGAGGAAAAAACGAAGCATGTCATACCCAGCGCTTCATCCTTCATCCTTCCGCCTACCCTCCTCCCACGAACTCCACGATCTCGATCTGATCTCCAGGCTCGATCTTCCGATCCTCAAAGCTGACGCGTCGCACCAGCTGACGGTTGATCTCGACCGCAACGCGATTAACGTCCAGACCCAGAGCGGTGATGAGTCCGGCGACGCTGGCTCCGAGCTCGAGGCGCTGTGTGCCTCCGTTGACCTGAATCTCCATGTCTGTGGTCTGCATGAGGCTTACAACAACTGGAAGGGCCGGGCTCATTCTCCCGGAAAAGGCGCTACTTCTTCCGCTTCACGAGCTGTTTGACTTCGTCGTTGCCGAGAGGGCTGTGAGCCGAGACGATGACGGCCGCCGTGCCCTCCCCGAAGTGCGGGATGGCGCAGCGAATGGTGGCGCCTCCATCCGCAGCCGTAGTGCCTTTGAAGACGACCTGCGGAGGCTCGACCGTCGAGATGATGCGGACCTCCACAGTGGCACCGGCGATGGGTTGCTGGGAGATGCTTCTCCGCGCTCCGATACGGATTTCGACCGGCTGACCGGAGACCAGTTCGGTCTGCGAGAGCAGAATCAGCTCGAGGTGTTCGCGTTCCGCCTCCGAGGCGAGATAGTCGATGATGACCTGATCGAGTGTCTTCTCTTCCTGCGGCCCGTCGAGAGCTGGCAGGAGGATGTCGGCGTCCAGCAGATCCGGCGCAGCGGCGCGAGGGTCTGCAGTCTGGGTCTCGGTCGGATCGTTCGCCTGGGCCAGACGTCCCCGTTTGATCGCGGCGATCATGGTGCGATGCTGGTGCTCCATGAGCCCGCCGATCCATTTCTCATCCGCCCCTTCCGCGACATGCGCTGCGTACGAAGTCTTCTTGCACGCAAGGATCTCCCCACCTACATACACGAGGGACTCGATAAAGGGATTCTGCAGCCCCTTGTCCTCGGTCTGTATGTGATAGGTCTTTTCGTTGTACTCGATGTCGGTGTTGAAGCCCGTGATCAAGGAGACGTCTCCGGCGTGAATGTAATGACCGAGTTTAGCACCGGGGGCCTCAGTTCCGCTCGACCCATCCCCTCAGATACTCCAGTTGCTGGCTGACCCGGGCGACGTCATCAGCGTAGGGCATCAGGGCGACGTACCGCTCGAGATAGAGAATCGCGTCCGCATATTCGTGGAGCTGCATCGCGAGGCTTCCGCGATCCCGCAATTCGTACGGGTCTCGCGCGTCGAGAATCAGCAGTCTGTCAATCGAGGCGACGGCCCTCAGAAGATCCCTCTTCGACAGATAGACCGATTTCAAATGCGCCAGCACGCGCGCAAGGATCTCCCTGTTCGACGAGGAGCGGAGATGGTGCTCTCGAAGTCGCACGCCTCCGCCAAAAACCTGATTCATGATCTCCTGGCATTCGGTACTCGTGAGCACCCGCCCATCGTCGAACGGATCGATCAGGACATCACCAGTCGGGGAAATGACTCTCACGAGAAACCGGCCGGGGAGCGCCACGCCGGACGTTTCGAGCCCGAGCCGTCTGGTGACGTCTATGTATAGAATCGACAGAGCAATCGGCAAGCCCGCGTGACGGTCGAGCACTTCGTTCAGGAATGTATTTCGAGGGTCGTAGTAGTCGTCTGCCTCGCCGTGGAAGCCCTCCTGCTCGAACAGGAACCTGTTGATCTCCTCGATGATCCGCTCGATGTCCGACGATCCTTCGACCCGCTCGCGGATGCACTGGCTCCACTGCTCGACCCGACTCAGGTAGCTCTCGACCTCGAGACCCGGATACTCTTCCAGTGCAATCACGAGCGACGCCTCGGTCAAACCGATCTGCTCCTCAGGAAGCCTCGCAATTTCTCTGAAACGATTTCGCGCAGCGACCGGATGTGTCAGCACACGTGCAGATTGCATCATCGCGAACCCTCCCCACTCTGAAACGCCTCGACCTTCGCCCTGAAATCCCCGCTGATCCTGAGTTTTCTGTCCTGTTCCCAGTCATAGAGAACGACGATGACCTTCCCGGTTGCCGCAATCTCGCTCGTGGCCGCGCGGCGGATCTCGTACAGAAAATCGAGCGAGCTGTTTCTCATCTCCCCGATGCGTACGCAGATGTGGATTTTCTCGGTCAGTCCGAGCTGCACCCGGAAGTCGCACTCAGCCCGCGCGACGATGAACCCGAGATCCGCGGCTGCTCTGCCGCTGCTCTGATGCAGGTCGAACCAGTACTTCGTCCGGCCCCATTCGAAGTAAGTGAAGTAAACGGCATTGTTGACATGTCCGATCCCGTCCAGGTCGCGCCAGGTGACTTCGTGAGGGATGACGTACCAATCGTCACTCCATCCGCTTTCGGCATGACGAGGTGTCATCGGCGGGACTCCCCGGGCGGAGCACCAGAGGACGTGATCCTGAGAGCGGGACACCGGGCGCATGAATGACACGAGCTGTGCTCACGACAACCCTCACCCTCTCGCTCTCGGTGCATTTCCGATTATTGCACGGAACTTCCGGACAAAGGCTGCGGCGCCTTCGGGGTCGAGGCCTGCAGGACTTTGCCGGGAAGGGGGTGATCGATATGAGGCGCGATCACCTTCGAGGCTGCGACGAGTCGATCCAGATCCACACCGCTCGGGATACCGAGCCCGTTGAGCAGGTACACGAGATCCTCGGTCGCGAGGTTGCCGGAGGCGCCCGGCGCGTAAGGACATCCACCGAGCCCTCCGGCCGAAGCGTCGAACGTCGCGATCCCCATTTCGAGCGCGGCGAGCGTGTTCGCCAGAGCCGTGCCTCGCGTGTCGTGAAAGTGCATGGCGAGTTTCGAAGGAGGTATGACCTGAAGAAGCAGCCCGATGAGTCCCTGCACCTGAAGCGGCGTTCCAACGCCGATCGTGTCTCCGATGGAGACTTCGTAGCACCCGATGTCGAGGAGTCGCGCGGCGACTTCGAGCACACGCTCCGGCGGGACCTCTCCCTCGTACGGGCAACCGAGAGTACAGGAGACGTAGCCGCGAACGCGCAACCCTTCGCTCCGCGCACGATCCATCACCGGCGCGAAGTTCACGAAGGACTCATCGATCGACATGTTTATGTTGCGCCTGTTGAACGTGTCGGATGCGGCGGTGAATATGGATATCGACTTCACACCCACTTCGATCGCGCGCTCCAGCCCGCGAAGATTCGGCACGAGGACGGGATAATCGACCCCGGGGTCCTTCGGAATCTGCCGGTACACCTCGGCCGTATCCGCCATCTGCGGCACCCACTTCGGATGAACGAACGCTCCTACTTCGACGGTCCGCAGTCCGGCATCCACGAGCGCCGTGATGAAGTCGACTTTCACATCTGTCGGAATCGAGACTTTCTCGTTCTGGAGCCCGTCCCGCGGACCCACCTCGACGATGCTCACCTCTTCCACCTGGAATTTCATGGCTCCTCTTTCTGCAGGATCGCGATGAGATCGACTCCCGGCTGCACGAGCTCTCCCCTGGAACAATGAACCGCTTCCACGATGCCGTCGTAGGGCGCCGAGATCGGGTGCTCCATCTTCATCGCCTCGAGGATCAGCAGCGGTGTTCCCTTCGCGACAACGTCTCCAACAGCCGCAAAGATCTCCAACACGACGCCTGGCATCGGGGCCGTCATCGAGTGTTCGTGCTGGCGCCGCTTCCGGATCTGCGCCCCGCTCGACAGCTCGGCCTGAAAGGTCTCACCGTCAAGGGCGAAATGAACAGTCTCACCCTCGGTGTGGAAAGGAACTATCCGCCGGCGCCCGTTGATTCGCAGCTCGGCGTCGTTACCCGAAATCGACAGAACCTCGACCTCGTCCTTCCGTTCGCCGGTGGAGACGACAAAGAGCTCGCCATCCCGGACCAGATCCAGTACGATGCTCTCCCCGCGAATCGTGACAGTCCTCTCACTCACTTGTTTCCCTCGGATCGACTTCCAGGTGCATCGAGGGGAACGCCAGCCGCGCAAAGAGGACAGCTCTCCTCCGGATGTGTTTCCAGGTCCATCCGGAGCAGTGAGTGAAACGGCAGGTCGAACGGATTGTCTTTCCCGCTGCGATTCAGAATCGACCCGTACCCGACAACCTCTCCTCCCGCCTCCTTCGCGACGGCGGCCGTTTCTTTCGTCGACTTTCCGGTGGTGACCACGTCCTCGATGATGAGAACCTTAGTCTGTTCTCCGATCGTAAAGCCCCGGCGAAGCTGCATGACGCCGCCTTTCCGTTCCGTGAAGACCATCGGCAGCGTGAGAGCATCCGCTACGGTGTACCCGATGATCAGCCCGCCGAGAGCCGGAGCCACGACTCGCTGAGCTCCGAGCTGGATCACACACTCCGCCAGTGCGTCGCCGATGGCTCCGGCGTTGACCGGCTTTTCGAGCAGCAGAGCGCACTGCACGTAATTGGGGCTGTGCAGCCCGGAAGAGAGGCGGAAGTGGCCTTCGAGAAGCGCTCCGGTTTCTCGGAGGAGCCGGGGGATATCAGGTTGAGTTTCGCTCATCGGATCTCGAGGATACAACGGTCGGAGGCCCGGTATCCTTCCCCCCGTTCACTCCGTGCTGCTCACGGAAGTAATCGCCCGACGATCTCCTGCACCTTCCTGCCGTCGATCCTGCCTTTGTGATTCGCCATCACTTCCTTCATCACCTTTCCCATGTCTTTCTTCGATTCGGCACCCGTCGACGCGATCGCATCGCGGACGATCGCCTCCGCTTCCTCGTCCGAGAGCTGCGCGGGAAGGTACTTCTGCAGCATCTCGAGCTCGGAACGCTCTTTTGCTGCAAGCTCCGGGCGGTTCCCGCTCGTGAACTGCTCGATCGAATCCTGCCTCTGCTTCACTGCGCGCTGAACGATCCCTACCGCTTCCTCGTCGGACAACTCGCGCCCCTTCTCGATCTGTTCGTACTTGAGCGCAGACTGCAGCATGCGCAGCGTAGAAGTGCGCGGGGCATCCTTCGCTTTCATCGATTCGGTGAGATCAGCCCTGATCTTCTCGGTGAGGGTTGCCATTGAATGCTCCTTCAGGCTATGTGGTTCCGGTCTTCGCACACTACAGTACTACCGAATGTTGAGTGTCGAATACAGCATACTGAATGGAAATGCTGCCCTCGAGTCTCCTAGTGTGATGGGCAGAGGGAGGGGCATTCAACATTCAACATTCAACATTCAACATTCGGTCTTACCTCACGGCTCCGCCCTCGTTCCACCCACCGGCCCTTCCTGCTCGTAAATCTCGCCGTATCGTTCGTAGCTGTTCCGCACTTTGCGGACGTAGTGTTTCGTCTCCGAAAAATTGATCGCAGAAAGAAAGTAATCGTCACCGTCGGCGGGCATGAGTCTCGACCAGAGTCGCACCTGATTGGGTCCCGCATTGTAGGCCGCGGCGGCGCGATACCCGTTCCCATCAAACTCTCCGAGTAGCGTCGCAACGTACTTCGCGCCCAGCTGAATGATCATTCGCGGATCATAGAGATCTCCGGAGCTCACTTCGAGGATGCCGAGATCCTGTCCTACCTGCCTTGCGGTCGTGATGATGAACTGCAGTAGACCGCGAGCTGCGGCGGCGGACCTCGCGCGCGGATTGAACCTCGACTCTTCACGCATGATGGACAGAACCAGCCGGGGATCAGCACCGTAGCGTTTCGCATCCGTCTCGATGTACTCGAGGAAGTAGCGGGGATAGAGCAGCTCCCGGACGACCCGCGGAAGAAGGTCCGGCACATACTCCCGCGGAATACTATTCATCATGACTTCGATCGCATAGATCGAATCGCGGGAGGCCGCCCCTCGATGAAGAGCGAGCGAGCGGGTCAGGGCCGCCCTCCGCGGCTTCAGTTCATAGCGCCGGACGATTCCATCGATGGCATCATCAAAGAGGCCCATCGCCATGAGGAGATCCAGTCGCGACTCCGGATCAGCAGTCGGAATGGCTGCGAATGGCACCGGTTCCAGTTCGAGGATCTCACGGTATACGGGAGATTCCAGGTAGAGCTCTCTGAGTCCGCGTAACTGTTCGTCCAGTTCCGCGGCTGGCGCAAGGAGCACCGCATCCGTCTGCAGGCTTCGGGCACTATCCACGTCCCCCTCCTCGGAGAGTCTGCGAGCCTCCGCCCCTCGCCGCCTCGCTTCCACAACCGCCTTGTCAGAGAGCGAGGGAGACTGCAGCCGGTCTCGCGCGAAATAGGCGAAGTGCGTTGGTGCCGGAGAGCGCAGCACCTCGAGATACAGCCCGAAGGAGGCCGCCGGGTTCGACTGCTCGAGCGCCCGCGCCTTCCAGTACGCAATCTCCGAATGATCATAGGCATCGAAAAGATTGCGGGGAACGGCGTCGAGTATGCGGATGGCCGCGCCGTTGTTTCCTGAAGCGATGAAGGATGTGGCCACTGCGACACTCGCCTCCACCAGGCCACGAGACCGAGGGAACAGCCGCCGGAGCTGCGCGAGATCGGACTGGGCTTCGTCGAAGCGTTTCTGCTGGAGCCTCGTTCGGGTCCTCTGCGTCAGTGCTGCGGACGTCGCTCCGAATCGTCCCGGGACTGCAATCGCTTCCGTCATCAGGCGTTCCGCTCGGACGTCGTCGCCCTGAAGCTGTGCGGCCCTCGATGCGTGAAAGAGGAACGTCGCTTTCGGTTCCGCGTTTCCGGTCGAGCGCGCGCCGCGGAGATACGTCTGCTCAGCGGCTGCATACTCCTCAGCTCCGAACTGACTGCGACCGATTGCAAAAATCAGGTCGTCGGACCTGGACGGAAGACGCTCGAGTGTCGCGGTCAGAATCTCCACAGCCCGGTCGTTGTGCCGGTGGCTCTGCGCCGTGAAGCCCACGAGAGCGAGACTCTCCGGCCGCAGCATGGCGAGAATGTCCGGCTGGTCGAACGCGCGGAAGATTCGCTCCGCGGCATCGTCTATGACGCTGCCGCGCAGAAGCCCCACGCCCTCTGTGAGGATGTCGATGTTCACTTCTTGCAAGAGGGCGGCCTCCACAATTCTCGACTCCATGTCTCGACGCAACGAGGTCGGAGCCGACGGGTGGATGACCTTCGACAGAACCTGCAGGCTGTCAAGGTCCCGATTGCTGCTCAGGTGCTCGAGCTCGTCCTCGATCGCTTCGGAACGGTAGATGGATTCCGGATACGCTTCGATCAGTTCGCGCCGCAACCGGGACGCCAGCTGCTCGTCCTCCTGCTCTGCGATCACTCCCCGGTAGTGAATGGCCAGATCACGAAACGGGTGGTTCTGCTCGAGGTAGGGAGCCAGAAGTTTTTCCGCCTGCCGCAGCGCTCCGATCTCCAGCTTTGTTCTCGCGTGGAGATAACCGAGCTCGAACCGCCCGTACAGATCCTCCCGGTTCCGTTCGATCCAGTCGAGATCCTCATCGAGACGCTCCCACTCGCCCCGCTGCTGAAGCGAGAAGAAATGCTCTGTCCATTCTTCAAGGGGGATTCGCGCGATTGCGCGGATCGGCGTAGCGATGGGCTCCTCGATACCGGCCACGGCGATGGACGGAGAACGGCGCCGATCGGGCTCCTGCAGTGCCAGAAAAAGCGCACCCGCGATCAGGACCACCAGAGAAAGAGCGGTCCCCGTCGCAATGATCTTCCGAGCTCTCATCGACACCATGCGCCTCATCACGGCGGGTACCCTATGAGAATTGCGGGCCAGTTGGGAAAGGCCCGCTGGAGCGGGACACGAACCTACGTTTCATTCTGCTGAGCTCGTGCTGAACCCAGGGAGTGAAGAATGTCCCTCCGATGCCGTCAGGAGGGCAGGCTGCCCGGATCCTCTGCCTTCTCGCCCTCGTCCTTGATCAGCGTGCCGGACACCACGGCATGCGGGACGCGCCTGAGGATCTCACGCCTCGCGATCGCATACCCCACGATTGCATCGACGAGAATGCGTCTCCCGTCATGTGAGAGCAGGATGAGGATCTTATGGCGCACCTCCCGCACTTCGACGATCTCATCCCACGGGATCCACCGCGTCCCCCTGCCCAGGATCGGCAGGAGGCGGTTTTCGTACAACAGCCCCGAGGGACCTACGTAGATATGGTCCCCGTACTGCAGGAGTGCCGAAAGAACCGTCCCGAGCACCAGCAGGCTCAGACCGAGGAGCGGAAGCGGACGGATCTGGTCAGTGCCGAGCGAGAGATAGTCGAAAAACAACGCTGCCGAAGCGAAGATGGCCGCACAGGAAAAAATGCGGGCGACCGGCGTGCGATCAAAGACCAGGACCTTGTCCGCTGTATCGAAGTCGGTCACGTCCTATGAGAATTCAAGAATTGATCCGGGACATTCCCGGGAGAGTTCGGATAGAGGCGTATGTTGAGGGACAGTCTACTGTCCCATCCACTAGTCACGTGCTCACCTCGCACCATAGAATGCACACCCTATGCGCTGGAGCCAATACTTCATCAACACACTGAGAGAAATCCCTGCCGACGCGGACGTGATCAGCCAGAAGCTGATGATGCGCGCCGGAATGATCCGAAAAGTTGCCGCCGGAATCTATACCTACCTCCCCCTGGGGCTGCGCTCGCTGCAGAAGATGGAGGCGATCGTCCGGGACGAAATGAATCGCGCCGGAGCGGTCGAGTTGCTCATGCCGGCCATCCAGCCGGCGGAGCTCTGGATGGAGTCCGGCCGCTGGCAGAAGTACGGAAAGGAACTTCTCCGGATCAAAGACCGGCACGATCGAGACTTCGTTTTCGGCCCGACACATGAGGAAGTGATCACCGACACGGTCCGGGACGCGATCTCCTCCTGGCGTCAGCTGCCTCTGAATCTCTACCAGATCCAGACAAAGTTCCGGGACGAGGTTCGTCCCCGCTTCGGTCTCATGCGCGGGCGGGAGTTCATCATGAAAGACGCCTACTCGTTCCACGCGAGCGCCGAGTCTCTGGACGATACGTACGTCAGGATGCGCGATGCTTACAGCGCGATCTTCAATCGCTGCGCGCTCGAGCATGTCCCGGTCGAGGCCGACACCGGCAACATCGGCGGTTCGGCATCCCATGAGTTCATGGTTCTTGCTCAGTCGGGGGAGGATGCGGTGGTCCACTGCCCCTCCTGCAACTATGGCGCGAACCTCGAGAAGGCGACGTCGGCCTTCTTCGACCCATCGGGCGCTCCGGGCGGAGAAGCGGGAGAGCTCGAAGAGGTCGATACGCCCGGCACAAAGTCCATCGAGGACGTCGGCAGGTTCCTCGGTCTGCCTACGAGCAGCCTCGTCAAGACGCTCGTCTTTCAGACGGAAAAAGGCACCGTGATGGTCCTCCTGCGGGGAGACCGCCAGGCAAGCGAGATCAAAATAAAAAACTTCCTCGGCGTCCAGGAACTCGAAATGCTCGAAGACGGGAAATTTCAGGAAGTCGTCGG
The DNA here is from genome assembly GCA_041748075.1 of Thermoanaerobaculia bacterium. Taxonomy (GTDB): domain Bacteria; phylum Acidobacteriota; class Thermoanaerobaculia; order Gp7-AA8; family Gp7-AA8; genus JBGSYJ01. The sequence continues at coordinate 78,387 of JBGTDX010000090.1, forward strand.
AGGACCTCCCGGCTACTGCGGTCCCGTGGGAGCGAAGAAGCTGCGCGTCGTCGCCGACAGCTCGCTCGAATCGATCAGCAACTGGATCGTCGGAGCGAACGCCCCCGACAAACACCTGCGCAATGCGAATCGGGGACGCGACTTCGATCTGTCGGAGTTCAGCGACTTCACCACCGTTGAAGCGGGCGATCCATGCCCTCGCTGCTCCACGCAGCTCAACATCCATCGCGGCATCGAGGTCGGCCACATCTTCAAGCTCGGGACCACCTACTCATCAGAGATGAACTGCGTTTATCTCGACGAGAAGGGCGAGCGCCAGCCGATGATCATGGGCTGCTACGGCCTCGGCGTTGGACGCACAGTGGCTGCAGCGATCGAGCAGAGCCACGACGAAGACGGCATCATCTGGCCCATTCCGATCGCGCCGTTCGAAGTCGTCGTAACGCCGCTGGGAAAGGAAGCTGACGTTCAGCAGACCGCGATGGAGATCTACGAACAGTTGTGCGCTGCCGGGGCCGACGTGATCCTGGACGATCGCGACGAGCGTCCCGGCGTGAAGTTCAAGGACGCCGACCTGATCGGTTTTCCGCTGCGCATCGTCGTCGGGGCGAAGAGTCTGGCGAACGGGGAGGTCGAGTGGAGCTTCCGGAAAGACAAAGAGCGGAGACTCGCGACACCGGCGGGCGCGCTCGCCGAGATCGTCGATCATCTCGACCGCGCGAGGAAAGAGGGAGCCGAGTGACGAATGAAGGCTGCAGGTGTCATCCATAGCGCAGCGAAGGATCCCCACAAGCCTAGCGATACCGCCCATGGTAAGGGATCCATCGCTGCGCTCAGGATGACCCCAGTACGCAGGTCACACCGTTCCACTCGCTGCGATGCATCCTCGTCGTCTGTATTCGTCACTCGTCACTCGTCATTCGTGATCCAGTACTATTACCCCCAGGAGGCTCCTAATGAGCATCGTCCGAATCATTGCAATCATTCTCATCGTCGCAGGCATCCTCGGACTGGTCTACGGCGGGCTCACCTACACGAAAGACACGCACGAGGCGAAGCTCGGCCCGATCGAGCTTTCAGTCAAGGAAAAGGAAACGGTCAACATCCCGATGTGGGCCGGCGTCGGCGCGATCGTCCTCGGCGTGGTGTTGCTGGTGGTTCCGAAGAAGAAGTAAGAGGAGCCGCTCGGGTCGGGGAAAACGATGACGCACGTCACAGAACCAGCTCCGGACCTGCTGTTCACTGTGATGTGTGCATTCCCGGCCCTCTCCCCTTGACTGCCCTGCACGACCGCCCTAGACTCAATCAAGTCCTCATAACTGTCGAAGGTGTGTGGAACGTGCTTTCATGAGCACTGGAGGTGTTATGCGCCGAGCGACGCTCCTGGTCCTCCTCGCTGTCCTTCTCGCCTTTCCCACCGCAGCCCAGAACACAGATATCGAAGCGCTGTCCGGACTTCAGTTCAGCTTTGGGAATCCGGGTGCCCGCGCGCTCGGGATGGGCGGGGCCTTCCTCGGTCTCGCGGATGACGCATCGGCCGCTGAAGCGAATCCAGCCGGACTGACGATCCTCCGGAAGACAGAGGTGAGCATTGAGACCAGAAATGTGAATACGACACAGTCTTTCGTGGTTGGTGGAACATTCCCCGATCAGTTGGAGAGGAATGACTTCACGACTTACGGCGAGGGAGTCCCGGTAGCTTTCGCCAGTGTCGTGACACCGATTGGGGACAACCTCGCTCTTGCCGCATATTTTCATTCTCCGATCGACTTCGAAACCACGATTACCAATACTCTTTTTCAGGAGGACGCGTTCGGCAACCGATTCTTTGATCCAGTCAGGTTCTTCCTGGGTCCGCAAGGACCGATCTCGGAAGAGGAATGTTTCGGCTCCCAGTTCGATGACTGCCTCATATTCGACTTGCTCCCACGCGCCGTCGCAATCGACATCAGACTTCAGACTTACGGTGTCGCCGCTGCCTGGAGCGGGGGAAAACTTTCTGTCGGAGTTGCGGGCCGTTATCAAACACTCGAGCAGAGGGCACTCAGCCTCACAACTGATTTTGATCTGGTTCCGTTGTTTGCTACTGAGCAGGTGGCGGACGACGAGGATTTCACTGTTTCAGCAGGATTCAAGTACGCCTTCAGCAACCGCATCAGTGTCGGTGGCGTCTACAAGCAAGGAGCAGAATTTGAAACGGAGATCATCAACCATGAATTATCTTCAGGAGATGCGTTCTCAGTAGGGTCCCCTACCTTTCATGTTCCAGATGTTTATGGGCTAGGTCTCTCCGTCCGCCCCATACAGGACTTGACCATCAATGCAGACGCTCTTCTCGTGACCCATTCCAATGCAACCAATGAATTCGTCAGCACGATCTTTGGGGACTCGGAGGGCGCAAGAGCTTTCGCTTCGAAAGACGTCACGGAGATCCATCTCGGCGTGGAATATGCGTTCTCAAGGGCGCGCATACCGTTCTTAGTCCGCCTCGGCTGGTGGCGCGATCCTGCTCATGCGATCACATATGAAAATACGGGAGTCTTGTTTGAACCCGGCCAGGTCTTTGCGAGGATTCTCTATCCCGGCAGTGAGGATCAGGACCACGTCACCGGAGGATTTGGGCTAGCCTGGCCAAACTTTCAAATAGACGTTGCATACGACACCTCCGATGTGTACAAGGTAGGATCCCTTTCGGCGGTCTATCGATTTTGATCCAGCCCCTGAATAAGCCCATCAAGGTGCACACGCAGGCATGAAAGGGGGTTCGTCGTCCCCGTAACGTCTAGCGCGAATGCCCTTGACTGCCCTTCACGACCGCCCTAGACTCATTGAGTCCTGCAATTGTCGAATGTGTGAACGTGCTTTCGCGAGCACTGGAGGTTTTATGCGCCGAGCCCCGCTACTGGTCCTCCTCGCTGTTCTTCTCACTGTTCCCGCCGCCGCACAGAACACCGACATCGAAGCACTTTCCGGTCTGCAGTTCAGCTTCGGGAACCCGGGCGCACGATCCCTTGCCATGGGAGGTGCCTTCCTCGGCCTCGCAGATGATGCGTCTGCCGCGGAAGCAAATCCCGCGGGACTGACGATCCTGCGAAAGACGGAAGTCAGCATCGAGGCCCGCAACTCGAAGACTACACAGACCCTCAATGTCGCAGGAGAGTTTCCTGATGTCACAGACGACGACTTCTTCAGCTACAGCCGCCGGGTTCCCGTAACGTTTGCGAGCGTAGTTACGCCAATCGGCGAGAATTTCTCGCTCGCCGCATATTTTCACTCTCCGATCGAGTTCGAGAGCACGATCGTGAACGCCTTCAGCCAGAGCGGCGTCGTCGAGCCGATCCTGTTCTCCCTTGGTCCGGATGGACCGGTCACCACACAGCAATGCTTTGCGATCGAAGAGTGTGTTCAGTTCAACCTCTTTCCTTTCGCCACAGGCGTGAACATCAGGCTCCAGACATACGGCGTGGCTGGCGCATGGAAGATGGGTAACCTTTCGCTGGGGGTTGCGGGCCGCTATCAGCGGTTTGAAGAAACTGCCGTGACGCTCCGGACCGACTTCGATCTGAATCTCACGCAGGTCGCCACGCAGCTCTCCGACGACGATGACGTCACATTCTCGGCAGGTTTCAAGTACGCGTTCACGGACAGCTTCAGCATCGGCGGTGTCTACAAGCAAGGCGCAGAGTTCGAAACCGACCTGTTTTTCCAGAGCATCCAAGAGGGCACACCCCAGGAGCAGATCGGCGCACCGACCTTTCACATCCCCGACACTTACGGGCTCGGCCTTTCGTTCCGGCCGATTCCGGTGCTGACGATCAATGCGGATGCGATTCGAGTGAATCACTCCAACAGCACGGATAATTTCGTCTCAGTGTTTGCCAGCGACACCCTGCTCTCCTCCGGCGAGCCGCTTGGAGATTTAACGCCAGAAGATATCCGGGGATACTCGGCCAAAGATGTGACGGAGATTCATGTCGGTGCCGAGTACTTTTTCAAAACGCGAATCCCCTTTGCTGTTCGCGTGGGATGGTGGCGCGATCCCGCACATGCGATTACCTACACCTCGCCGCTGGTCGGGCTGAATGCTGGACCCGAGCGGGCGTCAGCCGGCGTGGCAGCCGCCATCCTTTACCCCGGATCTGAAGATCAGGACCACATCACGGGCGGATTCGGATTGGCATGGCCCAACTTTCAGATTGACGTTGCCTACGACACATCCGACACATACAAGGTCGGGTCAATGTCTGCGGTGTTCCGCTTCTGAACGTCATCGGCAGCCCGCATGGCAGTAAGCTCGAGTTTCGGGCCCGGGAGACCGGGCCCACTCAGGGCCAGATGCTCTCGATCTCATCGAAGCTCAGATCCATCAGGTCGAAACCCTGCCAGCCGTCGAAATCGAAGTGCCACCACTCCGAGGCGAGCACTTTGAAGCCGTGACGCTCCATCGCGGTGCGGAGCGTTTCGCGGTTGGCAATCACATCGGCGGGCAACTCCGCAAAGTCTGCAGCGGCTCTCGGTGAAAACTCGTCGTACGGCGTCGGCATCGGAAGCTCCTCGCCGGTCGCCAGGTTCACCAGCGTCACGTCCACGGCGGCTCCCCTGTTGTGGCGCGAACCGCGCGCAGGATCCGCAACGAAGTCCGGATCCTTGTAGGGCTCCCACATCGCCACGGTGACGCTGTATGGCCGGTAGGAGTCCCACACCTTCAGCCCGAGTCCCATCGGAGCCAGATCCTCCTGCACATGTCGGAGCGCAAGCACCACGGGCAGCCTAAGGAATGCCGCCGCCCGCGGGTACAGCGGCTGCTTCATGAAGTTCTCATCCGTTGCGTAGTGGATATCGAGTACGACACCCGGTACCCACTGGTCCACAGCGACCAGCCGCATGACAGGATCGCGCTGGACCGAGCGCGCGTACTGAACCGGAGAGGAGACGACTTCCAGACCGTACTGATTCGTCGCCGGGCCATGAACACATGCGACCAGGAGCAGGAGCGCGAGCACAGAGGCGCGTTTCATTGGCTGATTCTTTCATAAAGTCCGAAGGCCGCTGCCTATTCACCGGCTCTGCACCACCCTCCAGGAATGTGCTACATGTAGTACAATGCCGTCACTATGCGTATTGCAGGCGTTCGCGAGGCACGGCAGAACCTCTCCCAGTTGATCGACGAGGTGAAGCTGGGTAATGAGGTCCTGATCACGGAACGAGGGGTTCCCGTAGCACGCCTGGTCCCCGCGCAGCGAAGCGGAAAGCCTCTCCCGGATCATTCCGAATTCCGACGACGAATGCCGTCGCTGGTTCCGCCATTGTCACAGACCATCATCGAGGATCGCGAGGATCACGATTGAGTGGCGCATCTCTGGAAGGTCCGATCTACATCGATTCGAGCGCCCTGATCAAACGATACCTACCCGAGCCCGGCAGCGACGAGGTGGAGCAATTGATCGTCGGGCGTACGGATCTCCTGATCTCGGAGCTCGTGATCACCGAGATTGTTTCCGCCCTTTCACGACGGCGCCGCGAAGAAGCCATCCTGGCCACGGACGCCGGGTCGGTTTACTCCGCTCTCCTCGAGGACTCAGAGGCCGGATACTTCGGGCGCATACCGCTCTCGCCAGACACCCACCGGACTGCCGAACGGCTGCTCCTTCTTTCATCAATACCGCTGCGATCCCTCGATGCCCTTCACCTCGCTCTCGGAATGGCTGGACAGTCGCGAACGATCATCACGTTTGACAGCAGGCTGTTCGAAGCGGCCACAATCGCGGGACTGCGGGCCCACACGCCTCGCCCCCGCCCGCCCGGTTCTGAGTTCTGCCCGCCCATCCGCCCGCACGGTTCTGGGTTGTGAGTCCCGCCCACCCTCGGGCGGGAGGGAACTCAGAACTCAGAACTCAGAACTCGTTAGACTACCGCGATGGAATTCGACGTCTTCTTCTCCATTTGCCAGACGGAAGTCGACGGCTACATGCCGGACGAGCGGACGATGTTCGCCAACTTCTTCGAACAGGTCCGGCTCGCCGACGCGCTCGGCTTCGGCACCGCGTGGGTCGCCGAAAGTCACCTCTCCTGCGAGGTGCAGAAATCGAACCCCGGCGCGGTCATCCCCCACTTCGTCGGCGAGATCGGCCTCAATACAGACATCCTGCAGCTTGCGCACAGGATCTTCGGAATGACGCAACGGATCGGCGTCGGATCCGCGATCATGAACATTCTCGCCAACGGCGGACCGATCGCTGCCGCGGAACGGGTTAAGACATTCCTTACCCTCCACGGCATGAATCCGGACGAGAAGCGCCTTCTCACGATCGGCTTCGCCTCGGGGCGTTTTCCATTCATCAATGTCCCCTACGGCATCGTTCCGCGCAGGGCCGTCGAAGAAGCGGCGTGGCCGGTGCTCAAAACGAAGATCTTTCAGGAAGCGACCGAGATCTTTCTCCGGCTGCTCAAAGGGGAGATCCTCAACTCGTCGATGATTGAGAAGAAGACGCTGCGCCGCGAAGACTTCCGGAGCGACGAAGACTGGAACCGCGTGCTCGAAGCTCACGGCGGTCCCGCGGAGGTGATCGAGATTCCATCCTGGTGGACGTTTCCCAATCTCAAGATCGTCCCTCAGGAGGCGCCGCTCGATCTGCTTCGTCTTTCCATCGGCTCGCACGATCCTGCGACGCAGGAGTTCGCGAACACGATCCTCCCCACCGGCGTGTTCAATCTCTCGATCACTCCGGGCGACGAAATCGAAAGCACCAACGAGCGGATGATGAAGGCGTACCATCCCGACGGCGGCGGTTGGGAGAGGCGTCTGATGCCGCGCACGGTGCTCGTCTTCATCAATGAGGAAGAAGGATTGTCCGGGGAAGAAAAGATCACCGCTGCGCACACCGAGGCGAAGAGCGCGCTCGAGAACTACTGGCGCGCACTCGAGGGAACGCTCGATCCGCGCAAGGTCGAGCGCGCGACCAACAACGCGCTCGTCGGCGACGGTCCGACGATCGCCCAGCAGGTGCGGGATCGATTTCACCCCGAGGATAGACTGATGCTCTGGTTCGATTTCAACAATCACGACAGCAAGCGCGTGATGCGGAACATGGAAGCGTTTGTAAAGGCAATTGAGAATTGAGAATTCAGAATTCTCAATTCTTCATTCGACCGCAGGGAGACGCACATGGCTGACTGGCAACCACTCGTCGAGTACCGGCGCAACGGCATCGCGGAGAACACGATTCATGGCGCCGTCTCCTGGATGTCCGGCCACGACCTGATCCACTCGTTCGGTGGCAACGTCGAGTGCTACGGCCGTTCGATGGTCAAGCCGCTCATGATGAAAGTCTTCCGGCGTGAGTTCGAGACCGCGCTCAATGATGAGCAAAAGGCCCTCGCCGTTTCATCCCACAACGGGGACACCGAGCACGTCCGAGTCGTGAAATCGATTCTGACGGAGTCGGAATGGGGATTGATGCAGGCGCCGCACGATGTGCCCCTCGTTCAGTTCGGCCGGCAGGTGCGGCGGCCGCGACGCTGGCACCACTGCTGCTCCGGCGAGCACGCCGCCATTCTCCGAGGCTGCAAGCTGAGGGGCTGGTCACGCGTCGGCTACGTCTGGCCCCATCACGAATTTTTTCAGGAGTTCCTCGCGTACATGCACGGCGTCCTCGGGCCTGAATGGAAGCGTGGAAAGATCGCGAAGGACGGATGCGGGCTGCCGACCGTCAGCATGACCGTGACGGATCTCGCGACGCTCTTCGCGGCGCTCGTGACGGAGAAGGACGACGACTGGATCTGGAAGACGATGATCGACCATCCCGATCTGATCGGCGGCTTCAATCGTCTCGACTCGACGATCATCAAGGCCGCAGGCGGAAAAGTGTTGGCCAAGGAAGGCGCTGACGGCCTTCTGGGCATGAGCATCGAGCATCCGGAGTTCCCCAACGGCCTGGGCGTCGTCATCAAGATCGCGCACGGCTGGAATCCCCAGGCCACCTGGTATGTCGCCCGCTACATTCTCGGCGTCCTCGGCATCCAGTTCCGTAATCCCTACAAGCTGCGAAGACAGAAGGCGTTCATCGTCTCCGACGTCATACCGCCGCAGTTCCGGGAACGGATGAAGGACATCACGCCGTGGGATTCGTGGGATCCGGACATTGACCGTTGGGAATTCGAGCCGGAAGAGTTTCTGTACGCGGAGTGACAGATTACCCTCGCCCCGCCGGGAGAGGGTGTAGCTCGATCGCTTGCAGAGCCAACGCCCCTCTCCCCTGCCCCTCTCCCCGCTCACGCGGGGCGAGGGGTTCCGATTCACGATTCGCTGTAAACTTTCCCTCCCATGCGCCTCGGCAACTTCATCGGCGGGCATTTTCTGCCGCCATCTTCCGGCAAGTACATACCCGACATCAATCCCGCCACTGGCGCGGTCATCGCCGACATTCCTGACAGTGGCGTTGACGACGTCAACGCGGCTGTCGAAGCCGCGGGGAAGGCTTTCCCCGAGTGGAGCCGAACATCGGATGAACAGCGGTCGAAGGTTCTTCTTCGTCTGGCAGAGCTCATCGAGGAGAACTCCGAGGAGCTGGCGCAGCTCGAGTCGCGCGACAGCGGCAAGCCGATCTCTCTGGCGAGAACTCTCGACATTCCCCGCGCCGCCCACAACCTCCGCTTCTTCGCGACGGCGATTCTTCATCAGTCGAGCGAGAGCCACTCCATGGATCAGCGAGGCCTCAATTACACGCTGCGGCAGCCGATCGGAGTCGCAGGACTCATCTCGCCGTGGAACCTTCCGCTCTATCTCCTGACCTGGAAGATCGCACCCGCAATCGCCGCCGGGAACACCTGTGTCGCGAAGCCGAGCGAGCTGACGCCGCTCACCGCGAACCGCCTCGCGGAGCTTTCTTTCGAGGCAGGCATCCCCGCAGGCGTGATCAACATCGTTCACGGCTATGGCGGGAGCGCCGGGGCCGCGATCACGGCACATCCGAAGGTTCCGATGATTTCGTTCACCGGAGGAACCGCAACGGGCGAGATCGTCGCGCGAACTGCAGCTCCGATGTTCAAGAAACTCTCGCTCGAGCTCGGCGGCAAGAATCCGAACATCATCTTCGCCGATGCCGATCTCGACGACGCGGTGAAGACGTCGATTCGCTCGAGCTTCTGGAATCAGGGAGAGATCTGCCTTTGCGGCTCACGCATCTACGTCGAGCGTCCGGTGCACGACGCGTTTCTCGAACAGTTCGTAGAGAAAACGAAAGAGCTCCGCATCGGCGATCCGTCCGATGATTCGACCGACATCGGCGCCCTGATCAGCGAGGCCCACAGGAAGAAGGTCAGCGGGTGTTTCGAGCTTGCGGTGGACGAAGGAGGGCAGATCCTCACAGGCGGCAAAGCTCCGGAAAGACTCGCAGATCATCTGCGCAACGGCTTTTTTCTCGAGCCGACCGTGATCACAGGTCTCGACAGCGGCTGCCGGACGATGCAGGAGGAGATCTTCGGCCCCGTCGTGACCGTGACGCCGTTCGACACGGCAGAGGAAGCCGTGGACAAGGCCAATTCAACACGGTACGGTCTCTCGGCCAGCGTCTGGACCTCGGACCTCAGTCGCGCGCACCGGGTGGCCGCAGCGCTCGACTCCGGAACCGTATGGGTGAACAGCTGGCTCATGCGGGACCTCAGAGTTCCGTTCGGTGGAATGAAGGAAAGCGGCGTGGGTCGTGAAGGAGGATTCGAGTCGCTTGCATTTTTCACGGAAGCGAAGAATGTTTGTATCCGGTATTGAGCAAATGAAGTGTCATCCTGAGCGAAGCGAAGGATCCCGTGAAGACTTGCGGTGTCGCCTCGAGGCAGGGGATCCTTCGCTTCGCTCAGGATGACAGCTGAACTGGAGCCTGATATGCCACAAGGAAAGATCATCGGAGGCGTTCTCGCCCCGCACCCGCCCCACATCGTCTATGGCGAGAACCACCCGCGCAACGAACCGAAATCCGAATGCGGCTGGGAAGTGCTGCGATGGGGCTACGAGCGCGCGCGGAAAGACTTTCTCGCGAAGAAGCCCGACGTTTTTCTCGTGCACAGCCCGCACTGGCAGACGGTCATCGGCCACCACTTCCTGGGCGTGAAAGAGTTTCACGGCCTGTCGGTCGACCCGATCTTCCCGAATCTGTTCCGCTACCACTACGACATGACCGTCGACGTGGAGCTCGCAGAAATGATCGCCGAAGAGGGGAAGCAGGAAGGCCTGATTACGAAGATGATGCGGAACCCGAACTTCCGCGTCGACTACGGCACGATCGTGTCACTGCACATGATGAATCCCGACTGGGACATTCCCGTCGTCGGGCTCTCCTCGAACAACTCCCCCTACTACTTCTCGAACGAGATGGGACAGCAGGAGATGGTGAAGCTCGGCAACGCGACGCGCCGTGCGATCGAGAAGAGCGGACGGCGCGCGATCCTGCTCGCATCGAACACCCTGTCGCACCGCCACTTCACGACCGAGCCGGAGCTGCCCGAAGACATGTCGAAAGAGCACGTCTACGAGCATTCGGGGTATCTGTGGGATATGAAGGTCATCGACATGATGAAAAAGGGGCGCACGAAGGAGCTGATCGCAATTCTTCCCGAGTTCATGGACATGGCGGTTTCCGAAGTGAAGGCGGGCGCGCTGACATGGATGCTCGCGGCACTCGGATTTCCGACGTATCCGGCCGAGGTGTACGGCTACTGGACGGTGATCGGGACGGGGAACGCGGTGGTGGGATGGGACGCGGAGGCGCAAGGATGAAGGATGAAAGATGAAGGATGAAAGCACGCCTGCCCGACGTGTCATCCTGAGCGAAGCGGAGGATCTCCTGAAAAGGAACGAGCACCGCAGGACGAGATCCTTCGCTGCGCTCAGGATGACATGAATCGAAGGACCTTATGAACGGACTCATACAGAAGGCATACATCGTTGCGGGACAGCCGCACATTGCGCTGGCGCCTGACAGGAATCCCGGCTGGCAGTCACTGCATGACAACTACAAGCGCATCGGCAAGGAGATCGCGCTCTCCGGCGCCGAGTTGATGCTCGTCTACTCGACGCAGTGGTTCTCGGTGATCGGCCACCTCTTCCAGGTCGACCCGAAACCGAAGTGGCTGCTCGTCGATCAGAACTGGTACGAGTTCGGAGAGATCCCGTACGAGTTCACCCTCGACCCGAAATTCGGGCAGCTCTACTGCGACATCGCGCGAAAGCACGGCCTTCAGGCGTCCACGGTGAACTACCACGGCTTTCCGATCGACACCGGAACCGTCGTCGCACTGAAGATGATGAACCCGGACAACGCCGTGCCGGCCTCGATCGTCTCGTGCAACATCTACGCGGAGCGCGACGAGACCCGCACCCTCGGGCGTGCCGCGAGACAGGCGATCGACGCGTACGGAAAGAAGACGATCGTGGTCATCGTGACGAACCTGTCGAACCGCTATGAGGTCGCGGACATCGACCCGGCGCAGGACCGCATCTCCTCATCAAAAGACGACGAATGGAACAGGAAGATTCTCGAGATCCTGGCTGACGGCCGTCTCGAGGATGTCGCGGAAGTCGCGCGGGAGTTCGCGCGCGAAGCAAATGCCGACATGGGCTTCAAGGCGATCTGGTGGCTCGCGGCGCTGATGGGTGAACACAACCGATACGACGGAAAAGTCTGGGACTACCAGCCGGTGTGGGGCACCGGCGCTGCCCTCGTCGAGCTGACGCCGTCCGACAAAGAGCTCGAGTTCGAGAAGGAGTTCGACGAGGCAGGAGCGGTGGCCGACGTAGCTGCAGTCGCGGGCACAGGCCTCGAGACTCATAACGTGATGGAGCGCTCGCCGAGCGAGTCCGCTCCGCTCGGGAAGCCGGACGAGATGGTTCCGGCGACAGCCGGCGTCGCCACGGCGGAGCCCGCCCCTGATACCTCGAGAGTGCTCTCATCCCGCGCGCCTGATCCCGTCGGGGCTTATCCGCACGCGCGACGGGTGGGGAACATGCTCTACCTGTCGGGAATCGGTCCTCGCCGGCCCGGCACCGGTGAGATCCCCGGGCTCAAAAAAGACTCAGAGGGAAAAGTCATCGATTACGACATTGACGTTCAGACACGCTCCGTAATCGCAAATCTGAAGACGATCCTCGAAGATGCGGGAAGCACGTTGGACAAGATCGTCGACGTCACCGTGTTTCTCACCGACATGCAACGCGACTTCGCCACGTTCAACCGCGTCTATGCGGAGTACTTTGGTGAGATCCAGCCGGCACGAACGACCGTCGGAGTCGATTCTCTGCCGACCCCGATCGCAGTGGAATTGAAAGTGATCGCGGGCATCTGAGGGTGTGGGATGACCTGTCCTGTCATTGTCGACGCTTCTAATGAACCTCTCCGAACCGGGAGGGATGTAGCAACACGTCATCCTGAGCGAAGCGAAGGATCTCCTGAAGAGGATCGAGCACCGCGAACGAGATCCTTCGCTTCGCTCAGGATGACGTGGCCTCGCTCAGCATGACACGGTGGTTCATCATCCCTTCATCGATGCTCGCGCCGTTCGATTGCTCGGGATGACAAGCTCGTTATTTTCGGAATGAGCCTCGAAGATGCGCTCAACGTAAGGGTTTGTTAGATGGAAAAAATCACGCTCACCGAAGTCGAACGGGTTCGGGCGCGCTTTGCTCTCGCGCGCGACGATGCAGCCCTTCGCTTTCGCGAATCCTTCGCCAGCGCTCCACCCGACACTCCCCCGAATGAACGCTGGCGCGCGCACCTGGAAATCCAGGCGGCCAGCATGCTCGATGCGGTATCAGGCGTGCGCCTCGAGCCCGGCTATCGGATCGCCTACTTCATCGATGAAGCGCGGCGAATGATTGCGCCGGTTGCGTACAGTGGGGAGAACAGACCGGCGCCGGCAGAGATCGACAGCCTCCGGCCGGAAGAGTTTCTCTACCCCTTCTTTGAAATCGATTCGACAGGCGAGGCGCTCCTCGAGTACTGGATGCTGACATCCGAGCTGCTGTCATCCGCGGACTGGAAGATGACGAAGCTCATCGCCTCACCTGAAGAGCACGATGCTCACCTGAACGGCATGGATCAGCCGCAGATCGTCAACGCGCTGTTCGCCGGGTTCCTGCCGGAGTTCGAATTTCAGGCAGACGGAACGGCCTTCCTCGACCTGACCATCTACACCCGTGCCAAAGAAGAGCGCATCGAAAGAAGACGCCTCTTCCTCGACGCCAACCACGAGCTCCACTATCACAGCCGCCAGCTCATCGCCGAAGGCCGCGGCGGAGTGGGGTGAGGAACGGAGAAGAGTGAAGGGTGAAGGCCTGGGTTTGGAGGTTTCACTCTTCACCCTTCACTCTTCACCCTTCACTCTTCACCCTTCACTCTTCACCCTTCAATCAGTGTTCCACGTGCACCTTCTCGTGCGGCTCCATCCAGACCAGACCGCTACGGCGGTCGATGAAGTGCTCGAAGTCCAGCGGCGAGAGCGGCGGACTGAAGTAGAAGCCCTGGATCCGGTCGCAGAGCCGTTCCCTCAGGAAGGCCAGCTGGCCCCTCGTCTCGACGCCTTCGGCAACGACCTCGAGGCTGAGGCTGTGCGCCATCGCGATCACTGCAGTCGCGATCGCGCCGTCTCCAGGTGATGACGTGATGTCGCGCACGAATGACTGGTCGAGCTTGAGCACATCGATCGGGAACCGCTTGAGGTAGCTGAGCGATGAGTAGCCGGTCCCGAAATCATCCATTGAGATCCGGACCCCGAGCTCCTTGAGCTCGAACAGAGTGCGGATGCTGTTCTCCGCATCGTGCATCGCATTTGTCTCGGTGATTTCCAGCTCGAGCAGACGAGGCTCGAGTCCGCTACTTTCGAGGGCAGCGGCAACCTGGCGCACGAGATCCGGCTGCTGGAACTGCCTTGCAGATAGATTCACCGAGACGCCGAGCCCGGGAGCCCGTTGCTGCCATCCCTTCGCCTGACGGCATGCTGTCTCGATCACCCAGGCACCGATCGGAATGATCAGCCCTGAGACTTCAGCCTGATGAATGAACTCCGCAGGACTCAGGAGCCCGAGATCCGGATGGTTCCATCGAAGCAGCGCCTCGAATGCGACCACCTTGTAGGTCGAGAGATCGACCAGCGGCTGGTAGAACAGTACGAGTTGCTGTCCGGCCAGCGCATTGCGCAGGCGGCTCTCGAGTGCCAGCCGCTCGAGTGCCCTCGCATTCATTCCCGCCTCGTACAACTGGTAGTTGTCGCGTCCCGCGTCCTTCGCGCGAAACAGCGCCGTATCGACGTTTCTCAAAAGAGACTCGGCATCCTTGCCGTCCTCCGGGAAGATCGAGATCCCGATACTGGTGGAGACCCCGATTTCTCTGCCCTGCACCATGTACGGCGACTTCACGCTTTCGAGCACCTTCTGCGCAACTTTGGCTGCATCCTCGAAACCTTCGATTTTCTGAATTAGTATCGCGAACTCGTCGCCTCCGAAGCGCGACACCGTGTCGGCCTGTCTCACGCAGCGGCGAACTCTCTCGGAGACCATTCCCAGAAGCGAATCTCCGGCGGTATGTCCGAGGGAGTCGTTGATCTCCTTGAAGCGATCGATATCGAGAAACATGACGGCCATTTTCTGCTCGTAGCGTGTCGCCTGAGCCAGCGCCACCTCGAGACGATCCATGAACAGCATTCTGTTCGGAAGTCCGGTCAGCGGGTCGTAATAGGCGAGATGCTCGATCTCCACGGTGGCCTGCACGGCAGCCTCCCGCTCGTCCTCGAGAAGCGATCCCACGACACCGATTCCCATCAGCGCCTGCAGAGCAAAATCGAAGAACCCGAGAAAGAGGGGATAGTGGAAGAGTCGCTGCATCGCCGGCCAGGCCAGTTCCGCACCGAGAAAATGAAGCTGATTGAGACCGTATAGAACGAACGTCACGCTCACGAGCCTCAATCCGAAGCTGGAGCTGCGGGCTTTTGCCCCCCAGACCAGCACTCCTGCGATGAGAAACGTCACACCCGCTGACACCGATCGAACCGTGACGCTCGCCACATCCCAGATACCGCCGTGAAGCGCCATTCCTGCCGGGAAGATCGCCGTAGCCGCCCCCACGAGAGCGAGAACGAATAGAATGTTCGTGAGCCGTCGACCAGCAATCTCGCGGCGAGCAGTCAATTCCCACGCACCGGCCGCCAACCACCCGAGCTGCATCCATCCGGCTATTCCGCCGACGACCGAGGCGACTGTAATCAGGGAAACCCGCCCGGCCAGATCCACCGGTAATGCAAGAGCCAGAGCGCCCACCAGGTGAAAGATCGCGAGACAGAACCAGCTCCTTGACCAGTGCCGGAGGTAAAGCCTCCCGTAGTCACGGAAAAACCCCAGAAGGAGCCGTGAAACAATCGCGGCCGCCACCGCCTGCGCGAGCGCCACGGAAGTCAGCGTGATGTTCCACTCAGGCAATGGATGGCTCCAACCCGAGGAGATGAGTCCCGCGCAACGCGCCAACGTACCCGGCAAGGCGGCTTCGCATACCCGCTTTTCGAGATCGAACCATGATTCCACCCCCGCTCACATCACGAGCCGCGCACACGCTGCACCATTCGACTACTGAAGCCTGACGATTCCTCTCTGGGAGAACCAAAATAACACGAACGGATTCAGGATAACTCTGTCACAGGTGGCGTCAACGGATCGTCAACGATCCCGTCCACCGGGGGTGAATACGGCCTTTCCTTCGATGCTGAATGCCGCGACCGCCTCAGTCCCCTCGGGCGAGAGCAGCCACTCTGCGAACCGTCCCGCGCGTTCCCGGGACTCCGGGCCTGTCCCCGAACGCAGCAGGATCACGGAGTAGACATTTCGGAACATCGGATCCCCCTCGAGCAGAATCTTCTGACCCGAGCCCCGGCTCACCTGCAGGTACGTCGCAGCGTCGCTCAGCGCATAGGCGTCCAGCTCACGGGCCGAACGGAGAAGTGCGGTCATCGATTGGCCCAGGGAGATATAGGCCTCTCCCTTCGGATCGACCCCGGCGGCGCTCCAGATGGCTGTCTCACGGGAGTGGGTGCCTGAACTGTCGCCCCTCGAGACGAAACGACTTCCCGAGCGGACGATCTTGCGGAACGCTTCTTCCGCCGAATCATCTGGCGCAATTCCCGCGGGATTCGCCGGTGGACCGATCAGAACGAAGTCGTTCCGTGCGAACGGCTCGTACAGCGACGCCCGTCCCGTCGCGAAGAACTTCCGTTCCTGATCGGGATCATGACTGATCACGAGGTCGACCTTGTTCTCCGAGGCGAGCTGCAGCGCCTTGCCGGATCCAACCGACACCCATCGCGCCTCGATCTCCGTTTTCCGTTGGAATTCATCTGCCAGATGACGGAGCAGGCCGGAGTTGTCGACACTGGTGGTCGTCGCTATGGTGAATCCAGGCCGTTCGTCCATCAGACAGGAAAACAGCATGAGGATGACGAAGGGGAGACCGCCGAGCAGGAACCCGAACCTCACGGGATCTGCCTCGAGCTGTCGATGCGGACGAGTTGTCCCTCGATCCGGCCCACGATCTCGATTCCTGCGGACGCCTGTTGCACTCCTCCGGTTCGGCCACGGCCACGAAGAACAAAGGAGTCCGCCGACCTTTCGAATTTGCCCTCGAGGACACCAGCCGCCAGCTCTGCCTCCCCTGACGTCGACGCGGCATGGACCATGTTCTGTGCCGCAAGCTCCGCGCCATTCTCTGCGAGAATCCGCGCGGCGATGCGGGAGCGAAATCGCTGTGCCGCCTCCAGCCGCCGCGAGGAATCGAGAAGAGTCAGCTCGATCAGGCTGAAGTAGAGAGCTGCGATCACGAGCGCACTGATGAGCACGAATCCCCGCTCGCCGGTCCGGAATCTCCTAGAAGTGCGGATGCGGCTGATAGATCTGGTCAACGGCCAGTCTCCCTTCCTGATCGCGTCCCCGCAGCCTTACGGCCACCCGCTCGTCAGGCATCTCGTAACTGCTGATCTCGTAGCTTCCCGTGCCCCTGGCTATCCATTCCGGCAGGGATATTCCGCCCTGAAAGGCGAGCCTTCGTACTTCAGTGTCTCCGGAAAAATCGTAGATCACGGTCACCGCGCCACCCGAATCACCGGGGAGCGTGAGCAGCAGCGTGCGAGGATTCTGTTCGAATTCTCCATGACTCGACGGGTATGCGACGGATGCATGAACGTCCCGTTGCACCCTGGAGAGCACAGCCATCGTCTGCGGATGCGTCATCAGCTCGAGCCGGAAAGTTCTGTCAAAGCGCGCCATCTGAGTTGCGAGTCCGGTGAGAATCAGCAGAAAGACTCCGAAAATAGCGACGGTGACGGTCAGCTCGACCAACGAGAAGCCGGAACTTTGGCGAGGTCCTACCAAAGGCTGCTACCTCCGGTGTCGCTACGGAGAACGGTCACGGCCGCATGACCCCTTCCGCCGCCCCACGTGAGCGTAAGGGTGACATCTTTCAGCCTCGGCCTGGCTTCGGTCACTTCGATCCGGCTCGACAGGCTGTCCAGGCTTTCCAGCAGTTCGAGATTGGAGCGGAATGGCCCATCATGCAAAGCGTCCAGGTGTCCGAAGGGTATGCGACGCACGATCTCGGATTCATTGGAGAGCACCTGCCAGGCGAGCATCATCTCTTCGGCTCGTCTGTGGGTTCGCTCACGCTCGTAGAACACTCCGAGAGAGGTGGTGATCACGAACGAGAGAATGAGCATCCCTGCCAGTACCTCGATCAGAGAAAAGCCCCGTGAACCGCGCATCCCGGGATTGTAGCCCCGCGATGGAGCCCGGATGACCCTGCGCCCCGATTGGTTTAACATCCGTCACCCATGACGCGCCGCATGAAAGTCCGATTCGCGCCTTCCCCTACGGGATTCTTGCACGTAGGTGGTGCAAGGACGGCGATTTTCAATCTTCTTCACGCGCGGAGACATGGTGGCACGATGCTGCTGCGGATCGAAGACACCGATGTGGAGCGGTCGCGCCAGCGTCATGCCGAACAGATTGTCAGCTCCCTTCAGTGGCTGGGAATCGAGTGGGACGAAGGGCCAGTCTTTCAGAGTGACCGGCTCGACCGCTACAGGGAGCGTGCGCAAGAGCTCGTGGATAGCGGCCACGCCTACCGCTGCTACTGCAGTGTCGAGGATCTCGACGCCTCTCGTGCAGAGGCCGAGAGCATGGGCAGGCAATATCGCTACTCCGGAAGATGCAGAATCGCGGCGGAGGCGGGACTGCAAGCGGGTATCGGATCGCACGTAGTCCGGTTCCGCGTGCCACGGGGATTGGTGGCGTTCCACGATCTGATCCGCGGCGACGTTCAGTTCGACTCGGAACAGATCGACGATTTCGTCCTGCTGCGATCGGACGGCCATCCTACATATCATCTCTCGGTCGTCGTCGACGACATCGACATGGAGGTCACGATCGTCGGCCGGGGAGACGATCATCTTTCGAATACGCCGAAGCACATCCTGCTCTTTGAAGCCTTCGGTGCAGAGGTTCCTGAGTTCGCGCATCTCCCGCTGATTCTCGGTCCCGACAGAAAGCGGCTCAGCAAACGTACCGGGGCGGCTTCCGCGGAGGAGTACCGCGAGATGGGAGTGCTCCCGCAGGCGCTGTTCAACTTCCTGACGCTACTTGGCTGGGCGCCGGGCGGGGACCGGGAGTTGCTGACGCGCGAGGAAGCGACCGGGCGGTTCGACCTCGCGGATGTCAACAAGGCGCCCGCGGTCTTCGATCAGGAAAAGCTGATCTGGATGAATGGCCAGTATCTCCACCGGATGACCCCTGACGAGATCTACCCGCACCTCGTTCCGTTTCTCGGCGAACACGATCGCGAGCAGATCTTCAGGCTGCTGCCGCTCGTCCACACCAGGGCGCGGACGCTGCGCGAGATGTCCGAGCAGCTAGATCCCTATCTCGAAGACGACAGCCGCGTGATCTATGAAGAGGATGCCGTCAGGAAGCACATCAAGGGTGATGATCTCGCCGGAAGGATGAGCGAACTGCACGCGGTTCTCGCCGAGTGCGATCCGTTCGACGTCACGACGACGGAGCAGAAGCTGCGTGAGCTGGGCGAATCACGCGGGCTCGGCGCGGGCAAGTACATCCATCCCCTGCGCGTCGCACTCACCGGCAAGCTCTCCTCGCCGCCCATCTTCGACGTCGCCGTCGCACTTGGAAGGGAGTCGACCCTGCGCAGACTGCAGCGGTTGATCGAGCGATTGCCGGAACTGTTCGAGCATAGTGCGCAGAGCTAGCCGGGCGTAGCTCGTTCCTGGATGCCCTCGTGCTCTCCCTCTCCCCGCGAAGTCGGGGAGAGGGGTGGCGCGCGGCATCCACGCAGAAGTCGACTTGCGAGATCGTCGCGCGCCGGGAGAGGGGCGTCGGGGGCTTGCCGCTTTCGAAGCCAATCGCCAGCATATGAGTTGGATCTTTGAAGACGTTCATCTTCTGTAGCGGCCGCCGTCGCGGCCGCATAAGATTTCCCGTGAACGCCGCCCCCCGGGCAGAGCCCGGGGCTAATCCTGTGTGCCGCGCCTGCGCGCGCCGCGTTCGCTTCGCGATTTTCGCGCGAGTTGTTCCGCTCGTCGCATATCCGAGGCACTTCGCCCGCGCGCCCATCGCACTACTTGCGCAGACTGTGCGGAGCTATCTGAATTTGCTGCACTCTGTCGGGCGTATCGGGCTGCTGACCGCTCCGCCGGCAGGAGTCGCAGACGCCGAGAATCTGGAGATTGTGATACGTCGGCGTGAACTTCTTCTTTTCACAGATCTCCTGCTGCCTCGCTTCGAGTACCGGATCGTGAAACTCGATCACGTCGCCGCAGGTCGTGCAGACCAGGTGATCGTGATGCGAGTTCTGGCTGACGTATTCGTAATGGTAATGATCCTCGCCGAGGTGAACGCGGCGCACCATACCCGACTTGACCAGGAGCTCGAGCGTGCGGTAGACCGTCGCCCTGGAGATCTTGACCTGCTTTTCCTTCAGACGGAACAGCAGCTCGTCGGCCTCGAAGTGGTAGTGCGTCGCGAAGATCTCGCGCAGCAGCGAGGCGCGCTCGTTTGTGAGCTTCAGCCCGTGCGCCTGGAGATAATCTCCGAAACGCTCGATCTCGTGCTGCAGGGTTCGCGAATTGGTCATGGTGTCCCGTCAAGACTACCGCAGTACTCGACTACGCAACATCCGGGCTCAACGCTGCATTCTCTCCTCGCAGCGTCCTCTGATAAAACGCGACGTATTCGGGCACGATGCGCGCGACATCAAACTTTTCCACGGCGAGTGTTCTGCCCGCGGAACCCATCCTCTTCTGCAGCGCGCTATCGGAGAGAATCTCGATCGCCCGCCCCGCCATTGCCTCGATGTCACCAACGGGAAGCAGAAAGCCCACCTCCCCGTCGACGATCAGCTCCGGAAGCCCTCCTGCTCGGGTGGCGATCACCGGCACCTCGGAGGCGAGCGCCTCGAGAGCCGACATGCCGAAGGATTCGGTTTCGGACGGAAGGAGGAACAGATCGCATGAGCTGAGAACCTCCTCGAGATTCGGGACGTTTCCGAGAAAAAGTACCCGGTCGCGAATGTCGTGTTCGCGGCAGAAAGCCTCGGCTTTCGAACGATCCGGGCCATCCCCGATCATCAGGAGTTTGCTGGGCAGTTCTTTCGAGACGATCTCGAAAATGCCGAGCACATCCATGACCCGTTTCACCGGCCGGAAGTTCGAGATGTGGCACAGCAGCTTCTCGCCATTGCAGCCGAACATCCGGGCAATGGATTTGCCGTTCGGCCTGAACCGCGACGGATCGACGAAGTTCGGGATCACCTCGATCGGACCCGTCGTGCCGAAATGTTCGACAGTCTCGCTCCGCAACCATTCGGAAACAGCGGTCACGCCGTCCGACACTTCGATCCCGAAGCGCGTGATCGGCAGATAGCTCGCATCGCGCCCGACCAGCGTGATATCGGTGCCGTGAAGGGTCGTAACCACTTTGAGCTCCGAACGGAGAATCTGCTTCGCGAGATATGCACTGATCGCGTGTGGGATCGCGTAGTGCACGTGGAGGATGTCCAGTTTCTCGTAAGCGGCCACTTCAGCCATTTTTGTTGCGAGCGCGAGTGTGTACGGCGGATAGTCGCTGAACAGAGGATACGGCGTCACTGTGACTTCGTGAAACCTCACACGCTGATGTAGAACATTCAAACGGGATGGAAGTGCATAGCTGATGAAATGCACTTCGTATCCAAGTCGCGCGAGCTCCATCCCGAGCTCGGTTGCAACGACGCCTGAACCCCCGAAAGTCGGGTAGCAGGTGATTCCGATCTTCATTTCACTTCCCGTCCGCTGTACGCCGCGACCAGATCCGCAATGGCAGGAGGCTCGATGGTGAAGAACGGCTCACCGAATTCAGCGCCGATCATCGAGCCGAAATGGCGCGCTCGACCCTCGATGCGGCCAAGGAAATGTTTCTGCGTGAGGATCGTCTCCTTCTCGCGCGATTCCGGATTGTAGAACTGCGAGCCGTATGCCCTGATCGCCTTCATCTTCGTCTGCCATGTCTCCGTGACGTCTACTACGAACGACGGATCGGGCGCATAGGTGAGCATGTGGTAGATGACCGCCTGGGGACGATGCGCCTGCTGACCGGTGTCGATTCTGGCAAGGCCGGAATAGAACGAAGCATCGGTGATGAGCCTTCCCGCGCGCGAATGATCGGGATGACGATCCTCCGTGTAGGGCGCGATCACGATTGAAGGTCTGTGCTCCCGGATCAGGCGGATCAGTTCGAGCTCTTCCTCCCGTCCGCGACGGAGCCCCCCGTCGCCGAAATCCAGCCGCTTCCGGAAGCGCGCTTTCAGAATCCGGGCAGCAGCTTTCGACTCACGAAGCCGGATCTCCGGGGCTCCCCTCGTGCCCATCTCCGCGCGCGTGAGATCGACGATCCCGACGTTCTGACCCTGTTTCACTGCCTTTGCAATCGTGCCTCCGCAAAAAAGCTCGATGTCGTCGGCGTGCGCTCCGAACGCGAGGATGTCCACGATGTCAGACATGGCTTCTGGGCCTGGTTCTTTCTGCAAGAGTCGGGTGGCAAGCGGGCCGTCCCTGCGCGTACATTCGCACTCGTCGAATGTTCATCATCACAAACCAACTACCTTCAGCACGGGTAAGTCCGGCTCCACCTCGTCGACGATCCGCTCCACCAGATGCGAGCCGTACTGCGTCCAGAACGTGATCCATGCGACGTGGCGGTCCTGCGGAGCGCCGTCGGGATGCAGCGTTTCACCGAGGCGCACCAGCGCGTTGTACCGTTCGTCGTCTTTTCTCATGGCCGCCCGTTCGCCCTGTTCACTCAACCTGTCCAGATGGTAGCGGATTCTCCCAAGTCTGCGCGCTGCGGAACGAGCCAGCTGAGGATCCGCTTCGAGGACGGTTTCCAGAATCCCTTCGAGCCCTCTCTCCAGCTCCCCAGCCGATGCTTCGATCGCGGCACGCATTCTCTCCGACAACGATGGATCGAGCCGGGCGATGATCTCCTCGGGCGTCCGGAACAGATCTTCAGGCCCCAGACCGTAATCGACGACGGGACGAAGGGTTCTCGCTGGCGCAGCCAGCAGATGCCCACGCAGGCCTGCATGCGGCTGCGCGATACCAAACATCTCGTGAAGCGGCGCGAGCTGCGCGTAGTAGGAAACCTCGGCCGGTCCGCCCAGAAACAGGTCCGTGTGCAGCACCCTGTCCTGCAGCAGCGGCCTCGCAAGCACACCTGTAGAAATCCTCTCGGGCTCCTGCTCAACCATCGCCAGGACCTCATTACGGCTCGAGCGCCTGCCTCCAACCTTCCACTCGCCCTGATCCATGCGAATGGGCTGCCTCTCACCCTTTTCATCCACGCGATAGAGGAACGAGTAGTGCCCATTTTCGGCTGGCACGACCTGCGGCGTGTAACCCGCCTGGCGAATCTCCGAGGAGCGATCCGTCACGCGACGCTCCGCCTGTTCCATTCTCTCGACGATCGAAAGAAAAAGTTCGCGTCCCCCTCGTCGCAACTCCGGCAGCATCGAATCGACGAGAACGACGCCGCGATCGCGAAGTACTTCGGCGAGAAGCTCCGCAAATGAATCGCCATAGCTTATGCCCTCTCGGAGCCACCGCGGCGGCTCGATGCCGAGAGTCTCAATCAGACTGTTCCGCAGACCACCATCGACCGGCAGCGGTCCCACCATCTGCCGTGAGCTTTCTCCAGCCGCCCTCAGGCGGGCTCGACCGGTTCTGGTCTGAACCGTGATCGAGGCCACTTCATCGAAATCGTGATCCTCAGTCGCCATCCAGAAAAAGACCGTCGCGGGGACGCCTCTCCGCGCGAGATCCTCCCGGATCCTCAGCAGAGAAGCGAGCTTGACCAGGATCAGAAGAGGGCCACCGGCGAAACAGACCTGCTGGCCGGCAACGAGGCTTACGGTCCGCCCTTCTCTCCAGGCGTTCAACTCCGATCCTGCCTCGTTGCCCCAGCGGCGGTTGCTCTCAGCCAGAGCCGACGCGAGCGCTTCCGGCTTCCATACTCCAGAGGGTTGCATCGACTCGACCGGCCGCCGATTGAGAAACCCCGCGGCCCTGCCCGCACCCTTCACCAGATCGAGCGCAAAACGATTCAACCCGGGATACGACTCGAGCGGAAGGCGAAGCGCCTGGAGGGTCGCGTTCTGTGTGGCTCCAGCCTTTGCCGTCATGTCGTCAGCAATCCTCCCGCGGCATGCTGACCGGCCACGTACAGGTCGAGCTAGTCACAGTCTGGTACCTACCACGATGAGCCGCGGGCTCGTCGAATCCAGCGGCTGGCCGTCAAAGTCTCCATAGACCTGATCGATCGAGAACTGGCAGGAAGCAAACATCGTCTTGATCTCGTCGAGATCATACGCCCGTACCTTCTCGATGAACCGTTTCGACTCGATAGCGATGCGCTTGTTGAAGGTCCTGGAGACCGGATCGAACCAACGCTGAATGTGCACCGGTCCCGACTCCGAGAGCCGCTGCTCGTCCGGCACGAGATTCTCGATCTCACGTTGCATATTCAGATAGTCGAACAGATACGGAGCTCCCACCCTCAGCACTCGCGACATCTCGCGCACGACCATCAGATTCTCCTCCTGCTCGGTGAAGTAACCGAAGCTGGTGAAGAAATTGACCAGGGCGGAAAAAGTGCCATCGTGAAACGGAAGTTGCCTCATATCCGACCTGGCCAGGTTCATCGGCCCGTACTCGCGAAGGCCGGCCCGCAGGATCGTGAGCGAAAGATCGCACCCCGCCACCGAATAGCCCTGAGCCTCCAGCTCCCGGACGTGACGGCCGCTTCCGCAGGCCAGATCGAGGACCATCCCCGGAACCTCGCCGACTTTCGCCCTGAAAAAGGCGACCTGCCGCCTCGCTTCCTCCTCATCGCGGTAGGAATAGAGATCCAGATACTCTTCGCCGAACCATTCGAGATACCAGGTCACTTGTCTCTCCGAGAAATGAAGAATTGAGAATTCAGAATGCAGAATGCTCAACGATTCCACGCCGCCCTCAGCGCAGCGGAACGTCTGGAGTGTCATCCTGAGCGAAGCGAAGGATCCCCTGCCTCGAGGCGATACGGCACGTCTTCAGGGGATCCTTCGCTGCGCTCAGGATGACACAAAGACTCGGGACACGCAGCAGGCCTCGGCTACCCCTGGCTCTAACCCGTCCAATGTTATCCTTGATTCATGACGCGCAAGAATGATCTTCTGGCAAGGCTTCAGAGGGACGTGATCGTCGGGGTTGTTCGTGAGGAGAACCCCGAGGTTGCCATGTCGGTTGCGAGAGCATACGCGGCGGGCGGGATCCAGAACATCGAGATCACGCTCACGACTCCCGACGCACTGGTGATCATCGAGAGCCTCAGGTCAGAGTTCGACGCGAAAGGAATCGCCATTGCAGCCGGCACCGTTCGAAGTGCCAATGATGCCGCCGCGGCCCGCCGGGCAGGCGCCGTGATCCTGGTCTCTCCTCACACCGACCTCTCCGTGATCGAGTATGCAACCGAACACGATCTGTTCTGCGTCGCCGGCGCCTCGACGCCGACCGAGATCATCCGTGCGTGGGAGAGCGGCGCCGATCTTATCAAGGTGTACCCGGCCATTCACCTGGGTGGTCCCGACTACATCAGGACGATTCGTCAGCCGATCAGGGACGTCCCGATGCTCGCAGGAGGCCCCGTCGCGCTCAACCAGATTGAAGCCTACCTCGATGCAGGAGTGATCGCGATGAACCTGGCCGGTTCGCTGGCGGCTCCGGATCTTGTTCAATCGGGCAACTGGCAGGAGATCGAATCGCGCGCGGCCCTGGCGATGTCGATCATCCGGTCACGGAGTCCCCTGCAGCAGACTCCTGACGCGCCGGCGATCATTCACTGACGGGGATCACTTTGACTGCGCCAGCCCATTCAACATTCAACACTCAAGATTCAACATTCCGTTCTCCCGGATCGTCATGAGCGCTCTGTTGGTTCTCCTCCTCGCTTCGGTCTTTCCATCCACGTCGCAGACATCCTGGATGGAGCCCGAGGCATTTCATCTACGGGTCGGTATGTCGCGAGCCGCTACTGTCGGAGTGCTGGATGCCCGCGGGTGGAAGGTGAAAAAAGGCAAGGGCGAGGATGACCTGATCGTCGAATACGACGAGATCAGAACCCTGACCCTCGCATTCTCGAAAGGTAAGCTCACATCGATCCGCTTCGAGCTCGTCGACTTCGTCCCTCAGATCCACAAAGCGTTCGAAGAGCAGAAGACGACGCTGGCACGGCGTTTCGGAAAGCCCACCATCAAGTCGGGCAACACGCTGATCTACGACAGTCAGACGCCGAATATCTTCGCCGTCGTTTCCAGCGACCCGTCGACCGAGTTCGGCAAGCGAGGGCTGGGATTTCTGGTCGTACGCTACTTCGAGCCGCCGCCGCCGGATTGAATCACGGAGGTGGGCTCCCGCCGCGCTCCTCCACTCCGGAAGATCAGGACTCCCTGTCCCCTCGTACCGAGGTACAGCCGGCTCGGGTCAAAGGGATCATGCGAGATGGAGGCGATGTCCATCGAGCGGGCTGGAAGGGGCAGATCGCGCCAATCATTCGCAGCGTCGGCGACGAGCAGTGCGGTCGCGTCACGTGAAGTCAGGTACACAGTTCGCGACAGGTGGCTGTCGGTCTCGATTGCGGATGCAAAGGTCATTTCCGGAGACTTGACCGCGACCCACTTCATCTTCGCGTCAATGTGACCGCTTCGAACGCCCTTGTTGCTGGTCACAACGATCAGCTCGCGATTCCCCCTGGAAGTGAGAGCCAGCGAGCGGCCGCTTTCGGGAGCCCCTGCAACATCGATCCAGCTGGTCCCATCAAAGACAGTAAGCCCGCTCGACTTGAGGGCATAGAGCGCGCGTTTGTCACCAAGATGGCCGACCGCGATGTCGACCGCCTTTACTGCCGAGCCGGCGAGCCGATACCAGGACTTGCCGCCATCCCGGGTAGTGAAGACCCCTTCCGAGGTCGCTGCGAAAAGTCGCGTACGGTTATACGGAAGCACCTTGTCAACACGTAGGGGCCACAGCACCGGCTCGGAACGCGTCCAGTCCTTGCCATCCTCGCTCCAGAAAAAGCCCTGTTCAGTCCCCGCCAGAAACCGCGGCGAGACATCGTGTCGCACAATCAGCGAAAGGATCTCCGGCAGCTTCGTCTCGCTCAGGCGGGACCAGTTACGCCCGCCATCCTTCGAGTCATAGATTCCGGAGGCAGAGCCTCCGAACATCACTGCGGCATAAACACGGTTTCTCGTCGACGGATCGGCGACGACCGAGGCCACACGCATGCTCTGCAGCCCGAAGCTCGATCGCGCGAACGTCTTTCCCTGATCGTTCGAGATGTAAACCCCATCGCCCTCGGTCGCGAGGACAATGCGATTCGGTCGCCGAGGATGCAGGCCGATCGCGTTGATCACCAGCCCCGTGTCAGAGATCACTTCCCAGCTCTTACCGAGGTTTCTGCTGCGATACAGCCCGGCAACCGAGCCCGCATAGACGACCCTGGAATCGACAGGGTCGATCGCGATGGAGTGAATGCGCCGGTTGTCGAACCCTTCCTTGAAGCGTACCCAGGTATCCCCTCGATTGGCCGAGTTGTAAACCCAGCCGCACGTGGAGATCCAGACGCTGTCTGGATTCTTCGGATCGATCTCGATCGCGAAGACGTCGGTATCCAGCACCATCCCCTGTTCGATGTGCTTCCAGGTCCTGCCGCCGTCATCGGTGCGCCACGCCTGGCGCCACGTCCCGACATAAATCGTGTCCGATGAGCGCGGATCGATCGCCAGAGATTCGACGTTCTCGCGATTCGAAATTTTCTGCCAGGACACCCCTCCGTTCCGGCTGCGATAGACGCCCTCCAGGCCGCCCGCGACCATATGATCGCGATTGGATGGATCGATCACAAAGCCGCGGATCGACAGATCCTCGAGCCCCTTATCTCGACGGGTCCAGGTCTCCCCACCATCTGCCGACACGGCGATGACACCTCCGCCCCAGAGACCCCAGGATGCCGCCCAGAGACGTCCGGTGTCATCGACCACCAGGTTGTCCACGATGTAGCCCGGGAAGGGAACTCCGTCTCGGGGGTTCAGCCACTCCCTGCCGCCGTCGAGCGAAGCATAGACCTCGCCCTGGCTGGTACCGAGAAACATGCGATCGGGATTCCGCGAATCGATCACCAGCGCGCGAACGTCGGCGCCGTAAAGCCCCGCACGGCTCCACTCGGCTGAAGCCTGTGGGACCACGACAGCCAGAATAATGAAAATCGGGAAAAGTTTACGCATGCCCACCCTGTCCACGAGATAGTAATGACCTTACGGGCCGAAAAAGCAATAATCCTGCCGTGGTCAACGCCGTTCACCCTCGATTTATGCTATATCGCCCGCCCGGAGACAGAATACACGAGACGGGCGTGTGTCATCCTGAGCGCGCATCGAAGGATCCCTGAAGACTTGCGGTACGCCTCGAGGCAGGCGATCCTTCGCTGAGCTCAGGATGACACGTTCACGAATTACTCGACGACACTTGCTCGTTTCTCCCAATGCCCTCCGAATCAGAATAGGGGAAGAGATAATCGCCCATGACCAGACTTCGAACCTGCGTGTTTCCATGTGCCGGCTTCGGCACACGCTTCCTCCCCGCCACCAAATCGATTCCGAAGGAAATGCTTCCTCTGGTAGACAAGCCAGTGATCCAGTGGGGCGTCGAAGAGGCTCTCGGCTCGGGGCTCGACAACATCATCATCATCACGTCGACGGGCAAGGAAGCGATCCTCGACCATTTCGACAAGGCAACCGAGCTCGAGCGTTCGCTACGGGAACGGGGTAAGACCGACCTGCTGGAAGAAGTACAGGCAGTCAGCCGGATGGTCGACGTCATCGCGATCCGCCAGAAGCAGGCGCTGGGCCTCGGCCACGCAATCGGCATGGCGCGAAACGCCGTGGGCGATCAGCATTTCGCCGTCGTGCTTCCTGACGACGTGATCCTCTCCGATCCTCCCTGTCTCAAACAGATGATCGAAGTCTTCAATGAGACAGGCAGTCCCGTGGTCGCCCTGATGGAAGTTTCACCCGAAGAGACCTCTCGATACGGAATCATCGCAGGACAGAAAGTCGGTGAACGTACCTACCGGCTGACCGACATGGTCGAGAAACCTCGAGGCAACCCTCCTTCGAATCTGGCAATCATCGGGCGATACATCCTGCCGCCGAGCATTTTCGATGCGATCGCAGCAACAGAGCCGGGAGCGGGCGGCGAGATTCAACTCACCGATGCGCTGCGCCGCCTCATCACGGAGGGCGAAGTCTACGGCTACGTGTTCGATGGAAAACGTTACGACACGGGCGAGAAACTCGGTTACCTCAAGGCAACGGTCGATTACGCACTTCGCCATCCGGTCGTCGGCGGTGAGTTCCGCTCGTACATCGAGAACGGACTGGAGCATATGGATGACTGACAGATCACTCGATGTCCTCGAGCTCGCGGCACCCTTGTCCGGAATCGTGAACGAGTGCGAGTTGACCGGACGTCGATCCACTTTCATCAGGAACGGGAAGGCAGTGGCGATCCTCATCTCGAATGACGAATATGTCGCGCTCCGCGAGACGACTGAACTCTCAGCAGATCCTGCCATCGGAACGAAGCTGACCCTGGCAGACGGGGAGATCCGGAACGGGGCTGTCCTCCTTCCGGAGGATCTCTTTGTGGAATGACCGTCTCCGTATCGCGGAGAGCGCAGGCAGAAGCTGGGAGACTCTCGACGAGTCGCAGCGCCAGATCGCGCGGACTGCGCTCGAGCAGCTCGATGAGGATCCCATCGTCGGCGTTCCGCTGTACGCTCCGTTTCGAGGAATCTGGAGTCATCGGCTTGGAAACCTGCGGATCCTCTACCGTATCGCGCCAGAGGCCCGGAGCATCTTCGTGCTGAGAATCGAATGGATCGAGGAGGTCGGGCAGTGAAGCTGATTCTTGCCTCAGCCTCTCCCAGGCGACGGGACCTGCTGGCGTCCGTCCGCTTGACGTTCGAGGTCGAAGCGAGCTCCGTGGAGGAACTGCAGCGGCAGGGAGAGGCGCCTGAAACGTACGTACGCAGGCTGGCCGAAGACAAAGCGCGCGAAGTCGCGTCGCGTCATCCGGACGCGTGGGTCATCGCGGCAGATACGATCGTGTTCATCGATGGAGCGATTCTCGAAAAGCCGCGCGATCACGAAGACGCGGTGCGGATGCTGTCCAGAATCGCCGGGCGCGTGCACGAAGTTTTCACAGGGCTCACGCTGACGAGCGGCGTAGCGGATCGGAGCTACACGACAGTGGTAACGACCAGGGTGAAGATGCTCAACCTCTCGCCTGACGAGATCGAGTGGTATGCGTCGACGGGCGAGCCGATGGACAAGGCCGGTGCATACGCCGTTCAGGGAATCGGAGCGATGTTTATCCAGTCGATCGACGGAAGCTATACGAACGTAGTGGGGCTCCCGCTGGCGGAACTGTTCGAGATGATGAAGGCGGCCGGGTTAAGAGTGAAGAGTGAAGAGTGAAGGGTGAAGGGTGAAGAGTGGAGGGTGAAGAGTGAAGGGTGAAATCGGGCGGCGCGATCTGCCGGAGCGAACGTTCGAATTTGCGAGAAGAGTCATCCTTCTCTGCCGCGAGTTGGATCAAACACCTGGCGTCAGTCGAACCCTCGCTCACCAGTTGCTACGCTCCGGTTGCTCGATTGGCGCCAACATAGAAGAAGGGCAGGGTAGCCAGAGCCGCGCCGATTTCATTTCCAAGTATTCGATCGCCTGTAAGGAAGCTCGTGAGACGCACTACTGGCTTCGCCTGCTCAGGGCTTCCGGGCTCGCTCCCGAGAGCCGGCTGGACGAACTGACAAACGAAGCTAACCAGCTCGTCGCAATACTTACAACGATCGTGAAGAGAGCCCGAGCGAACAAGGAAGTGAGGAGAGTGAAGGACGAAGAGTGAAGAGTGGCGCTTTCACTCTTCACCCTTCACCCTTCACCCTTCACTCTTCACCCTTCACTCTTCACCCTTCACTCTTCATAATGGGGGCTAGAATGTATACGCTCATTCGAACACGATTCCGGAGAATGAACCCATGACCTCAGCAGCAAAAGTCGGCGGCTTCATGTTGATCGTTCTCGCGATCCTCGCTTTCTTCATCATGAAAATCGAAGACCTCAGCTTCAGCCGAGGTGGAATGCAGAAGGTCCAGGCGATCTTCGATTCCGTGGCGGGTCTCGATGAAAAGTCGGCTGTGCGTGTCGCGGGCGTGAGAAAGGGAAAGGTCGCTTCGATCAGCCTTACGCCGGAGGGTCGTGCACTGGTGACCCTGGAGGTCGACAACGACGTCCGGCTGCATCAGGGAGCTACTGCGAAAGTTGCGAATATGGGGCTTCTGGGCGAGAAGTACATCGAGCTGACCACGGGAAACCCGTCAGCCCCGGTGCTCTCGGCCGACGGTGATCGTCCAATCATGCTCGGAGCTGGTGATCAGCCGGCGAGCATCGACGACGTAACCACGCAGGTCTCGGATATCGCGAACGACGTCAAGGCGATCACGGCCTCTCTGCGACAGGCGCTAGGTGGTGCGGAAGGAGCGCAGCGCCTCGAAGTCATCGTCGACAATGTCCGCCAGATCACCGATCAGGTGAGGCTGCTGATCGAGGTCAATCGCGGCAACGTCACCGCGACCGCTGAGAACCTCCGTGCGATCACGGAGAACCTTCGTGTTCAGATTCCCCAGATTGTGGCCAGCCTCGACGGCGCTGCCAACTCAATCGGCGGAACCGTGGGCGAGAACCGTGAAGATCTCAGGGTGATCGTCGAGAACCTGCGTGGCCTGTCGAGCGACCTGAAAACAACCGCGGACAACCTGAACTCCATCACCGGGCAGGTGCGGGCAGGTGAGGGAACAGTCGGAAAACTGCTTTACAACGATGAAGCTCACGAGCGCCTCGTCGGCGCATTGACCTCCGTCGAAGGTGGCGTCGAGGAGCTCCGCTCGACCCTCGGCAGAGCCGGACGAATCGGCCTGGACCTGGGAATCAACGCCGAATACCAGGCGGGGCTTTCGGACGACGATGTCGAGGGCTTCTCCGGCACCTCCCGCACCGGCGTTCTCGCCCGGATCATTCCCAATCCCGACAACAACCGCTTCTACAACATCGAGCTCGTCGATGTTCCCCGCGGCGACAAGACTGAACGAATCATCGAGACCACCGTGACCGACCCCATCACGGGCGAGACCAGAACGACGGTCACCAATCAGGTGAAGTTCGAGCGTGATTTCCTGATTTCGGCGCAAGCCGGCTGGCAGCTCGATGATCTCGCGGTTCGTGTCGGGCTGTTCGAATCTTCGGGAGGCGTCGGCGCGGATTACGACCTCAATACCCGGCTCAGAGTCACGGGCGAAGCGTACGATTTCGGCAAGAAGCGGGACGATAACCCGCATCTCCGGCTGCTCGGCCAGTACGTCATCCGCAAGGAAAAACCGAACTTCCCCATGGTCTTTGTCAGCGCCGGCGTCGACAACGCGCTCAACGACACCGCCTACACCTTCGGCGGCGGCATCCGCTGGCGCGATGAGGACCTCAAGTACCTGATCGGAAGCATCCCGCTGCGCTAGGAATCGCAAGTCGTGTCATCCTGAGAGGCTGTGAAGAAATCAACCGATGTGTCATCCCGAGCGGTGAATGGCTGACGCCAATGTGGCGAAGATGAACCAGCACGTGGCGCGCGCAGGCATCAGCGGCCGCGAAGGCGGTCGCTACAGAGCTGGTTCCAGAGAACGCGAATATGGATCTGTAGCGGCCGCCTTCGCGGCCGCGTTCTTCTCCCGTTCCGCCAAATCCCCGGGCAGAGCCCGGGGCCGGACTGTGTGGCGCGCCTGCGCGCGCCGTGGATACCGGCCACCTTCTTCCACGACACGAAGACCACAAGGTTCATTGGCAGCATGGGTGGGAGTAAGGGAGGGGCGAGGGATGACACCCTGACGTTTTTTTCACAGCCTCTGAGCGAAGCGAAGGATCTCCTGAAGACTTGCGGTATCGCCTCGAGGAAAGGGATCCTTCGCTGCGCTCGGGAAGACACTCCAGGTCAGGATGCTTTGACACGGGCTCGCGCTGAGGATGACACCTCACCTTCAACCGGCCCGGAACTTGAAATCACTCGCTCACCCCGGCCGTATGCCCAGGAATTCACCTTCAGGAGCCCTCATGTCGGAGATCCGGAAAGCAGTTCTGCTGTTTGGCGGTCGTAGCGCGGAGCATGACGTGTCGATCCTCTCGGCACGCTCGATCTTCGAGGCCGCTCCCAGAGACCGCTTCGAAGTGGTCCCGATCTGCATTGCGCGCAATGGCCGGTTCATCGGGCCAGAGAGAAGCCGGCAGATTCTCGACGGCTCGGGAAAAGCCGTGGAGGGCGAACCGGACTTCGCATTCGACCGTTGGTTGCGCGGCGAGAACGTCTCGGTGGTCTTTCCAATCGTTCATGGCACCTTCGGCGAGGACGGCAGCCTTCAGGGATACCTGGAAATTCTCGGAATTCCCTACGTTGGCAGCGGCGTGACCGGCTCCGCCGTGGGAATGGACAAATGGGTCATGAAGTATGCATTCGCCGCGGGCGGACTCCCTCTCGTCAGGCATGTAGAGGTTGCAGAGGCCGCGTGGAAGCGGGATGCCGAGGCCATTATCAGAGAGACAATTACGAAGTTGCCGTTTCCAATGTTCGCAAAGCCCGCGAACGCGGGCTCCTCGGTGGGAGTGTCGAAAGTGAAGTCCGCATCCGAGCTGCCACGTGCCGTCGACAAGGCGTTCCGCTTCGACGACAGAGTGCTGATCGAGGAGGGCATCGATGCTCGTGAGATCGAAGTCTCCGTCCTGGGCAATGATGACCCGGAGGCCTCGCTTCCGGGGGAGATCATTACGGGCCGCGAGTTCTACGACTACGAGGACAAGTACATCGAAGAGGGCTCGAGTCTCGTGATTCCGGCAGAGCTGGAAGAGGAGCAGACCGAAGAGATGCGCAGCCTGGCGCTCCGGGCGTTCAGGGCAGTGGGTGCCGTGGGCTATGCCCGTGTCGATTTCTTCATCGACAGAAAGACCGACTCCATCTACTTGAACGAGATCAACACGGCCCCGGGCTTTACGAAGATCTCGATGTATCCGAAGCTCTGGGAGGCGTCGGGACTCCCCTATCCGGACCTGATCGGAAAGCTTCTCGAGCTCGGAATCGAGCGTGCCGGGACGCGCTCGCGGCGTTTCGACGATATGATGCAATTCTTCGACGAAGTGAAGAGTCTCACGTAGATAACACGAAGAATGTCGCTGTTTTTGAACGCTATCTTCACTTCACGGGTTCATCTTTCATCATTGATCCGATAGAATCGCCGAAACCTACAAGGAGATCTCATGAGCGAAATGCCGCCTCCGAGCATTCCCCCGTCTACACCACCGCCTCCGGGAGGTGGGTACGTACCGCCGCCACCGCCACCGGGCGGGCCGGCAAGCTCCGACCGAACCCTCATGCTCGTTCTCAGTTATCTCGGAATCCTCGCGCTGATTCCGCTGCTCACCAAGAAGGATGATCCTGACGTTCAATGGCACGCGAAAAATGGACTGGCCATCTTCGTCGCGTGGATCGTGATCTCCATCGTATGGGCAATTCTCAGCGCCTTTCTTCCCGACGCGATCGGCTGCGCAATGAGCTTCATCAGTTGTGGCATATCGCTTGCCGGTTTGGCTGTCATCATCATCGCAATCATGAAGGCCCTCAAGGGCGAGAGACTTCGCCTGCCGGTCATCAGCGACTTCGCGGACAAAATGTAAGGAGGGGTATCCATGTCGAACGCACAGGGCGGTTACACGCCGCCACCACCTCCACCACCAGGAGGCCAGCTTCCGCCCGGCGGACAACCTCCTCCACCGGGAGGTCAGCCTCCTGCCGGCGGTGAGCTGATCTATCCTTCAGCGCCTCCGAAGGATCCGATTCTGATTCTGATTCTCAACCTGATCTTTTGCGTGATCGGCTACTTCATCATCGGCCAGTGGCAGAAGGGAATCGCCGCGCTGGTGGCGGCACTCGTGATAGGCGTCCCAACCTGCGGTCTCGGCATCGGAGCCGTCGCCGTAGCCTGCGCGATCGACGGTTACATGCAGGCCCAGGCGCTTCAGGAAGGACATCCGGTCGGTCAGTGGACGTTCTTCAAGGACCACCGCTGAGAGTTCGATTCAGCAACAACAGAAAAGGCGCTCGCAAGAGCGCCTTTTTTTGTCGAAATGTTGCGCGTCATGGAGCACGTCACAGCCGGAGACAGGACATCGGAATCGGAATCTCCTGCTACCAGATGCCCAGCTGCAGCTTCGCGGCCTCGCTCATCATGTTCCGATCCCAGACCGGATCGAACACGACCTGAACGTCGGCGTCCTGGACACCCGGGAGCGACATGACTTTGCCGCGAACGTCTTCGGCCAGAACAGGACCCATGCCGCAGCCCGGCGCCGTGAGCGTCATCTTGATCTTCGCCTTGTAGCCGTCGCCCTCGATCGGTTCGAGCTCGCAGAGATAGACAAGCCCGAGCTCTACGATGTTGACCGGAATCTCGGGATCGTACGTAGTCCGCAGCTGATCCCAGACGAGCTCTTCGAGTTTTTCCTTCGTGACTTCGCCGTCGATCTGCGGCGCCGCTGAAGTCTCTTTGCCGAGCGCTTCGACTTCCGGGCCGGCGACACGAACCATCATTCCCTGATCGGTGAGCACGGTGTACGAGCCGCCGAGGGCCTGCACGATCGTGACCTTCGCGCCCTCAGCGAGCGGGACGTCGTATCCGTATGGAATCTGAACTGCCTTGCAGTCCTTCGTCAGCGTGACTTCTTCTCTCATCGTTTTCTCTCTTCCTGATCCCGCCCGTGACAGAGACACGGTGTCATCCTGAGCGCAGCGAAGGATCTCCTGAAGACTTGCTGGAGCGCCTCAAGGAAGGGGATCCTTCGCTGCGCTCAGGATGACACTCAATTCTTCTCTACTCCGTGGAAACGACTTCCTTCTCACCCTTCACGACGCTGTTCATCGTGTGCCATGCAAGAGTGGCGCACTTGATGCGCGAGGGATGCTCCGCAACGCCACCGAACGCCGCGAGACGCCCGAGCGTCGGATCATCTTCAGCCTTCGCAGCCCCCGTCACCATCTGATGGAACTTCTCGAAGAGTACCGCAACTTCTTCCTGATTCTTCCCCTTCACAATCGAGCTCATCACCGACGCGGACGCCTTGGAGATCGCACAACCGGAACCTTGGAAAGAAATGTTCTTCACGAGATCGCCGTCCATTTCCACGAAGAACGTGTAGTGGTCGCCGCATAGCGGGTTGTAGCCTTCGGCCGTCCGGTTCGCGGATTCCAGCGGACCGAAGTTCCGCGGATTCTTGTTGTGATCGAGAATCACCTGCTGGTAAAGCTCACGCATGTCCGACATCAGCCAAACACCTCGATGACCCGGTTAATGGAACGGGCCAGCACATCGATATCTTCTTTCGTGTTGTACAGCGCGATGGAGGCACGGGCCGTAGCCGAAAGGCCGTACCGCGTCATCAGCGGCTGCGCGCAGTGATGACCCGTCCGGATGGCAACACCTTCCTGATCGACGATCGTTCCGATGTCGTGTGGATGAATGCCCTCGAGAACGAACGACAGCACACTGGCTTTCTCACGGGCAGTTCCCACTAGACGGAGCCGGGGGATCTCGAGAAGCCGCTGCGTTCCATACTCGAGCAGCTCGTTCTCCCAGGCGGCAATCCGCGGGAGACCCACTCCGGAAACATAGTCGAGCGCTGCGCCGAGGCCGATCGCTCCGGCGATGTTCGGCGTTCCCGCTTCGAACTTGAACGGAAGCGCATTCCAGGTCGTCTTCTCCCAGCTAACCGAGAGAATCATGTCGCCGCCGCCCTGCCATGGCGGCATCTTCTCGAGCAGCGATTCGCGGCCATACAACACGCCGATGCCGGTCGGTCCAAAGACTTTATGACCCGAGAAGACGTAGAAGTCGCAGTCGAGCGCCTGCACGTCGATGGGTGTATGGGGTGCACCCTGAGCACCGTCGATCAGGACTACGGCGCCGTGATGATGAGCGAGATCGATGATCGTCTTGATTGGATTGACAGTTCCCAGCGCATTGGAGATGTGCCCCACGGCAACGAGTTTCGTCCGGACGTTCAGCAGCCTCTCGTATTCTTCGATAAGCAACTCGCCTTCGTCGTTCACGGGAATGACTCTGACGATCGCGCCCGTCTGCTCTGCCAGTATCTGCCAGGGCACGATGTTCGAGTGATGCTCGATCGCGGAGACGATGATCTCGTCGCCTTCGGCGATAAACTCTCTACCATAGCTCTGTGCGACGAGGTTGATTCCCTCGGTACATCCCCGCACGAAAATGACCTCGCGATCGGACCCTGCGTTGAGGAACCGGGTAGCCTTCGAGCGGGCCGCTTCGAACGCAGCGGTCGCGCGCTCGCTCAGAAGATGCACACCGCGATGCACGTTCGAGTTGTCCGTCGTGTAGAAGTGCGTGATCGCGTCGATAACTGCCTGCGGCTTCTGGGTCGTCGCCGCATTATCGAGATAGACGAGCGGCTTGCCGTGAACCTGCTGGCGCAGAATCGGGAAGTCGTCTCGCACGTCGGAGCCCTGAAAGGCCGAAGCCGGCGTCGCGATCGCGTTCGTCACACTCACGGGGAGACCCCCGGCCGCTCCCGCCCCGGCAGCTTCTCGAGCAGCGTGGCTTCGAGCTCCTCGCGCAGCTCCTTCACACGGATCCGCTGGACGACTTCGCTCGCGAACGCGTAGATCATCAGGTTGCGTGCATCCTCGACACTGATTCCACGCGAGCGGAGGTAAAACATCGCGTCTTCGTCGAGTTGGCCAATCGTCGAGCCGTGCGTGCACTTGACGTCGTCGGCGTGGATCTCGAGCTGCGGCTTCGTATCGATCGTCGCGAACTCGGAGAGAATCAGGTTGTTGTTCGTCTGCGCGGAATTCGTCTTCTGCGCATCCTTGCGGACGATGATCCGCCCGTCGAACACACCGCGGGAACGCCCATCGAGGACACCCTTGTATAGCTCGACGCTGTCGCAGTGAGGCTCCGCGTGGTCGATCTGTGTGTGGTGATCGACGTGCTGGGTGCCCCCGACGACATAGAGCCCGTCGAGCACGCATCCGCTTCCTTCACCGCCGAGCCTGATCGAAATGTCGTTCCTCGTGAGCGCTGCGCCGAACGAGATCGAGCTCGTCGTGAAGCGGCTGTCACGCTGCTGGTCGACGCGAAGGGTCGAGAAGTGAAACGCATCATCCGACTCGATCTGGAGCTTGTAGAGCTCGACGACGCTATTCGGTTCCGAGACCACTTCTGTCACAGCGAGCGTGAGGCGTGAAGCTTCCGAGCCGCCCTCGTAGCGCTCCACGATCCGCGCCTGAGAACTTGCGCCGGCGACGATGAGGTTACGAATGTTCGCAATGGCGGGATTTCCGGACTTGCCCGAGAGAAACACCAGGTGAATCGGCTCGGTCACGACGACACCGTCCGGGAGATGGAGAAACACCCCATCCTGCATGAGCGCCATGTTGAGGGCCACAAATGCATGGTCTTCGACGTCGGCGTAACGTCCGAGGTGAGGCTCGACGAGATGACGATGCTTTGTCAGCGCCTGAGCCAGGCTCATGCAGATGACACCTTCGGGCAATCCGGAGGTCGATGAAAGTGACTCGGAAATGAAACCGTTCACGAGGACGAGGCGGTGCTTCGCTGCCGCAGGAAGCTGCGTCGCATCCGCGCGTGAAGGCTCGGCAAGCGCGAACGCCGTCTGTGCGACGGGGGCCACGCTCGTGTTCCGCCAGTCTTCCATCCGGGTCGTCGGATAGCCGAGTGCGTGGAAGCGGGCCAGCGCGTGCGCGCGCAATGGCATGACCCACTCCGGCGACTCGATTGCATCGGCAAGCTGCCCATAGCGGGACGTAGCGGTCTCCGGCTGCTCGAGAGTTTCGATAGTGTTCGCAGTCGTCATCAGATCATCCGGCAACAGCGGCCGGCGCCTCCTCGAGCCACGAATATCCCTTCTTCTCCAGCTCCTCGGCCAGCTCTTTTCCGCCGGACTTCACGATGCGTCCGTCATGAATGACGTGGACGAAATCGGGAACGAGATAGTTCAGAAGCCGCTGGTAGTGCGTGATGACGATGACCGAGTGCGCTTCGCTGCGAAGCTGGTTCACTCCGTTCGCCACGATACGCAGCGCGTCGATGTCGAGCCCGGAATCGGTCTCGTCCAGAATCGCCAGCTTCGGATCGAGCACCGCCATCTGGAAGATCTCGTTCCGCTTCTTCTCGCCGCCGGAAAATCCCTCGTTGACGGGACGATTCATGAACGACTCGTCGAGGCCGACGAACTTCATCTTCTCCCGGGCGAGCTGGAGAAACTCCATCGCATCGAGCTCCTCGAGCCCGCGATGCTTGAGCAGCGAGTTGAGCGCCGCGTTGAGGAAGTAGACGTTGTTCACACCCGGGATCTCGACCGGATACTGAAAGGCGAGAAACACCCCTTCCCGAGCCCGCTCTTCAGGGGCCAGCGCCAGCAGATCTTTCCCTTCGAACAGAACCTCTCCGCCGGTGACCAGAAAGTCCGGCCGTCCCGCCAGAACGTTTGCGAGCGTGCTCTTGCCGGAGCCGTTGAGCCCCATGATCGCGTGGATCTCACCGGGATTCACCGTCAGGTTCACTCCCTTGAGAATTTCGCGCTCTTCGACCCTTGCGTGTAAGTCTTTGATTTCAAGCATTGGCTTCATATGTGTGTCCATGTCTTTCGTCTCGTGTCATCCTGAGCGAAGCGAAGGATGACACCGTCTTTCACCCTTCACCCTTCACTCTTCACTCTTCTTCACCCCACACTGCCCTCGAGGCTCACATTCAGCAGTTTCTGCGCTTCGACGGCGAACTCCATCGGAAGCTCGCGGAAGACTTCGCGGCAGAATCCGTTCACGATCATCGAGACGGCGTCTTCCTGCGTGATGCCGCGCTGCCTGCAGTAGAAGAGCTGGTCTTCTCCAATCTTCGAGGTCGACGCTTCGTGCTCCATCGTTGCGGTCGAGTTGCGCACTTCGATGTACGGAAACGTATGTGCGCCGCACTTGTCGCCCAGCAGCAGCGAATCGCACTGCGAGTAGTTCCGGGCACCCGCGGCACTCTTGAGAATCTTCACCTGACCGCGGTAGGTGTTCTGCCCGTGTCCGGCCGAGATGCCCTTCGACACGATCGTGCTTCGCGTGTTCTTTCCGATGTGAATCATCTTCGTGCCGGTGTCGGCCTGCTGGTAGTTGTTCGTCAGGGCGACCGAATAGAACTCGCCCACCGAGTTGTCGCCCTGAAGGATGCAGCTCGGATATTTCCAGGTGATCGCGGAGCCGGTCTCCACCTGCGTCCAGGAGATCTTCGAATTCACGCCCGCGCACTTGCCACGCTTGGTGACGAAGTTGTAGATGCCGCCCTTGCCTTCCTTGTCGCCCGGATACCAGTTCTGCACCGTCGAGTACTTGATCTGCGCGTTGTCCATCGCGATCAGCTCGACGACGGCAGCATGAAGCTGGTTCTCATCGCGCATCGGCGCAGTGCAGCCTTCCAGGTAACTGACGTAAGAGTTTTCCTCGGCGATGATGAGCGTACGCTCGAACTGACCCGTTCCGGCGCTGTTGATCCGGAAGTACGTCGACAGCTCCATCGGACAGCGAACGCCCTTGGGGATGTAGCAGAACGAGCCGTCGCTGAAGACAGCAGCGTTGAGCGCCGCGAAAAAATTGTCCGTATGCGGGACGACGGAACCCAGGTACTTCTTCACGAGCTCCGGATGATTCTTCACGGCGTCGGAGAACGAACAGAAGATGATTCCCATCTTCGCCAGCTCTTCACGGAACGTCGTCGCAACCGAGACGCTGTCGAAGACGGCGTCGACAGCAACGCCGGTGAGGCGCTTCTGCTCCTCGATCGAGATGCCGAGCTTGTTGAACGTGTCGATCAGCTCCTGGTCGACTTCGTCGAGGCTTCCCAGGACTTTCTTCGGCTTCGGCGCGGAGTAGTAAATGATGCCGTCGTAGTCGATCTTCGGATACTTCACCATCGCCCAGTCCGGCTCTTTCATCGTCACCCAGTGACGGTAAGCCTTCAGCCGGTACTCCAGCATGAACTCCGGCTCCTGCTTCTTCGCGGAGATCGCGCGCACGACGTCCTCACTCAGTCCCGGCGGAAGCGAATCCGCTTCGATGTCAGTGACGAAGCCGTACTTGTACTCGCGATTCGCGAGCTGTTCGATGGTTTCTGGTGTAGCGGTCATTGCAACTCCTCGGGTGCGGGACGGATGTCGAACTTTGCCGCCATCGCCTGCACAGGAAAGGCGCCGCGAGCCAGATCGCTCAGGGTCACCTGCTCAAAAGCATTTTTGATCGCGCGGTTGATACCGAACATGAACCCGCGCGACGGGCATTCCGAACGAATCACGCAAGTCGCGTGGCCCGCCTGATTCGTCGTTTCGCACTCGACCAGATCCCAGGGCCCCTCGAGAACCTCGAGGAGATGCCCCAACGTGATCTTGTCGGGATCGCCGTCGAATGAATATCCGCCTCCAACCCCGCGGTGCGATGTCACGACGCGGCCCTCGTGAAGCACTTTGAGAACCTTCGAGATCATAGGCGCCGGCAGGGCGTAAAACTCGGCAAGCTCGCGCGTACTGACGACCTCGCCAGCCTTGCGTGCGAGGTAGACGGTTGCGAGCAGGCCGTAATCCGTAAGTCGTGAGATTTTCAGCATGTTGAAGCCCCAGGGCGCGAAACAGTACCATACGGGTACGGTTTAGTAAACAGGGGGTAGGCGAGGATTCTTCCGTCATCTAAAATCGGGGCGAGCGCTCACCCAGCATAGTTACCAGCCATAATACTGGTATCGATTATGGTGTATAATCCCAGCATGGTACGGATGCGAAAAATCACGGTCGAAGTCCCGCAGGAGACCCTTAGTCGAGCCCAGAAAGCGACTGGCGAAGGTCTTACCAGCACGATCCGACGGGGTCTCGAGCTCGTTGCGGCGTCCAGAGCATCCCAGGAGCTTCGTGCACTCAGGGGGAAAGTTCACTTCACGATCGATCTGCAGAAGCTTCGTGAGGACCGCGATTGATTGCCCTCGATTCGAGCTCGCTCATCGCCTATCTGAGCGGCGATAAGGGTGCCGACGTCGAAGCCGTGGATCTCGCTCTCAGTCAGGGGCAGAGCGTTCTTCCTCCGGTGGTGCTGGCGGAGCTTCTCAGCGAGCCGGGCCTTGCGCCCGAAGCCGCAGAGCTCATCGAGCTCATGGCGCTGCTCGAGCCCGGAGAGGGATACTGGGCGCGGGCCGGCCGATTGCGCGCTTCGCTCGTAAGACTGCGCCGCAAAGCCCGTCTCGCGGACTGTCTCATCGCACAGAGCTGTCTCGATCATGACGTTCCGCTCATCACACGCGACCGCGATTTCCGCGCAATCGCGACCGCGACCGGCCTCCGGCTGTTTCCAGCGTGAGCGCGGCGTCCACTTCGTTTCATCCTGCAACGTCATCGCGACAATCCCGGTGTCGCGAGACAAATCGCCTGTAGGCCGCGGAGATCGTAGCGTGGTCGGCCGGGCGAAGGCGTGAATCAGGCTGCGCTGCGAGTCCCTCCGCGCTAGAATGCGCGCCCGCATGCCTCCATCCCCCGAATCTTCCCGGCGACGCTACATTCCCTGGCTGACCGGGCTCCTGCTCCTTCACATTCTTCCCTTTGCGACACGTCCCGCACTGATCGGGGGCGATGAGCCGCATTACGCCCTGATGGCGTACTCGCTGGGCGTCGAGCGCGACGCTCGGATCACGAACAACTATGATGAGGTCGAAGCCGGGTCGAACGCCGCGGGTCACAAGCGCGCAGGTACCGCGCTGGTGCGGCATACGCGAACCATCGGAGATTCCGAGGTGTTCGCACATCCCCTGGGCCAGCCGCTGCTCGCCGCGCCGCTGGTGGCGCTGCAGGAAGCGATTCTGCCCGGTAGTGCGCCGGACATTCTTCTTGGCCTGCTGACGCTTTCGATCACGTTCGGTGCGCTGGTCGTCGGATGGCAGTTGCTCGCGCGGTTGACCGGCAACGGTCGAGATGCGGCAATTCTGCTCCTCTGCGTCTACTTCGGCTCACCGCTCTGGTTCTACAGCCGGACGTTCTTCACCGAGCCGTACACGTGGTCCTTTGCGGTGTTCGCCGTCGCATGCATCGTTCGTCGTCGTCTGGTTGCGGCGGCAGTGTTCCTCGCGCTGACGCTCGCGATGAAAGAGACCTCGCTGCTCATCGTCGCACCGATCCTTCTCGTCTCGGCACACCGTCTCGGCATGCGCAAGGCCGCGGTGCTCGCGGCGGGGCCGCTCGTCTTCGGCGCATTGTTCGCGCTGAAGAACTTCCTGCTCGTTGGAACGCCGTTCTCCACGTTTCATCCCTACATCGTCGGCGATCCGGTTGCCGGCGCGATCGGTCTGTTGCTGGACCCGATGCATGGCCTGATTTGGTTTGCGCCCCTGCTGTTCGCCTCAATGTTCGGGTGGGTCCGGCGCGGAGGGATTCCGGCCGATCTGCGCACCGGAGCGTTCTTCGCATTCATCGCCTACTTTGCGATCACCGCGGCGTGGTCCGACTGGCGGGGAGGTTCGTCGTACGCCACGCGTCTCCTGCTCCCGGTCCTGCCGGCGCTCGTCATTCCGCTTGCGGGACGGCTCGATGGCCGTTTCCGCCGCCTTGTCTTTCCTCTGTTCCTCTTCGGGTTCGTCGTGAACTGGTGCGCGGCGCTCGATCCCTTCGAGGCGTTCTGGGGCGTGAATGTGTTCGACCTTCTGAGCGACAACCCGGCAGTCCCGGCAAGCGGGCTGATTATTGGCTCATTCTTCTATTACCTCGTTGCTAAAAAGTTCCCATCCAGCGAGCTCACCGTGTCCGGAAGAGTCCCCTGAAGCGCACCTTGTCCGTCCACGCTTCGCGCGTCCATCCACTGCGCAAAGAGCGCGCGAAGGCGCGCTCAACAGCACTAGCCCCGGCCCGGGCTGGAAGGCGCGCCTGCGCGCGCCTCGTCCGTTCACCTTCGTGCGTTCAGCCATCTTTTCTGTTCCGTAAGAGGCTTGAGATCGCGCGATGAACGTTGCACTTCGGACGTTCCGAGCCTATCCGCGCGCGACGTTCGGAGAGTTGGAACCACAATAGAGCCGGCAGTTCCATGCAGGACCCCCGATGGTCCATTTCGAACCCGTTAAACGGGGAAACCTCCCGGGACAATGACGGCGCAAACCGTTTTTCAGGAGCAGCTTGCGCCGTACCTCACGAGTTGGCCCCGATCCTGTTACAGAAACACGGCTGAAACGATGAAGAGATCCGGCTATCGCCGGCTCTTCGTCAAACAATCTCATCCCATGTCGGGATGTGAGAAGAGAGTTTCCATCGTACTCGGAGCCCCCGCGCCCGA
>JBGTDX010000091.1:0-5447 GCA_041748075.1 Thermoanaerobaculia bacterium
TGCTGAGCGAGGCCACGTCATCCTGAGCGAAGCGAAGGATCTCTGCTTGCGATGCTCGATCCTCTTCAGGAGATCCTTCGCTTCGCTCAGGATGACGTGTTTCTACATCCCTCCCGGTTCGGAGAGGTTCATTAGAAGCGAGGGAAGGAAAGGGTCAGCTACGATCTTGCGAACAGGTCCCGGAACGGCTCTGGTTCGGTCGCGTCTTCGTCGAGGGAAGCGGGACCGTCCTCGCGATCTTCGACGATTGCAATCTCGTCTTCGTCCGGACTCTCGTCGATTTCATTCTCGAGGCCTTTGATCGGAAGACGCATCGACGCTCCCGGAATCTTGGACGACTCGATCGCCGACGCTTCGATCTGCGAGAGCTCCGGCATCCGCTTCCGGCTCGTCACGTGCTCGTGCAGCTCATTGGCCTTCGGCACGAGCCGCTTGTCGATGGAACGAATGGCCTGGTTGTACTTGTCGACCGAGCCGTTCAGGGACTTGCCCAGGTCTTCGATATAGTCGAACATCGTGATGAAACGTTCATAGAGGTCCTGCCCGATCTCGAGCGCCTTATGCGCGTTTTCTTCAACCTGCTCGGCCTTCCAGACGAGCGCGACGACCCGGAGCAGTGGAACGAGCAGCGTGGGCGAAGCGAGGAACACGCTCTTCGAGATCGCGCT
This sequence comes from Thermoanaerobaculia bacterium, assembly GCA_041748075.1. GTDB lineage: Bacteria > Acidobacteriota > Thermoanaerobaculia > Gp7-AA8 > Gp7-AA8 > JBGSYJ01. The sequence continues at coordinate 669 of JBGTDX010000091.1, forward strand.
CTCGTAAAGATCCGGATCTGCCATCAGTGCGCCTGAGAGGAACTGATCGCCCCCGACGAAAAGAATCGTGAAATCGATCGACTCGCGCATTGCTGTCGGATACTTTCGCCGGCTCAGCTCATCGATGTGGCGCTTGAGGTTTCGCGCGTGATCCTGCAGCAGCTCCGAGCGCCGTTTTTCGTCCGTCTCGGACATCGCCTGCTGGTAGGCGTCGATGGGGGCCTTCGCATCGATGATGATCACGCGCTCGTTCGGAAGGCGGACGACCATGTCGGGGCGCACAAAAGCATCATCTTCGTTCTGAAATCGCTTCTGCACCTCGAAATCACAATGCTCGGTGAGTCCGGAGATCTCGACGCAGCGGCGCAGGGCCATCTCTCCCCAGTTGCCCCCGGTCTTCGGATTTCCCAGGGCCGCAGCCACGCGTGAAGTCTGCTGACGCGTCGCGTCCGTGGCCTGCATGAGCTCTTTGAGTTGCTGGTCGAGCTGGCCCGCGAAGGTCATGCGCTCCCGGTCACTCGCTTCCAGCTTCGCCTGATAGGTGGTGAGCATCTCCCGAACAGGACCGAGGAGCGAGTCGATGTCGCCGGTTTTCGTCTTCAGGGTCGTGTCGATCTTCTCATTCGCGCTGGCGAGTTGCGGCGCCACGACGTCCGAGAGTGTCTTGATCGCCTGCTGCAACGCCCGCTGGGAGAGCTGCGCGTAGGCTCCTTCGAGCTGCTGGCGCGACTCTGAAACAAAGCGGACTGTTTCCTCCGCCTGTCTCTCGAGCTCCGCCATTCTGGTAGCCGCGACTGTACGTTCGTGCTGCTCGCTCGCCAGCATCTGGCGCGCACGCGTCAGCTCAGCTTCGATGCGGCTCCTCTCGCGCACTTCGAGATCCCGTTCGGTACTGACACGCTGATAGCGTCCAGCGAAACGGCCTGCGAGAACGACCCAGCAGAGTGCCGCTCCGGCAGCGAATGCAACGACGGCGAGAAGTACGGGATCCATCAATCCACCTGGTAATTATTTATTTTGACTATGATCCGGGAAAATGCCACGCGGGTCAACATGCCCGGGGGGTTTCTGTGAACCTTACGAGCGCCATCCCGCAAGCAGCGCGATCACCCGCTCGACCTCACCATCGTCATTATAAAAGTGTGGCGAAAAGCGCAGCATCCCCTCCCTCGGTGCGCAGACCACCCCCTCGTCCTCGAGACGTCTGTGCAGCATCCCGTCAGTGAGAGCAATTCGCTCCTGTCCGAGGACGGAATCTACACCTGGTGGATAAACAGCGACGATTCCCGATCGTATTGGCCGCGGGCTCCCCAACCTGAATCCGGCCGATTCCAGCCCATCGGCCAGCAGGGTGGCGAGCCTCAGAACTTCCTGCTCCACCTCTTCAAAGCCACACTGCTCGATGAGATCCAGCGAAGCGCGCAGACCGAAGATGCCGTTCGTGTTCAGTGAGCCGGCCTCGAACCTTCGCCCGTCGTCGAGCAGATTCAGCGGACAGTCCAGGAAGCGGCCACGGCGATCGACGTTCAGCCAGCCGTGCTCGAGAACCTCGAGGAGATCTCTCACCCGCTCGTCGCAGAAAAAGATCGCTGTGCCTTCGGGTCCGAGCATCCACTTGTGTCCATCTGCGGCGAGAAACGAGATCTTTGCCCTCTTCACGTCCAGACGGACCGCGCCGAGTGTCTGAATGGCATCGACGCAGAAAAGCACGCCCTTCGCTTCGCAGAGCTCGCCAAGCGATTCGAGATCGGGCGCAAATCCGTTATGAAACGCTGCTGAAGACACCGAAAGAACGCGGGTCCGGCCATCCATGAGCGCTTCGACATCGGACACGGAGTAGGTGCCCGCCCGGCTTCGCACGACGCGACACTCGACACCTCGATGCTCGAGCGCCCGCCAGGGAAGTGCGTTCGACGGAAACTCGAGATCGGTTGTGATGACGTTGTCGCCTTCTCGCCATCGGAATCCGGCAGCGACGAAGGAGAGCCCTTCGGATGTGTTCTTGAGAACGGAAATCTCGGAAGGCGCCGCCCCGATCAGCCGGGCGGCGGCCGTGCGGAACCGATCGTACTCCGCGTACCAGTCGCGCCAGTGCAGCGCGCCGAACTCCATCTGATCCTGCGCATGCCGTTCCATCGCCTCGGCGGCATCGCGCGAGAGCGGCCCCGCCGCCGCATGATTGAAGTAGATCAAATTGGCGGTGACAGGAAACTGCGTTGCGCGGAGGTTGTTCTTGTCCATGGGACCTGGAAGTCCGGACTACTGACTCACCCTCCCCCATCCCTCCACCTGCTTCAGGTAGCCCTCGAAATTCCTCTTCATCTCGTCCAGCGAGTCGCCCCCGAACTTCTCGCGCATCGCATCGGCAAGAACGATCGCGAGCATCGCTTCGCAGATCACGCCGCATGCCGGTACGGCGGTTACATCGCTGCGCTCCCATTGCGATCGATGCGCCTCGCCGGTCTCGATGTCGACGGACGGGAGGCCGCGTCGCGTCGTGGAGATCGGTTTCATGAACGCGCGCACCAGAACTTCCTCGCCGTTCGTGACCCCTCCCTCGAGACCCCCTGCACGGTTGGTCGTCCGGTGATAGCCGCGTTCTTCCCTGAGGTAGATGGCGTCATGCACCTCGGAGCCCGGCCGCTGCGAGGCTGCGATGCCGTCGCCGATCGATACCGCCTTGACCGCATGAATGGACAGGATCGCCTGTGCGATCCGCCCGTCGAGTTTTTCGTTCCACTGGACGTAGCTCCCGAGTCCCACGGGAGCTCCCCGCGCAATGGTGACGATCACGCCTCCCAGAGTCTCACCGGCTTCCTTCGCGGCGTCGATCGCGGATTTCATCTGCGGCTCGAGGTCGCGGGGAACGGCGCGGAGTTCCGAATCGGGAGCGATCGCTTCCATCTCGGACCAGGTGGGAGTGTAGTTGCGATCTCCCTCGCTGCCGAGAGCGACGACTCCGGAGCGGATCTCGATTCCGAACTGCGCGAGCAGTTCCCTTGCGATGGCACCGGCAGCGACTCGTCCGGCGGTTTCCCTCGCGGACGCCCGCTCGAGCACATTGCGCAGATCGGACTGGTCGTACTTCATGCCGCCGGGCAGGTCGACGTGTCCCGGTCGCGGAGCCTTCACCCGTCGCTTGTGCATCTCCGCGGGATCGCCGTCCCAGACACCCATCGCGCCGCTCCAGTTGTCGAAATCGCGATTTGCGATCGTAACGGCAATCGGCGAACCGAGAGTCACACCGGCTCGAACGCCGGACGTCACTTCGGCCGTATCCGACTCGATCTTCATCCGACCACCGCGACCATACCCGACCTGACGACGTTTCAAGTGCCCGTCAATGCGCTCACGGACAAGCGGAACGCCTGCCGGCATCCCTGTGACGATGACCGTGAGCTCCGGACCGTGAGACTCTCCGGCGGTGATGAATCGGAAGTGGCTCATGCCGGAAGTGTAGCCGAATGGGATGCGAAGGCGCCGAAGCGCAATCCTCCCGGCGCGCGCCTAAGGACCAGAATGCCATCCTTAAGGGAAACTTCCGTCAGGTCTTCGCCGCCGTTGCACTCTCCACGGGTGCCGTTTTTCTCGTGAGAAAGAGATAGACGCCCGCCGTGATCAGAGCGACCGCGATGAGCTGGGCAATCGTGAACGGTCCGAGAAAGCGATCATCCTTCGCACGCAGGATCTCGACGAGGAAACGCTCGATGCTCGCCAGGATCAGAAACAGCGCGAACACCCGTCCTCTCGGATGGGGACGCTTCGAATACCACATGAGAAACAGAAAGATCAGCAGCGCCGCGCCTGCCTCATACAACTGGGTCGGATGGACGCGAAGCACTGTATCGTACGGAATCGCCGGATCGACGGCGACTCCGAAGTTGCGAAGCTCCCCTGCGGTCGTTGGCGGAACGCCCTGCGGAAACGCGATCCCCAGGGCCCCGTCGGTGGGTCTACCGTAGTCGTCACCGACCAGGAAGCAGCCAATGCGCCCGAGGCAGTAGCCGATTGCGATCGCCGGTGCACCTGCGTCAGCGGCCGTGAAGTAGGGAACTTTGCTGCGGCGAATCACCCATGAGGACGCGAGCCAGGCTCCGAAGAAGCCTCCGTAAAAGACGAGTCCTCCGCGGCTGTATAGAGCGCTCCAATCCTGGTAAAGAGCTGCGTAGTAGATCTTCCCGCCCAGGATTCCGCCGATCGCGCTGGCAAGAACGATTGACGAGGCGACTTCCTCGGGCAGGCGGTATTTGCGGAACTGCAGCGTCAGGACGTAACCACCGACGATGAACCCGAGAAACATCATCAGGCCGAAGGTGGTGACCTCAAAGTTGCCGATTTTGAAGAGCGTGGGCCACATGGGGCGACAGGGTACATCAAATTTCGAATGACGAGTTACGAATGACGAATGACGAATAGGGACCGGTTGGGCCGCAATCGAAAGCCGGTGCGTCACTCGTCATTCGTCACTCGTCATTCGTCATTCGTCATTCGTCATTCGTCATTCGTCATTCGTCATTCCCCCGCCCTCCTCCTATTGGCAGCCCCCGGCCATCGGACTATCATTCCGGGAACGAACGCGACAACCCCTGTTTACGAGGCATCATGGCTTTTCCCGAACCGGTTCTCACCAAACGCATCCCCCTCGATCCGGCCCAGCGCAAAATGTACGGATACGACGATTACACCGCCACCGGCGGCTATCAGGCCCTGCGCCAGGCTTTGGCGATGACACCCGAGGAAGTGATGAAGATCGTCACCGAGTCGAGCCTGCGCGGGCGC
>JBGTDX010000092.1:0-3085 GCA_041748075.1 Thermoanaerobaculia bacterium
TGCTGAGCGAGGCCACGTCATCCTGAGCGAAGCGAAGGATCTCTGCTTGCGATGCTCGATCCTCTTCAGGAGATCCTTCGCTTCGCTCAGGATGACGTGTTTCTACATCCCTCCCGGTTCGGAGAGGTTCATTAGAAGCGAAGGATCTTCTCGCGGGGGTCGAGTGTCGCAAGAGATCCTTCGCTTCGCTCAGGATGACACAAGGACAGGTGACGCGCGGCATGGCCTCCCGAGCGCGTTCACGGTTCCGCCTGTCCGATCGCTGCAGCGATCTTCGGCACTGCGGCCTCGGCGGTCGAACGAATCGTGAAACGGCACGTCTCGCTCAGCGGCGTCTCGTCGGGATTGATCTCGACGGCGATGCCGTGTCGTACGAGGTGCACGAGGCCGGCCGCGGGATAGACCACACCGGACGTCCCGGCAACCAGAACGAGATCGGCCGCCGACACCGCTTCGCTCGACCGCTCGATCGCGCCCTCCGGAAGCGCCTCGCCGAACCAGACCACATCGGGTCGCAGAAGCGCACCGCAGGAGCAGCGCGGCGGGACCGAACCGAACGGTTCTGCCCGCTCGAAGGCGTCGCCTTCTCTGACGCACCGGACCCTCACGATGCTGCCGTGGAGCTCAATGATGTTGCGTGAGCCCGCCCGGCGATGCAGCCCATCGACGTTCTGCGTAATCGTGATGACCGAGCCTTCGGGTAGCCTCTGCTCGAGCTCCGCAATGGCGCGATGCGCTGCGTTCGGCTCCGCACGCGCGAGCAGTTCGCGCCGCCATTCGTACCATCTCCAGACGAGCTCGGGATCGCGATCGAACGCCTCGGAAGTGGCAAGTTCCTCCGGTCTATGACTTTCCCAAAGACCTCCCGGTCCGCGGAAAGTCGGGATGCCGCTCTCAGCCGAAACGCCGGCCCCCGTAAGGATGGCGATCCGCTTCGGTTTCGCCTGCCGGATCCACGCGAGCACCTGGTCGAGCTCATCCATGCAGCGCTTCAGTTCCGCCTGCGGCTCACGACGAGGACATCCACCGACAGACGGTCCAGGACGTCCTGCGCGACGCTGCCCAGCAGCATCTGCGCCGGGGCACTGCGCCCTTCGGTTCCCAGCACGACCAACTCGACTCCGCGCGTATTCGCCATTTCCTGTAGCAGCGCACTGACTTCGCCGTATTCGGTGTCCTCCCGAACTCGCCGCCTCGCGGCCTGGAGGGGATCCGGAGATTCGGTCCCGGGCGAGAGCTCGAGAACGGGCTCCGGCTGCTGAAGGACATGCAGCACGATCATCTTCGCCTGCCACTCGTGTGCGAGCATGGTCGCGCGATCCAACGCGCGATCGCAGCGGCAGCTCAGGTCCGTTGCAAGAAGAATGGTTCCGGATGTCATATCAGCTCCGGCAGCAGTATACCGTCGGGGATGTCGATGCATCCGCGATGCTGAGAGCAGGAATTGAGAATTCAGAATTCAGAAAGAGGCATGGCCGCCCCCATCCTCTTTCTGAATTCTGAATTCTGAATTCTGAATTCTCAATTCTCAATTCTTCATCCCCGGCATTACCATGGAACCCATGCGCGTGAATCCTCCCGCGTCTGTGCTGGGATCCGAACACGCCGTCCTGCACGGCCACGGGCGGGACTATGCCATCAGACACTTCGCCGGACCGCTTTCGATCAAGACTGTCCGGCGCGGCAGCGCTCTCTGGCGCATCGGCAACACAGAACGCGTTCTCGGACCCGGGCTCTTTCTGATCATCAACGAAGGAGAGCCATACGACATTGAAATCGACTCGATCGACTCCGTTGAAACGTTCTGCGTTTTTTTCCGCGCGGGCTTCGCGGAGGAGATCGCACGCGTTGCGCGATCCTCGGAACGAAGTCTTCTGGACGCACCGGACGCGAGCGGAGCCGCGCAGTTCATCCAGACGATCGAGCGAACGACGGAACGGGTCCGCGCGTTGCTGGAACGAATCGAAGAGTGCGCGTTGCGATCGGACGACGGAACAGACCGCCTCATCGAGCTCGTAGAGTCGCTCCTCGACTGCGACTCGCGGACTAGAGGTCTCGTGGGGAGCGTTCCGGCCACCCGCCCCTCCACGCGCGAGGAGATTCTTCGCCGTGTCCTCCTCGGCCGCGACCGGATCGAGTCGGCCTGGAACACGCGGATCTCTCTCGAAGATATCGCCAGGCACGCCGGGATGGCACCCTACCACTTCCACAGGAACTTCCGCACGATTCTCGGCACGACTCCGCTCGATTACCTCACGCGGCTTCGCATCGAGCAGGCCCGGCGCCTTCTTCGGGAAACCGACCAATCGCTCCAGGACATCTGTGTGGCCATCGGTCTCGAAAGCCTTCCGAGCTTCGTTCACCGGTTCCGCGAGTCGTCCGGAACGACACCTGGACGCTACCGGGCTGCAGTTCGCAAGATCCGATAAACATCGCCATCGCCTCCGGTTCATTCTGTTCGCACGGAGGTGAATGATGCTTGAAATGATTCTGCTTGCGATGCTGGCTGAAGGTGATCCGGGAAACGCGGCGCCACTGGGGAAGGCGAAGATCGGACAGGTGGCCATGACGGTGACCGATCTCGCCAGAGCGCGCGAGTTCTATGCGACGACGCTCGGCCTGACACAGGTGATCCAGACTGACACGATGCTCTTCTTCGACCTGGAAGGAACGATGCTGATGCTCGCCCTTCCCGAGGAGAAAGTGCGCTTCTCTGCGGAAGGAGCAGTGGTCTACTTTTCCGTCGATGACATCCGCGCGCGATGGGAAGCGTTGCGCGCCAGGGGCGTGGATTTTCTGGATGAACCGCACGAGGTGCACCGGGCGACCGACCTCACACTATGGCTCACATTCTTCCGTGATCCGGATGGACATCTGCTCGCGCTGATGAGCTGGCAGTGATGACGAATGAAAAATCGGCGCCCCTTGCCGCTTCAAACCCCCGTACATTGTTCCGGACCACGCCAGTGAACACGAACCGGGCTGCCTCACCAACCGCCGCCTCCGCCACCACCTGACGATCCGCCTCCTCCGCCGGAAGAGCCCCCGGAGCTCGAGCTCGGACTCGCCACCGCGGCAGCCATGC
>JBGTDX010000093.1:0-9304 GCA_041748075.1 Thermoanaerobaculia bacterium
AGGGATGTAGAAACACGTCATCCTGAGCGAAGCGAAGGATCTCCTGAAGAGGATCGAGCATCGCAAGCAGAGATCCTTCGCTTCGCTCAGGATGACGTGGCCTCGCTCAGCATGACACGGTGGTTCATCACCCCTTCACCGGCGCCCACCGCCGTTAGGTAGCTCGGGATGACAGGACAATCTTCCGCGTGAGAATTTCGGGCTTTTCCTCCCGGTTCGGTTGAGTCATGCGTGATCGCTACATACGAGGCTTCATCATCCTGTTCGTTCTTCTTTCGATCACGATCGCGGCGTGGGTCGTGATCCGGTCGGTGCCACGCGCCATCGGGAAGTTCGTTGCCGAGAAAAGGGAGACGAACGAGGATCTGACCGTGCTGGTCACGCAGATCAGGAAACTGAGCAGGCTCGAAACCGCCTCCATGCGCGTGATGCATGTCTCGACGCTGAATCAGTCGTACGGGATGATTCCGGACAGGGTCGCGGGCGACAAGATCACTTTCATGGCGGTTGGAGACGTGATCGCGGGAATTGATCTGTCTCAGATCAGGCGTGAGGACGTGCACGTCGATCGCGACGGAGTGCTCACGCTGGAACTGCCCGCCTCCACGATTCTGGTCACCCGCGTCGACAACCAGCAGTCGCGGGTGCTTCATCGCGATACGGGACTGTTGCGCAAAGCCGATGTCGACATGGAGTCGCGCGTCCGCGCGCACGCGGAGAACGCGATTCGGGATGAAGCGGTCAACAAGGGGATTCTCACCATGGCATCGGACAACGCCGAGGAGAAGCTTGCGGAGTTTCTCAACGCGGTGGGATTCGAGAAGGTGCGGTTCGAGCGGGCCCGGCCCAGACCCGCGAAGGGCGGCTGATCTTCTTCAGACTTCGCGATTCCAGCTCCGGCCCAGCGCGTACTTTCCCATCATGTCGAACTCGAGATTGACCCGCTGACCGGCTCTCGCGCGTCCCAGATTGGTCCTTTCGAGCGTTTCCGGAATGATGGCCGCCCCGAAACTCCCGCCATCCGGATCGACGACAGTCAGCGACACGCCATCCACCGCGATGCTCCCCTTCGGGATCACGAGTCTCGAGAACTCGGGTGGATACTCCCAGCGAAAGTTCGCAAAGCCGTCCTGCCGGGAGATTTCTCTCAGCGTTCCCGTCGTGTCGACATGTCCCTGCACGAGATGGCCACCGAGACGGTCCGATAGACGTAAGGCGCGCTCGAGATTGACCAGGTCACCCGGCTCGAGTGCAGCGAGTGCGGTTCTGTCGAGCGTCTCCGCCGAGAGGTCGGCGTAATGGCTGCCGCCATCCGACGGCAGAAACGTCAGGCAGACGCCGTTGATCGCGATGCTCTCGCCTCGGGAAAGGTCCTCGAATCCCGGAAGCGTGCAGCGGAGCCGTGCGCCGAAGGGGAGGGGAGTCACGGCGAGGACTTCGCCCAGCTGCTGGATGAGGCCCGTGAACATGAACGGGATTATAGAGGGAGTAGTCAGCAGCCAGTAGTGACACGCGGGTTCATCCCTCGCCGAGGGGCTCGTCATTCCAGGCTCAGGACGAAACTCGCGCGCTCCGCGATTTCCGCCGTCTCGCGCCGCGCGCTACGGACGACTCCCCCTCTCCTGTATCCTCCGGCGATGCTCACGTACCGGAATGTGAAAAAGCTCAGGGTGCGGAAGTTCACGCGGCCTGAAGCCCCGCTGTGGCCGGCTGTTCTCGTGCACCCGTATGGAGGTCCTTCGGACGCGCCCGTTTTCATCGATGTCGCGCAGCTCCGCGCCTCGTCCGTCGAGAGGTCCGACATCGAGGTTGCGGATGACGTCGTCGATCTGCTCTCGCGCGAGCAGATTCAGTCACCCTTCCGGGTTCCCATTGCGATTGAGTCCACAGGGCTGGCGGAGTCGGTTTTTCGGAAGGGAGAGGCTGCCGCGCGACATCAACTCGAGCAGGGCGGCTCTGTGACTCAGGTTGTTTCCACGGAGGGAGCCGTACCTGCCATCACCGATGATCGCTTCGTCCTTGTGATCTCCACATGGCCGTTCCATCTCGGAGCTCTCGAAGAGATGTTTCAGGAGGCGTCGGCGGCCGGGTTGTCCCGATGGGGCGTGTGGATCCCGGTGATCTATCCGGTGACGACGGATCTGGTCAAGCTCGAGCGACTGGCGGACGTGATGGCAAAGCACGGAGGAACGTTTCTCGCGGCGTCTTCCATCGATGTGAGCCAGACAGCCAAGAGCGCGATCGCGCGTGAGATCGATGAGGAGATGGACGACGAGATGTACGACGTTCTCTTCCATGCCGATCCCGAGCCGCTGGCTCTTGCGACCGAGCGTCACGTCGCCGCACTTGCTCACGAGCGAGGACTCGATGATCTGGTGCCGCTTCCCGGAGCACAGGAAAGATCGAACTGGGCCGCCGCAATCCTGCTCACTTCCGCCGGTTCCCGGCTTGCGAGAATGAAGGCGGATCCGGAGCTCGGATGGACGCTCCTGCGGTCCGCCGCCGCGATCGCGGGCCTCAGCAAGCCAATCTCCATCATCGCAGGCTCTGCGCCTCTTTCGATCATCGAAGGTCTGGATCCGCTGGCCGCGGAGGCGCTCGAAGCCTGGTTGAATGGCCAGCCGCCCACGCTTCTCGATGAGGTGAATGCGGAGTGGCGCCTGCGCCGCGATGCCGGCTGGGGCGAAGAATAAACGGCGCGAGTCAGGCGGGATAGCCGACGATCATCAGATCTTCGCCGACGCGTTCGACCCTGTCGAAGCGGAGACGGTAGGCATCGGCAAGGCTGCTGACGCCTTGCCCACCGAAGATTGCCGGTGCGGTGGAGCCGCCTACGATCATCGGGGCAACGAAGAGAATCATCTTCTGCCACAGCTTTCTTCGGATGAAGTCCGAGTGAACTTCGGAACCTCCCTCGACGATGATCGATTGGATTCCTCTTCCGTGAAGATCCGCGAGAATCGCTTCGAGATCGAGCCGTCCGTCCTGCGCGGTCATCCCGATGACCGTCGCCGAGGCCGATGCATCGCAGCGATCTGGTTCCGCGGTGTAGAGAAGCGTTGGAGATCCGTCAGTCAGCAGACGCGCGCCGGGAGGTGTGCTGCCGTCGCCGTCGATCACCACGCGGGTCCACGGCGTGGAATTCTCTGCCGCACGGCGTGTGAGGCCTGGATCATCGGCCGCCACAGTGCCACTTCCCGCGAGAATCGCATCAAACTCCTCCCGGAGCATCAGACTGCGGTGGCGCGACGTCTCGGAGGTGATCCACTGGCTCTGCCTGGTAATGGTGGCGAGCTTCCCGTCGAGAGTCATTCCCGCTTTGACCAGCACGAATGGTTTTCTGTGCGTTACCGAGTGAAGAAACTTTTCATTCTGACGTCGGGCTTTTTCGCCGCAGATCTCGGAAACGACGTCGACTCCCGCAGTGCGCAGCCGCTCGATCCCTCCTGCCGCGACGAAATGAGGGTCCCGGGTCGCGACCACCACCCGGCGGACCTTCGCCTCGATCAGTGCGTCGACGCATGGAGGGGTCCGCCCGGTGTGCGTGCACGGTTCGAGCGTGACGTATACGGAAGCTCCTTCGGTGGATTCCGAAGCACTCCGCAGCGCTTCGATTTCCGCATGGGCCCTACCGGCCTGTTGATGATACCCCTCGCCGATGATCCGGTCATCCGTCACGACCACGCAGCCGACCATGGGGTTCGGACTGACCGAAAAGCGTCCCTGCTCCGCAAGCTCGAGCGCGCGCTCCATGTACTTCACGTCGTCCGGCATGTCTCGCGATTCTAGCCCACATTTCTCACACCGTTTCTGCTGCGGAGACGGATAGCGACCTGTCTGCTTCGTTGCGCGGCGGTTTCGCTCCTCAACAGAGTGTCGACTATGCTTCGTCGCGAAATTCGCCGCGCGCCTCGCATCCAGGCCGCTCTCCGTCTTCTCGCGACGAAACGGTGTGAGAAATGCGGGCTAGCGTGTGTGAGGAAAATGAGGTGGCCGAACATTGCATTGGATGTTCAGCCAGAAACGGCCTCCCGTGAGGGAGGCCGTGAGGCAGGACTGCAGCAGAATCGCGTCAGGGTACGCGGATGATCGCGAAGAACGACTGGCTCGGTCCCGCGCGACCGTACCGGGTGACGTAGATGCGGAGGAGCTGACCTGAGGTCTGCCGGTCGACGATCTCGCGGAATCTGGCGACCGTCGTGACTGCCTGACCATCGACCTGGGTGATCAGGTCCCCGGCGGCAAGATTCGACTCACCGGCCGGTGAAACTTCCTTCACGTTGGTCACCACGACGCCGCGTGCATTTTCATCGATCCGGTGCTGACGTGCGAGCGCCGGCGTGAGCTCCTGGATGGAGATACCGAGCTTGTCCTGAGCCGGGGCGTCAGGTGCAGTCCTGGAAGGAGTCACCTCGGCTCCGTCAGGCGGTCGCTCGGCTGTGACTGCATTGAGGCTTCGCCGCTTGCCGTCGCGAATGACCTCGAGCTGGACGCGTGTACCCGGCGGCTGGTCCGAAACATAGTCGATCAGATCCCGCGTACGGCGAACGTCTACGTCGTCAACTTTGACGACCACGTCGCCGTGCAGAACCCCGGCCTTCTCTGCCGGCGCTCCCGAGCTGACGGCCTCCACGAACGCACCGCTGATCGAGGGCAGATTGAAGGCCTCGGCGCGGTCCTGGTCGACGTCCCGGACGTTGATGCCGATGAAGCTGCGCGTCACCGAACCTTTCTCACGAAGCTGCGGAAGGATGCGCTTGAGAACATTCACGGGAGTGGCGAATCCGAGATTCTGGGAGTTGGCGCGAATTGCCGTGTTGATCCCGACGGCTTCGCCGTTGATGTTGAGCAGGGGACCACCGGAGTTACCGTAGTTGATGGCGGCGTCCGTCTGGATGAAATTCTCGAACGACTGCGTCGTAGCGCTGATGCCAAGGCTGCGGTTTTTCGCGGAGATCACACCGACCGTCAGCGTGTTCTCGAACTGGAGCGGATTGCCGATCGCGAGGGCCCAGTCGCCCACACGGATTGCGGACGAGTCGCCCAGCGGAACCGTTGGCAGTGGGCCGTCGACGTCGATCTTGAGCAGTGCGAGGTCGGTGGCGGGATCAGTTCCCACGACCTTTGCCGTGACGCTCCGTCCTTCGTCGCCATACTGAACCTGAACGCGGGTGGCGCCCTCGATCACGTGATTGTTGGTCACCACGTAGCCGTCGGGCGAGATGATGAAGCCGGAGCCGCCGCTTCGCTGGAGTCCCTGGTCGTCCTCAGGGTTTCTCTGCGGGTCTCTGCGTGGGTTGGGGAAAAAGAACTCGAACGGATCCACGCCGCCGCCGCGCCGTTCGCTGCGGTTGAACACCTCGGTGGTGGTGATCGAGACGACAGCGGGCATGACGCGCTCAGCGACTGTCGCAAACGACGGAATCGTCACGGAGGGCACGGCTCCCTGTGTGGTCTGGATTGGCTCCTGGGCCCGCGAGCTCTTCATCCAGCCGAGATCTGCGGTCAGGATGATGCCGAACGCGACCGATGCGATGATGATCGCGAAGATGGAAAGATTACGCTTCATTCCGTGGGTCATAGGTTGCTTAGCTCCTCTTGAAAGGGTGTGCGACCAGGGCTGCATTCCGGGTGCCAGTGAAGCTGCCGAGCAGAGCCCTTCGATTTAATCGGACGACTGAACGCGTCAAATGTTTCTCTCATCATGCCGGAACAGGACCGGCGTGCGAGGTGTTCACGCTTAGTTAACAGTGGATACGCCCAAATTTAATTCGTTCTCGATCGGCAGGGTGACGATTGACCCGCCCCTGGCCCTGGCCCCGATGGCCGAGGTGACGGATACCTACTACCGTTCGCTCATCAAGGAGCTGGGGGGTGTAGGGCTCGTCGTCTCGGAGTTCGTCTCCTCGGAGGGGCTTACCCGAAAGAATAAACGCAGCCATGAGATGCTCGCATTTCATGAGAGCGAGCGCCCCGTGGCGATTCAGATCTACGGCGGCGACCCGGACCGCATGGACGACGCGGCGGCTATCGTGGAAGCGAAGGGCGTCGACATCGTCGACATCAATATGGGCTGCCCCGTGAAGAAGATCGTGAACTCGGGCGCGGGCTCGGCGATGCTCAAGGACTTCGACAAAGCCGCCCGCACGGTCGAGAAGATCGTAAAGCGGGTGAAGATCCCGGTGACTGTCAAAGTACGGAAGGGGTGGGAGAGCGACGACGTGCTGCCGCTGCTCCAGCGTTTCGAGTCGATCGGCGTGGCTTCGATTGCCATCCACGGCCGGACTCGCAATGAGGCCTACACCGGCGCGAGCGACTGGGCGTACATCGCGCACGTGAAGTCGGAACTGGGGATTCCACTGTTCGGGAATGGCGACGTGAAAACGCCGGAGGACGCAGTCCGGATGTTTCAACAGACGCAGTGTGACGGCGTGATGATCGGTCGCGCCGCTCTGCACAATCCCTTCATCTTCCGGGACATCAATGCCTACATTGCAGGCAGGACGGTCCCGGATGAGGCCGAGCGGCGGATCGAAGCGATGCGCAGGTACCTTTCCAAGATCGAAGCGGCGCCGCAGATCGACAAATGGAAGCTTCACAAGGCCAGGACGGTCATCGGGTGGTTCTCACGGGGCATTCCTCATGGGAAGGACCTCCGGCAGGGACTCCAGGACATCACGTCGATCGATGACGTTCAGCGGCTGCTCGACCTGGCGTCGGCCGGGTACGCGAGGGGAGAGTTGTCGGCCGTCATTTGAGTTCTGAGTTCTGAGTTGTGAGTTGTGAGTTCCCCTCTCCCCGAATTCAGATTCCTCAAGGGACGCAGTCTCCGGGCGGGGAGAGGGGAGAGGCTCGCGGGAACAGACGCTCCCGGCGGCCGGTTCTCACATCGTTCCTATGAATCAGAAAACTGAAGCGGTTATCGATCCTCAGCAGCCCGTCACCCGTGTCGGGATGATCTCCCTTGGCTGCCCGAAGAATCTCGTCGACGCCGAGATCATGCTGGGCCAGCTCCGGCAGGAGTCCGAGGTGACGATCACGAACGACCTCGATGATGCCGACGTCGTGATCGTGAACACGTGCGGATTCATTGATGCGGCGAAGCAGGAGTCGATTGACACGATCCTCGAGATCTCCGGGCGCAAGGGCAGGGGTGTCAAGCGGCTCGTCGTCGCGGGATGCATGGTGCAAAAATACCGCGGCGACCTGCAGCAGGCCATTCCGGAGATCGATGCTTTCGTGGGACTCGACCATCTCGACGCGATCACCTCCGCGGTTACGGGAGCGCCGATGGACGAATCCGCACCGGCGAAACGGAAGATGTCGGTGCGGCTGTACGAAGACCTTCCCCGCGTTCTCGCTGAGGGGACGTCGCACGCGTACCTGAAGGTCTCCGAGGGATGCTCGAATGCCTGCACGTTCTGCGCGATTCCTCAGATGAGAGGCAAGTTCCGGAGCCGCTCGGTCGACTCGCTCGTGAGGGAAGCCACAGCGCTCGAGAGCCAGGGCGTGCGGGAGCTGTGTCTCGTCGCGCAGGATACGACGCGGTACGGTGAGGATCTCGGAATGTCCGGTGGGCTGACTCAACTCGTCCGCCGGCTTCTCGACGAGACGGGTTTCCAGTGGATTCGATTTCTCTATGCCTATCCCGGCAGCCTCGACTGGTCGCTGTTCGAACTGATGGGTCGCGAGAAGCGGTTTGTCTCGTACTGCGACATTCCGCTCCAGCATGTGAACGCGAAGGTGCTGGGGCTCATGCGGCGTCCCGGATCATCAAGCGAATATCGCGACATGATCGCGAAGATGCGCGACCTGGTTCCCGATCTTTCGCTGAGAACGACGTTCATCACCGGCCATCCGGGCGAAGGACCGAAGGAGTTCGGCGAGCTGTATGAATTCGTCGACTGGGCGAAGTTCGATCAGATGGGCGCGTTCTGTTACTCGCCGGAGGATGGAACACCGTCCGCGCGCATGGCCGATCTACCGACGCGCAAAACGGCCGAACGGCGACGCAAAAAGCTCATGGAGCTCCAGCAGGCGATCTCGCGCGAGCGCAACGAGGCTCGAGTCGGCCAGACTTACGACGCGATCATCACGGGCGTCTGTTCCGAGACCGAGCATCTGCTCGAGGGAAGGTTGATCTCGCAGGCTCCGGAGATCGATGGAAGGCTGCTGATCAATGACGGTCACGAGTTGCTGAGTGGGTTTCCCTCCTTCGCCCGTGTCACGCTCCACGACGCACATCCATACGATGTCGTCGGGGCGATCGTGGCCTGATTCCACTGAGCCCTCACCCGCCTCGCTGACGCTCGGCACCCCTCTCCCGAGGGAGAGGGGTGCCGAGCAAAGCGAGGCGGGGTGAGGGCCCAGCGCGTTCAGAACTCAGAACTAAAAAAAAGGGCCACCTCGCGGTGGCCCTTTTCCATGCTGCTGTGTGGCTGCTTAGAAGCGGAGCTTCGCGGCTGCCTGGTACTGACGCGCCGGGCTGTTGAAGTCGAGCCCCGTTGCGACTCCGTAGTTGTTGTTCCGAGTGATTGTGTACCGCAGGTTGCTTCCGGATCCGGTCTGAGTGATCCGGAACTCGCTCTGGTTGGACCCCGTGATGAACTTGTTCGCCGTGTTGAAAACGTTGAACACCTCGCCGATCAGCTCGATCTTCAGACCTGCCGGAAGGCCGAAGCTCTTGGAGAGGCGGAGATCGAGATTGCTGAAGTCCGGCTGATTCTCGGTGTTGCGTCCGAGGATTCGACCGCCACGCGAATTGATGTACTCGGCGAATTCCGCGGGAGTTGATCCACTTGCGGGGACCAGGTCGATGATGTTGCCGTTGCTGTCGACGAACACCGGCACGTTCACACCGATGCGTGAGAGACCGGTAAGGCTTCCCGGGCCGCCGCTGTAGAAAATGTTCCGGGTGTACGGCTGTCCTGTTCTCCAGTTGTATATACCGGCGACCATGAAGCCGTACGGAAGCTCGTACGTACCACTGGCCACGACGCGGTGCGTGATGTCGGTATCTGCCGGCCCTTCGCTCAGCTTGGGGTTGTACGGATCGTATGAGAAGGAGGTCGAAGAGGAGCGGGAGTTGGTGTCCTGATCGATGGTCTCGGACCACGTGTAGTGAGCGAGCCAGCTGAGGCGGCTGTTGAGCGCGATCTTTCGCACACTCAGAGTGGCAGAGGTGTATTCACCCTCTGCGTCCGAAACGTTGAACCGCACATCGCGGAAAGCGGGATAAGGCTTGTTGGTCGTCGCCGTGGTGTACTGCGGCAGGTTGCCGAACACGATACCGGTCGGGACCGCG
>JBGTDX010000094.1:0-3590 GCA_041748075.1 Thermoanaerobaculia bacterium
CGCTGCCGCCGGTGCGCGCGGCGGCACCAGGAGCGGAAACCTCGTGAAGGCACTGAGCATCTCCAGGACAGCGTCCGCAGAAGGAGCCTCGCTGGCGGCAGTCGTGGCTCTGCTCGCATCGACCCAGAATGACGATTCCGATATCGCCGAGATGGACATCGATCCTAGCCGGGAGAACGCGGTGCGGTTGATGAACCTGCATCAGGTGAAAGGCCTCGAGGCGGCAGTTGTTTTCCTCGTCGATCCATCTTCGCCGCGGCGTCCCGATCCCAGGCTCTTTATCGACCGGTCTTCTGACCCGTCGAAGGGATACTTCACACTGTCCAGAAAGTTCGGTCAGTCCGACAAGATCATCGCGCAACCGCCCGGGTGGGACGGCATGGCTGCCGGCGAAACTCAGTTCGAGCTTGCTGAACGTGTACGGCATCTTTACGTCGCCGCCACACGCGCGAAGACCATGCTCGTCGTCGGCTCACAGGCGTCGCCCAGAGGACCGAAAGGTGTCTGGTCAAGGCTTGTGTCCAGCATTTCTGAGCGGTTCTCGATGCCCGATGATCCGGTGGATGTCGCTGGTTCTGGCGCGAGTGGGAATCAGCCAGGCGGCGCACCCGGCGCGTTCGAGAGGGCACGAGAAACCATTGCCGCGGATTTCGATCGCGCCGCGGCGGCGACGTATTCGGTTGTCCCCGTCACGAAGATCGCGCACGCCGATCACACCCAGCTCGTGAAGGTTGAAGAAGGTCTCGGGCGCGGTATGTCCTGGGGCCGGGTTCTTCATCGTCTCCTCGAAGCGATGCTGAAGGATCACTCTCTGGATCTGCGCTCGTTCGCGGAGAATCTTCTCAAGGATGAGGAACGCGAACCTGCGGAGATCGACGACGTGATGATGACGATCGAGGCGCTCCAACAGTCAGAGCTGTGGAAACGAGTTCTTCGTTCCGAACAGCGTATGGTCGAAGTTCCCTTCGCCATCATGACCTCCGCGAAGGAGCTCGGCCTGTCAGACGATGGCAACACGCTGCTGCATGGGGCGATCGATCTCGTGTTTCTCGAAGATGGCATCTGGCATATCGTCGACTACAAGACCGACTCGATCGAGGGCGCGGGGCGGTTGGAGTCGCTCGTCGAATACTACGCGCCACAGGTTCGTGCGTATGTACGTTTCTGGAGCGAGATCACTCGTCAGCCCGCGAAGGGCGGGCTGTTCTTCGTGGCAGGCCCAGTGGAGACCTGGCTGTGACGAATTGACGAACGAGAGTCCGGCTTCGAAATTTCGCCGACTTGTGCAATGCTCACGGACTACTGATTACCGATTACTCACTAATGACTGCTGACATTGCCTGACCTCCTTCAAAGAATACCCATCCCGCTTCTGGTTGTCGCTGGAGTTGTACTCGCAGTCGCCGTTCTGCTCGTCATCATCTGGTCGATCCGGCACAGGACTGACCCCGATTTCAGGATCGAAAATCCGCCGGAGAGATTCGAGCTCGCGCGTCAGTCGATCACAGGCCTGACCCACAGTGGATGCGCGAGCGGCAACGAGGTCCGACTCCTGGAAAACGGCGACGGATTCTTTCCCAGGCTGTTTGCCGACATCGACGATGCTGCCCGGTCGGTCCATTTCGAGAGTTATCTCTGGAAGCCCGGAGAGCTTTCCGATCGTCTGACGAAGCATCTGGTGGACGCAGCGAAGCGGGGCGTCGACGTGAAGGTGCTCCTCGACTGGACGGGCGGAAAGATCAGCACGGAGCAGGATGAGCGCCTCACCAGCGCGGGAGCCAGCGTTCAGCGGTTCCGCCAGCTCAGTCTGAAAAATCTGGGACGGATGAACTCCCGCGATCACCGCAAGATCGCCGTCATCGACGGGTGCATCGGCTACGTTGGAGGCCATTGCATCGTCGATACCTGGCTCGGTGATGCGGAGGACCGGGAGCATTTCCGCGACATCTCTGTTCGCGTGAGGGGGCCGGTCGTCAACGATATTCAGGCTGCGTTCAGCGAAAACTGGATCGAGGCGACGGATACGCTGTTCTTCGGCGACGCGTTCTTTCCACGTCTCGAACCGGCCGGAGACTGCGACGTTCACGTGGCGCGCGTCAATCCCTCCGGTGTCACCTCATCCGTCAAGCTCCTTCACCACGTCGTCATCGAATGCGCGCGGAAGAGGATCCGCATTCAGAATCCCTACTTTCTTCCAGACCCTTCGGCAATCGACAGTTTACGACGCGCGGTCGAGCGGGGAGTCGATGTGCAGGTCATGATCCCGTCCGTCGGCGCAACCGATAACGCTCTGGTGCAACATGCGAGTCATCACCGTTTCGGAGCGCTGATGAAGCACGGCATCCGGATTCATGAGTACGACAAGACCCTGCTGCACCAGAAAGTCATGTGCGTCGACGGCGTATGGGCCGCCGTCGGCTCCACGAACTTCGACGACCGCTCGTTCGAGATCAACGACGAGATCACGCTCGGTATCTGGAGCGAAACGCTCGCGGACAAACTGGAGAAAATCTTTCAGAAGGATCTGGAGCACTGCACCGAGCTCACAGTCGAGAAGTGGAACTCGCGGGGAGTTCTCCACAAGATGAAAGATCAGATGTTCTTTCTGGTCAACGAGCAGCTTTGAATCTGGAGTGGCCGCCACATCGCTTGATTTTTAACACGCGCTGATCAGCGATCAGTCCCGAACCCAGTGACAGGTATATCCACCAGGGTTCTTCTGCAGGTAGTCCTGGTGGTAGTCCTCGGCGGAATGGAACGCCGTAGCCGGGACAATTTCCGTGACGATCGGCTTTTTCCACTTTCCCGAAGCGTCCACTTCCTGCCTGACCCTCTCGGCGACCTGTCGCTGCCCGTCGTCCTGGACGAAAATTGCAGATCGATACTGCGTTCCAATGTCGTTTCCCTGGCGGTTCAATGTCGTCGGATCATGGAGGCGGAAGAAGAACTGAAGAATCTCTTCGTAGCTGATCTTCGCCGGGTCGTATTCGATCCGGATCGATTCCGCATGTCCGGTGCGGCCCGTCTTGACGACGTTGTAGTCAGGATTGTCGACCGTTCCGCCCGTATACCCGACCTCCGTATCGAGGACTCCCGGAAGCTCACGAATCAACTCCTCAACTCCCCAGAAGCATCCTCCCGCGAGAGTTGCGACCTCGGTCGTTCCCGGCCGGGTGGCCGCATCGGCGGAACCGCCGGCTAGAGCCGCCTTGCCGAACAAGGGCAGATACTGGCCGTAGCCTTCCTGCTCGAGGTTCTCGACAGGGATGAACCGCATGGCAGCCGAGTTCATGCAATAGCGCAGGCCCGTCGGTGCCGGCCCGTCGGAGAACACATGACCAAGGTGGGAGTCCGCATGCTTCGAGCGAACCTCGGTCCGCTTGATGAAGAGCTTGCGGTCGGTCTTCTCCACGATGTTGCCGGGCTCGAGCGGACGCGTGAAACTCGGCCATCCCGTGCCGGAGTCGAACTTATCGCTGGAATCAAACAGCGGAGCCCCGCAGCACACGCAGGTGAACGTGCCTTCGGCCTTGCTGTTGTTGGAGGAATGGCTGAAGGGACGCTCCGTGCCGTGCTTGCGGGCCACCTGA
>JBGTDX010000095.1:0-15013 GCA_041748075.1 Thermoanaerobaculia bacterium
AAGAACGCAATCGACTGGCTCAGCCGCCCGCCGCGCGACATCCCCCGCGTGTTCGGCGCGCTTCCGGTGGCGCTCATCGGCGCGACGCCGGGGCGCGGCGGTACTGCGTTGTCCCAGGCTGCCTGGCTCCCGATCCTCAGAACCCTCGGAACGCGCGCATGGTTCGGACGCTCCCTTCAGGTCCCTTCCGCGGGCGAGAAGTTTGACAAAAAGGGGCTCACGGACGAAGACACTCTGGTCCGCCTGGAGAAACTCGTTACGGAGTTCGCGGCATTCGCCACCGAAAACAGGCGCTCGAGCTGATCGCGATCGACACCCTGTCCCGCGCGCAACCTCGACTGAATCCTCTCGCTATCGGAAACGCGCCGGCGGAGTCTTTACTGTCCGGAATCGGACGGAGCGTACGGAACCGGACGGATTCCAGACACCTCCATTTCGGATCAACTCATTGCACTCAAATCACTTGACCCGTGGCTCATCGTTTGCGAAGAGGGCTGCTCATGGATCGCCCGCTGACCTCGACCGAACGCCGCAACCGGCTCCTCCGCCGCGGACTCCCATGGGTCGCCGCCATTGCAGTCATCTTCATCGCCGTTTCGGGTGCGATCGCACTGTTGGCTCCCTCGATCGATCCGTCCGATCTCACGATCGCCACAGTCGAGCGGGGTTCGATCCGGGAGACCCTCGAAGCTTCCGGCCGCGTCGTGCCGGCCTTCGAGCTCGTTCTTTCGAGCCCGGTCGAGGCGCGCGTACAGCGGGTCCTCCGTACAACCGGCGAAACTCTCGACGAAGGGGCAGTCCTCGTCGAGCTCGACGCCTCGGAGTCACGTCTCGGACACGAGCGAATCGAAGAGAGGATCGCGCAGAAGCGAAACGGACGCCTGCAGCTCGAAGCCGAGATCGCGCAGTCGCAGCTGGCAAGCCGGAGCAGGATCGAACAGAAGCAGCTCGATGTGGAGATCCTCCGTTATCAGGCAGACCAGAAACGTACCCTCGCGAACGAAGGTCTGATCGCAGAGGAAGAAGCGCGACGAGCCGAAGTCGAGGCGAAGAAGGCCGCGATCGAACTGGGACAGCTGCGGCTCGCGGCGGAGAGCTCCGCACGGACCGATCGGGCGAAACTCGCCGGCATCGACCTCGAGCTGGCGATCCTCACCAAGGAACGCGATCAGTCCTCGCGACAGCTCGAGCTCGCGGAAATGCGCGCGCCACGCCGTGGAGTCCTGACGTGGATCGTTCCTCAGGAAGGAGCGACTGTCGCCCGCGGCGAAGTGCTGGCACGGATTGCCGACGTCAGCCGCTTTCGCGTCGAAGGCACCATCTCCGACATTCACGCTGCCCGGATCGCGGCCGGCATGGAGACGATCGTCGTGAGCGGGAATCGAAGGGCAACGGGCGTCATCGCATCGGTCGATCCGACAGTTCGCAACGGCGCCGTGAGCTTCCAGGTCGAAGCTCCGGACGACGCAGGGCTCGAACTGCGAAACAACCTTCGCGTCGATCTCCACATCGTGCTTGCTTCACGTGAGAACGCCCTCCGGTTGCAGCGAGGCCCGGGAATCGGAGAGGCGCGGCGTCAGGAAGTCTTCGTCGTTCGCAATGGCCGGGCGGTCCTTACCCCGGTGGAGGTGGGACTCACCGGCCACGACGCGGTGGAGATTCTGTCCGGCGTTCGTGAGGGCGACCGGGTGATCGTATCCGACATGACGAGCCACCGAGGCTCGCAGGAAATTCGTCTCGAAGGAGAAAAGGAATGATCGAGTTGCAGGAAGTGGAGAAAGTCTATCGCACGGACAGGGTCGAGACCCTCGCACTCGCGCAGATCAACATGTCGATCGCGCGCGGCGAATTCGTCTCGGTCATGGGGCCGTCGGGATGCGGGAAGAGCACGCTGCTGAATCTCGTCGGTCTTCTCGACGCTCCGTCCGCGGGGCGGGTCCTGCTGGATGGAACGGAAGTAGGCCACGGCAGCGACCGCTCGCTCGCGCGGCTCCGGAACAGCAAACTGGGTTTCATCTTTCAAAGCTTCCACCTGGTCCCGGACCTGAGCGTGATCGACAACGTGCAGATCCCGCTGCTTTACCGGGCTCTCGCGACTCGCGAACGGAAATCAATGGCCACGGCAGCGCTCGAGCGCGTCGGCCTCGGATCGCGCCTGCACCATTACCCCTCGCAGCTCTCCGGCGGCCAGCAGCAGCGCGTGGCAATCGCCCGGGCGATCGTCGGGCGGCCTGACATTCTTCTCGCCGACGAGCCCACGGGAAACCTCGACAGCAACATGGGAGACGAGATCATGTCGATTCTCCGCGAGCTGAACGAGGAAGGAACGACCGTCGTGATGGTGACGCATGATCAGCGGATGGCTGCGCAGACGCATCGAATCGTGCGGCTGTTCGACGGACGCCAGGTCAACTGAGGTGAGACGATGATCCGAAACTATCTGCTGGTCGCCTGGAAGGTCCTGCTGCGAAGGAAGTTCTTCACGTTCGTCAGCCTGTTCGGAATCACATTCACGATCGTCGTCCTGCTCGTGGTGACCGCCCTGCTCGACCACATTTTCGCGCCTCACTATCCCGAATCGAACCTGGACCGGACTCTCGGCGTCTACGCGGTCATTCAACAGGGCGATGAATCGAAGCGAACCGGTTTCGCGGGCCACACGCTTCTCGAACGCGCGTTGCGCCCGCTCGAGAATGTCGAGCAGACCGCGATCATTCAGGCGCAGAGCAAGGTCGCTTCCTACCAGGAGGACGGACGCAAACTCGAGCTCTTCATCAAGAAAACCGACGACGGTTTCTGGCGAATCATGACGTTCGACTTCCTCGAGGGTGGGCCCTTCTCCACTTCCGACTACGAGCAGGCGCGCCCTGTCGCAGTCATCAATCAGTCGACTGCTGTCGAGATGTTCGGAGACCGGTCTGCACTGGGTCAGTCGATCGATGTCGACAACCAGCAATTCCGAGTCGTCGGTGTCGTGCGCGACGTGCCATTCCTGCGCGCGCTGCCGTACTCCGATGTCTGGGTACCGCTCACGACCAACCGCGGAGAGCAGTGGAGGCAGGGGCTGAGTGGTTCGCTGTTCGGCATCGTGCTCGCGCACGACCGTTCGGACTTTCCGCGACTCAGGCGCGAGTTCGCCGGCCACGTCGCGCAGCTCGAGATTCCCGACAAACAGTTCAAGACCGTGCGGGCGGAGCTCCGTACTCTGTTCGAGTTCGTCGCCCTCGACCTGTTTGAGATCGGCGACACCTCGAGACTTCGTATGGTCATCGCGGTTCTCGCCCTGATGTTCATGGCGCTGCCGGCCATCAACCTGATCAATCTCAACCTGAGCCGCATCATGGAACGGCTCTCGGAGATCGGTGTCCGCAAGGCATTCGGGGCAACGTCCCCGACGCTCATCGGCCAGTTTCTGGTGGAGAACGTCGTCCTCACTCTGGTTGGCGGGGCCGCAGGACTTCTCTTTTCCGGGCTCGTGCTTTCCGCGCTCAACCGCTCGGAATTCATCCCTTCGGCCGCGTTCGCACTGAATTTCAGAATCTTCGGATGGGGTCTGCTTCTGACGCTCGTCTTCGCCGTTGTGTCCGGCATTTACCCGGCGTGGCGAATGTCCCGGCTCCATCCGATCGAAGCTCTCAAAGGAGACTCGCGATGATCCGCCACCTCATCCGAATGGTCTGGAACCGCAAGCGCACGAATGCCCTGATCATTTTCGAGATCTTCGCCGCGTTCCTGGTGCTGGCTGTGACCCTGACCTTCGCGATTTATTTCGCCCAGAGTTACCGCCGCCCGCTGGGCTACGAGTGGAAAGACGTCTGGCGTGTCTCCATCGATGTCGGACAGGCTTCGGACGATACCTGGTCGGAGGAAACCGTAAACCGCTTCGAACAACTTCTCGTAGAAGTGAAGAGGATGACGGAAGTCGAAAGTGTCGCAGGAATTCAGTATCCGCCGTATACAGAGGGATCGTCGAGCTGGAGTGCGCCTGGGCAGCCGGCGTTCCACAGCAATGAAGTCACGGATGACGTCTTCGAGGTTCTGCAGCTCGATCTCGTCGAGGGAAGGGCGTTCAATGCCACGGATGATGCACTCGCATGGACGCCGGTCGTCATCGACCGCGACATGGCGACGGCAGCATTCGGGAGCGAGAGCCCGATCGGAAAGCGCTTCGACCCGATGAGGCCTCCAGGCGCGCCTGAGCCGGAAGATATCCGCGTGGTGGGCGTCGTCTCGGATTTCCGGAAAGATGGAGAGCTCGAGGGGCCGCGAAACTACATGCTGCTCCGTGTGAGGGTCGGCGACATCGAGAGCCGTCCGCCGCGCAATCTCGTGCTTCGGATGGCGCCGGGAACCAGGAACTTCGAACCGGAACTGTCCCGGCGGCTCGCGACACTCGCGCCGGAATGGTCGTTCACGATTCAACCGCTGGAGCGAGCGCGGGACGCATCGCTCCGTCTTCAGCTCGCTCCCCTGCTCGTGGCTCTGGTGATCGCAGGGTTTCTGGTTCTGATGGTGGGACTCGGCCTGACCGGAATCCTGTGGCAGAGCGTCACCCGCCGAACATCGGAGATCGGATTGCGGCGCGCCGTCGGGGCCAGCGCAGGAAGCATCCACACCCAGCTCGTGCTGGAGATGGTGGTCCTCGTCACGATCGGAATCCTGCTGGGTGTGCTCGTGGTCGCGCAGCTTCCGCTGCTCGGATCGCGCGAGCTGGCGTTTCTCGGCCCGGCGGCGATCCCGCTCGGAGCCCTCACCTCGGCGGCTGCCATTTATGTGATCGCCGCACTCTGCGCAATCTATCCGAGCGTTCTCGCATCGCGAATCCGGCCCGCCGAGGCCCTGCATTACGATTAGAGTGAAACGATGACGAAAAGCGGCACGACGATCCTGGTAGCAGACGACGACGCGTCCGTCGTCGAGTCGCTGCGGATGCTGCTCGAGGATCATGGTTACCAGGTCCGGACTGCTCAAAACCCGGCGAGCGCACTTCAATCTCTCGATGGCGGCGTCGTCGACCTCGTCATTCAGGATATGAATTACACCCGGCGGACCACGGGAGACGAGGGGCTTCAGCTCCTCGATCAGATCCACGTTTCATTTCCGGATCTTCCCGTGATTCTTCTCACTGCCTGGGGATCGATCGATCTCGCCGTTGCCGGGATGAAGAAGGGTGCAGCCGACTTCGTGACGAAGCCCTGGCAGAACGAGCAGCTTCTTCGCTCGGTGGCAACGACGCTCGATCTGAGCGGACCCCAAGATGAGGCCGGCAATCCTCTGTCGAGAGAGATCATCGACGAACGGTGGGACTTCTCGAACATCGTCGGTGAGGATCCCGCCCTTCTGAAGATCCTCGAGCTCGTGGGACGGGTGGCCCCCACCGATGCTTCGGTCCTCATCACCGGTGAGAGCGGAACAGGCAAGGAGCTGATCGCCGAGGCGATTCACCGCAACAGCCGGCGACGAACAGGCCCATTCGTCAAAGTGAACCTGGGAGGGATCTCGCCCACGCTCTTCGAGAGTGAGATGTTCGGGCACGTTCGGGGAGCCTTCACCGATGCGCGAACCGATCGCAAAGGTCGGTTCGAAATGGCGGACGGAGGCACGATCTTTCTCGACGAGATCGGCGAGCTCTCGACCCCGGCGCAGGTCAAGCTGCTTCGCGTCCTGCAGGACCGGACTTTCGAGGTTCTCGGTTCGAGCCGTTCGCGCACAGTCGACGTCCGGGTCGTCTCGGCGACGAACCAGAACCTCGTCGACCTGGCTGCCTACGGGGAGTTCCGCGAAGACCTGCTCTACCGTCTGAACCTGATCACCATGCACCTGCCTCCGCTTCGCGAACGGCGCGGAGACATCGCGATCCTCGCACGCCATTTCCTCGCTTGCTGCTCGGAGAAGTATCAGCGCGAGGCGCGATTCTCCGCCCGAGGGCTCGACTGGCTTCGCACGCGAGGCTGGCCGGGAAACATCCGTGAGCTACGGCAGACGATCGAGCGCGCAGTGCTCGTGAGCGACGCCCGCTCGATCGGCCCGGACGAGTTCTCGCGTCCGGAACAGCCGGAGCGAACCGGATCATCCGCTCTCCCCGAAGTGGGTGAAATGACCCTGGGTCAGATCGAGCGTGCGATGATCGAGAAATCGCTGCAACATCATGCTGGAAATCTCACACGCGTCGCAGAGTCGCTCGGTCTCAGCCGGCCCGCTCTCTACAGGAGAATGGAAAAGCACGGCATCCGCGCCGAATGAGCCCATTGAGAACTGAGAATTCAGAATTGAGAATTCAGAATTCAGAAAACAGGGGTGGTGGCTTTCTGAATTCTGAATTCTCAATTCTCAATTGCTTCTGGGATGACCAGCGAGATTGCCGGGAGCCGCAATGACGCTCCGCCACAAGATCCTCATCTATCTCGCCCTCGTGCATGTCGTCCTGCTGGCGCTGGCGATGGCGCTTTTTCGCGCGGATCCGCTCTGGCTTCTGGTCTCGGAGCTCGGCTTCCTGCTCTCCCTGTCCGTCGGGTGGTATCTCGTCCGGCGGTTCTTCGTACCCCTGGAGTTGATCCGGACAGGAACGGACCTGTTGCAGGAGAGCGACTTCACCACGCGTTTCGTCGAGACCGGACAGCAGGAGATGGACGCGCTGATCCGCGTATACAACTCGATGGCGGACACGCTGCGCGAAGAACGGCTTCGGGTCCAGGAGCAGTCATCACTCACGCTCCGAATCGTCCAGTCGATGCCGACGGCCGTGGTGGTCTGCGATTTCGATGGAAGAATCGAGATGCTGAATCCCGCCGCGGAACGTCTCGCCGGTGATGCCGAAGTCGTCGGTCGGAAACCGGAAGAGCTCGAAGGCCACCTGCCGTTTGGTGCGCTAGGTGCCCTCGGAGCCGGCGCGTCGGCGGTCGTGTCGGCTGGAGCCAGACGATTCCGCTGCGCCCGCATCGACGTTCACGATCGCAGCTTCGGACGCAGCTGGTACCTCATCGACGAGTTGACACGCGAATTGCGGGCCTCGGAGAAGGCGGCGTACGAGACGCTGATCCGCACCATCTCCCACGAGGTGAACAACTCGGTCGGGGCGATCTCGTCGATGCTCGAGTCGCATCGCAGCCTCGACGAATCCGAGAGGATCCGCCAGATCTTCCGCATCTCTTCCGCGCGGCTCCGGAACCTGAGCAGTTTCGTCAACGACTATGCCGAGCTCGTGAGGATTCCACCTCCTGATCTGCGTCCTGCCGATCTCAATGAAGTCGTTGCCGATGTGCTGTCGCTATACGGAACTTCCGAGGGGATAGAGTTGCGTCATGACCTGGCGAACGACCTGCCTGCCGTCAGGATCGACCGCAACCAGATCGAGCAGGCGCTCATCAACATTCTGAAGAACGCGTTCGAGGCGATCGGCGCCGAGGTGGGCACCGTGTCGGTCCGCACGTCTGTTGAGCGGAACTCCCTGTTGCTCGAAGTGACCGATACAGGCCCTGGCGTCGAACGATCCGAGCTGCTGTTCACGCCCTTCTACTCCACGAGAACCGACGGCCGCGGCCTCGGCCTGACCGTCGTCGCTCAGATTCTGGAAAATCACGGATACGAATTCAGCCTCGAGAACGCCCCGGAAGCCGGCGCGAAGTTCACAATGAGAATTCCGCTTTGAACTGCATCCACAAACCACGACGCCGTTTGGGATCCGAGTTTTCTAAGTCACGATCTCATCCCTTTGTCTCTCTTCGGGATTCAGTGCGCTCCGGAAGGACGACCCACTGCGGATCCTCGAACTCGCCGAGAATCGTGATGTCACAAAATCTGGCGGCGGAAGCGATGATTTCGTCGGCTTCCGGATAGCGACCCTGCGCGGCGTCGCGATCGGCCTTCATATCCCATTCCGCAATGGCAAAGAGCACGTTCGGGTCACCGATCTTTCGGTGCAGGCGCGTACCGCGCGCTCCAGGCGCACGCTGGATGATCTCGCTTGCGCGTACCCACGCCTCCGCATACTGCACGGCGAGGTAGCCCGGGCGTACGCGCACTTCGAACAGAAACTTCATCGCTGCCTCCGGCTCATTTGCAGTCTGTAGCTGGAGATTCCGATCTCCTGCTCAGTGTTGCGGGTCGGATGGCGTCGCCGGCCATACGGCTTCGGGTCTGCCCTGCCAGGCCCATCCGATGTAATCGATCAGTGGTGGCGTGAGCCCGAGCTCGCGCAGGAGCGAGTTGATCTGTGCACGATGGTGAACACCGTGAGCGCAGAGCTGGTAGAACGTATCGAATAGTGTCGTCGGCGCGGGATCAAATCCACTGATCTCGCCGAAGTGCCGCGACCACGGGAGCTCGACCACCTCCGCGAGCCTTGCCTCATCAACACTCTCGACGAACATCCGGACATCCATGCCGAGATTCCGGGCGAAATCCAGGAGTGGCGAGGCTTCGAGCCCGGGGCTGGACGCGAAGTCCACAACTTCCCCTCGCCACACATGCAGAAACGCGCTCTGGGTCCTGTGGATGTGGCGCAGCCGGCGAAGAAGCTCCTCGTTGCGGACCAGGCCAGGGTCCGAGCCAAGAACCACACTCCACAGCAGAGCGTCCGCCCATTCCATATGCCGGAAGAGATCGTTGATCGTTTCGTTTCTCATCGTTGCGGGACCCTCGAAGGGTACACCATCTTCCAGGCTCATGAACCATGGGCTCACGGGCGCACACCGGTTCCGATGTGGCATCTGCGGAGGGATCCGGGGCTCATCTATTGAGGTCGAACAGCGGCGGCAGTAGACTAGTGGCCTGTATTGGTGAAATCGACGACCCTTCAGTCGATTTTCACATCCAACAACGGAGGCTGCATGCATCGCTCGACCCCGGCAATTGCTCTCTCGCTGCTACTCCTGATCACGATGAGTTGTGCGACGTCGCCGCCAGCCGGAATGCCGGCCGTTGAGGCCGCCACGCCCGTCGCCTCGATGGAGCCCGCTCCGATCTCGGAACTGGTCGGCGAGGTGGAGATCCCGTATGAGCAGTTCACCCTCGACAACGGCCTGCGCGTGATCGTTCACGAGGACCGTAAGGCACCCGTTGTCGCCGTCTCGATCTGGTACAACGTCGGTTCCAAGGACGAGCCCCAGGGCAAGACGGGCTTCGCGCATCTGTTCGAGCATCTGATGTTCAACGGCTCCGAGAATGCGCCGGGAGACTATTTCGAGCCTCTCCGGCAGATCGGCGCCACGGATCTGAATGGCACGACCTGGTTCGATCGCACGAACTACTTTCAGACAGTTCCAACTCCCGCTCTCGAGACGGCGCTCTTTCTCGAGAGTGACCGAATGGGCCATCTGCTCGGCGCCGTCACCCAGGAGAACCTCGACAACCAGCGTGGAGTCGTACAGAACGAGAAACGGCAGGGCGACAACCAGCCGTACGGGCTCGTCGACTATGCACAGCTGAGTGTTCTTCCGAAAGGGCATCCGTACGCCCACTCCACCATCGGATCGATGGCGGATCTCGATGCAGCGAGTCTCGAGGATGTCAAGCAGTGGTTCCGTGACAAATACGGTCCGAACAATGCCGTTCTCGTTCTCGCCGGCGATATCGATACCGTAACAGCTGAGCGGCTCGTGAAAAAGTACTTCGGTGACATCCCGCGCGGGCCGGTAAACCGTCCCGCTGAGGCCTCGATACCGGTTCTCGACAAGCCCGTCCACATCGACATGCACGACCGGGTTGCCACGACGCGACTCTACCGGAACTGGACCACCCCGGGTCTGCTCGATCCGGAGAGTGTTCCACTCGACGTGGCGATGATCGTCCTCGGCGGGCTCTCGAGCTCGAGGCTCGACAACATTCTCGTGCGGGAAGAGCAGCTTGCGGTCCGCGTCACGGCATTCCATCAGGACTTTCACCGGCTCGGTTTCGCTGAGGTCCAGGTCGACGTCAAGCCGGGAGTGGATGCGGATGTCGTAGCGAAGAGGCTCGACGACATCATTGCCGACTTCATCAGGAACGGTCCGACCGAGGATGAAGTGCAGCGAGTTGCGATGCGGCAGGTATCGAACCGCATCAAGGGTCTCGAGCAGGTCGGAGGCTTCGGTGGCAAAGCGGTCGCACTTGCCGAGGGAGCTCTGTACGCGAACGATCCCGACTTGTATCGGAAGAAGCTGAGGGCATACGGTGAGGTGACGCCGCAGGAAGTGACCGCAGCGATGCAGAAGTGGCTCGCCAGGCCGGGTCTGTCGATCCGGGTATCACCGGGTGAACGTGAAGCCTACGAGGAAGCATCTTCAGTCGGTAGCGTAACCCAGCGTCCCTTCTATTATCGCGCGCCGGCCCAAGGCGACCAGCCGATGGCGCCGGCTCCGAAGGCGGCCGCGCGGGAGTGGCCGACCGTCGGCACGTTCACGGAGCTCGATTTCCCCGACGTAGAGAGATCGACGCTCTCGAACGGAATTCAGGTCGTATACGCGCAACGAAGCACGGTGCCGGTTGTGCGACTCGCCGTCGAATTCGATGCGGGTCACGCCGCCGATCCGAAGGCGAAGCTGGGCACGCAGAGCCTGATGCTCGCCCTGCTTCAGGAGGGAACCACGAGCATGAGCTCCGTCGAGCTCGCAGAGGCGCAGGAGCGCCTCGGTGCGTCGATCGGCACCGGAGCCTCCCTCGACCGCACTTCGGTCACCATATCCGCTCTGACGCCGAACCTTGCGCCATCGCTTGCGCTGATGTCGGACATCATTCGGAATCCCGCCTTCGAGCCCCGTGAAGTCGAGCGCCTTCGCACACGACAGATCACCGGGATCGCGAGCGAGATGACCCAGCCGATGGGCATCGCTCTGCGGTCGCTGCCGCCGCTGATCTACGGTGCGCAGCATCCGTACGGAATACCATTCACTGGATCGGGAAATCCGGAACTGCTGAAGACCGTGACGCGTGATGACCTGTTCGCGTTTCATCAGGCCTGGATACGTCCCGACAACGCCCGGATCTTCGCCGTCGGCGACATCGCACTGGCCGAGCTGACATCGCAGCTCGAACGGTACTTCGGCGCGTGGAGCGCACCTTCGGTGGCGAAGGGGGTCAAGCAGTTCAATGTCAGCGTTCCCGAGCCGAAGCCGCGAGTCATCGTCATCGACCGGCCGCAATCGCCTCAGTCGCTGATCCTCGCGGGTGTAGTTCTGCCGGTGAGAGGTACGGACGATCTGCTCGAGCTCACCGCAGCCAACGAGATTCTCGGAGCGAGCTTCATGTCGCGGATGAACATGAATCTTCGCGAAACCAAAGGCTGGGCCTACGGCGTGAGAGGTTCGGTCAATCAGATCGAGATGGAGTCGCCGTACCTGGTCTACGCACCGGTACAGGCGGACAAGACCGGACCTTCCATCGCTGCTCTGATGGAAGACATGAAGGCATTTCTCGGAGATTCCGGAGTCACGCCGGCTGAGCTCGAGCGCACTATCAACGGCAATGTGCGGGAGCTGGCGGGTAGCCTCGAGACGTCGGCCAGAATTCTCAACGCTCTGCGCTCCAATGCACTCTACGCCCGGCCTGACGACTACTACGAGACCGTCGCCGACCGGTATCGCGGCCTGACCGTTGCCAGCCTCGATGCGGCGGCCCGCAAGGCGATTGATCCACACAAGCTCGTATGGGTCGTCGTCGGTGATGCTTCAGTCATTCGCGCTCAGCTCGATGAGCTGGGCATGCCGGTCGAGATGATGACGCTCGGCAACTAGAGTCCTGTAACTGAAATCGCTAGTGGCGTAGCAGGCGTCGCGCTGCCAGATGCGAGCCGGCGCGACGCAGGCGATGCGGGGCATCGCTGAGGAGCGAGGGCGAAGCAGATGGCGGTGCGACGCCTATGCACTCGGCTTGTTGACGCATGCCATCGTTCCCGCCAATCCGGGCGATGAGTGAGATTCGGGTTTGACAGTTGAGTGATCCAGCTGTGGCAGTTCGATCCATCACACTGACAGCGGATCAAACACCGTAAAAAACACGTCGGACAGAAGTAATGCAAGTAGGGCCGCCTCCCGCCCTCAAGCAACAGTCGCGTTGTCATGATTCACCGTCGCTTTGTCACATTTTGTTGTCAAGCCGAGAGATCTTCGCAACCATTCTGCGTATAGCATGATGCAAAGATGAATCAGAAACCGAAGTCGCGTTCGAGAGCCGCAGTGGTGATCGTGTTGATGTCCCTTGTGCACGTTGCGAGCGGTGCGAATGCCGTCCTCATCGAGCTCCCAGCACCGGAGGGCCGGTACAGCGTCGGCTACTGGATGGGCGATCTCGAGACGAAGCAGGTCGACGCTCTGTCTGAAGACCCTGGGGATACACGACGCCTGGGTCTCTCGGTATGGTATCCGGCAGCCCAGCCGAGCTCCGGCCAGAAGAAGCCCTGGGCGAGCGAAGCAATGGGGCGAGCCCTCAGCGAAGGCTTCCCATTCGAAACGGGGTTTCAGAAGGATATTTCGGGCCATTCGCGCGAGGGAGCAAGCCCAGTGGCGGGCCCGCTGCCGGTGGTCGTCTTCTCTCCAGGCCTATCGTTTCCGCTCAGCCTGTATCAGAGCTTCTTCGAGGATCTGGCCAGCCGCGGCTACGTCGTGCTGGCCGTCGCGCATCCACATACTGTGACACTCGTCGAGTATCCCGACGGCACGACCCTCGACATGGCCGCGTGGCCACGGATCGAACAGGAGATCGAGCGTCAGGCCTTTCTCGCCACACATCTCTCGGTCTTGGACGCAGATCTTCGAACCGTGATCGACTGGGTCGAAGCGAGGGCCCCGGAAAGTCCGCTGTCCGGAAGGCTCGATGCGAGCCGGATCGCGGCGCTCGGACACTCCTACGGTGGCTCGGCTGCAGCTCGGATCACGCATGATCCCAGGATCAAGGCTGCGGTCGTCATGGAAGGTGCGGTCAGAGATCCATCGGACAAGAATTCACGTGGGAAGCTGATCGTCGGTGCTCCCCTGTTGCATCTGATGGGCGGTTACAACCGGCTGGAGCATGAAGGCGATCAATATCTTCCGGCGGTATCTGCGCCCGTCTATCAGGTCGTGATCAACGGAACAGGGCACGCCTACTTCTCCGACCTGATTTATCTCTATAAGCATTACGCGGACAGCGAATGGAAAAACCGCCATCGTTACGAGGTCGAACCAGCACGTGTGCTTCAGATTTCCCGCGACTACATTGCAGCGTTTCTGGGCCGTTACCTGAACGATGAGGATCCGAGCGTTCTTCTTCGGCCGAAGTCTTACGCCGATTCGGTGAACTCACCGGGAAGAGGCGGTTACCCGGAAGTGGAGCTTTCGATCTCGATCCGCTGACCCTTCGAATTCGCCGCCGGTGCAGCTCCGATCCCGGGCTCTCTTCGTCTCCTTCTGTCACTCCGTCTGCCAGAGTCGACCTGCAGACGTCATCGTTCCGCGTTTACCACGCGCGTTTTCGACAACATCTCGAAGGCGCGCTGCCGCCTGTCCGTGAAAAGCGCGAAGAGCGCATCGATCCAGAGGACCTGAAGCGCCAGCGGGAGTTGCCTCACGACCGATTGTCCGAGCCCGATCGGCATGCCGGACTCGGTGACCACCTGGAGCCCGGTCAACCGCTTTCCGATGGTCTGTCCCCTCCTGTGCTCCGCCACGATCGTGTAAATCAAAAAGCCGATGCCGCCGCACAGAACGGCAATGCCGGCTACGAACGGAAGCACCTCGGGCGAAACCACGAACCATGCGACCAGAACCGGCAACGCCGCGATCCCCACTACGGTCCCGATGTCGACGAGCTTCGCTGCGATGCGTGCAAGATGCGGAGCCGGCTCGAGCGGCACAGCGCTCAGATACGACTCTGCCAGACGGACAGGATCTCCCAACTGTGCCACCGCTTCTTCGAGCGAGTGGCCCTGCGCAATACTCTCCGCAATGTGCCCGCGCAGTTCCATCTCAATCTGCGCGCGCAGCGGCGTGGCGCGCGGCAACAGCGCTAGGACTCGATCGATGTAGTCGTTTTCGTTCATGAGCTTTTCCTTTTCTGTCCCAGTAGACGCGCCATCGCGCCGGCGAATGTCGTCCATTCCTCTTTGAGTACTTCCAGTTCTTCGTGCCCCGCTTCGGTCAGCCGGTAGTACTTGCGCGGCACTCCCCGTTCGGGGGTTTCCCACCGGACCGCCACGAAGCCGGCCCGCTCGAGCCGGTAGAGCACCGGATAGAGAGTCCCGTCGGTGACCTCGAGGCTGCCGTTCGTCTCCGTGGTCAGCCTCGTGACGATCTCGTAGCCGTAGGCCTCTCCCGGAGCAATGAGGTGAAGAGCGATGAGCTCGAGCGAGCCTCGCTTGAGCTCGCGGCCGATACCCTTCCTGTCATTCGTACGGGTGTTTTGTGGCTTCATAGAGACTACTATACGGCAATATACCTTTCCATGCAAGATATATTGCGACACAGGTCTTGTGGAACTGCCACGGGGTCTGGCCGGCTTTTGATCTCACAGGGCCACAGCCTTCACTCTCCACATCAACCGCCCGGACACCTCGCGATTGAAGCGAAGATCAACCCCACTCCGAGGATCACGGTTGGCAGCAGCAGTAAACAGATGAAATTCCTCGATCCCGCGGGGTTACCCAGGTTCAGCGTCCAGCCGAGCGCCGGAATCGACTTTGGTACCCACGCACGCGTGTCACGTTTGCTGAAATAGACTCCAAAGAAGCCCCCGCTCCAGTTGTCCGGGTTCGCCCATTCAGAATCGATAATCTCAGACTGGTTCATCCTTGCTCCTTTCTCCCCTCGACCCTCCGTGCTGGGGTGGCGGATCGGGCCGTACGTCATCGACCCCTTCAAACAGGGACAATCTGAAGAGCTTGTCATCCTGAGCAACCTAACGGCGGGGGGCGCCTGGTGAAGGGGTGATGAACCACCGTGTCATGCTGAGCGAGGCCACGTCATCCTGAGCGAAGCGAAGGATCTCTGCTTGCGATGCTCGATCCTCTTCAGGAGATCCTTCGCTTCGCTCAGGATGACGTGTTTCTACATCCCTCCCGGTTCGG
>JBGTDX010000096.1:0-5060 GCA_041748075.1 Thermoanaerobaculia bacterium
GGTCTTCCGGGACCATGCTCGGGAACGGGCTCGTACTGCACACCAACGCCTTGACGGCCTCGACAGGGACCCTCGCCTAGGATACAGGTTCATCACCCCTTCACCGGCGCGCCCGCGCCGTTAGCTTGCTCGGGATGACACTCCGGACAGTCTTCACACAGTCTCGCGCTCAGGATGACACTTGGTTCGCGGCTTCGCCCGGCCCGTTTTCACGCGCGCGCTTCGTCGGGACGAGCCAGCCAGTCGAGAAAGCGGCGGTGCATCTTTCCGGACGGTTTCGGTTCGACGATCGCTCTCGGAATGAGGAGGTTCTGGCCGACCAGACGGGGCGGCCACTCGCCCGGATTCTCGACGAGCCTTCCGTTGTAGTACTGAGGGATCGTGTCGCCTGTCTGCACGTTCACGGAACGCTGGGTGAAGAGTTTGCCCAGGCCGCGGTCGGAGAGCAGCGGCGTGTAGTAGAGGCAGCCGTCGAAGTAGTAGTGGGTCACCTGGCTGAAGCGGGTCCGGGAGGAATCGAGGATTGGTGAGCCGCCGTGAAAGAGATTCGAGGACCAGATGAGGGCCTGTCCCCGCTTCACATCGATCTCGTGGCGCTCGAGCTGTTCGCTCTTCATGAGCGCTTCGACGAAATCCTCGTACTTCGGGTAATTCTCGTACTGGCTCCTCTGGAAGCTCGCGCTGATGCCGATGTCGGCCATGTCGAAGACAGGAAGTTTGTGACTCGTCGGGTAGTAGTGAAGGGGTCCGTTGTTCCGATCGATGTCTTCCAGCGCAAGCCAGACGCCGCACATGAATCCCTGCGGTACCGAGCTGAAGTGGATCGTGTCGCTGTGGGTGCGCTGTTGCGAGCCGACGCGGAAGTTCAGCGTCTGGAACGGAACCGGCTCCCGCTGATAGAGCAGGCGGAGCACCTCGAGTACCCTGGGCGCCGCCGCGGCTGCCCGGACGTCCTCGTTGAACTGCCAGGCGTCCTGCACCCTCGTCTCGTCGGCGTAGTAGGGTTCATACGTCGGTCTGAATCGGTCGCGCAGGCCTCGCGCGATCGACTCGAGCACCGCATCCGGGATCTCCGGGTCGATGACCAGGTATCCGTCCCGTGCGAAATCCATCAACATCCTCTGCTCGGCCGCTTTCAGCCCGGCGCTCTGGAGGAGTTGAGGAAAGAAGGGGGAGTCGACCCACGGCAGGTTCATCGCCGCTTCG
The DNA here is from genome assembly GCA_041748075.1 of Thermoanaerobaculia bacterium. Lineage (GTDB taxonomy): Bacteria > Acidobacteriota > Thermoanaerobaculia > Gp7-AA8 > Gp7-AA8 > JBGSYJ01. The sequence goes on from JBGTDX010000096.1 coordinate 1,207, forward strand.
GTGCTCGTGAATCGTGCAATAGACTCCATGACAGGATCTCCATACTGCATCGTGAAACGGTTACCATTCTGCAATCCGGCGAGGGGGAACGAAATTCCCTGGTCTTTTCGCCACTATGGAGGATACGCGATGGGCCTTTCCGCTGAAACCTGCGTTCCGTGTCGCGGCGGCGTTCCGCCTCTGGAGGGAAAAGAGCTCGATCAACTGTCAGAAGAGCTCGGCAGAGACTGGAACGTGGTGGCTGGTCACCACATCAAAAAAGAGTTCCAGTTTCCGGATTTCGCAGAGGCGCTGGCCTTCACGAACAGAGTCGGCGAGATTGCCGAGCAGCAGGGACACCATCCCGACATTCACCTCGCCTGGGGAAAGGTAAAGGTGGAAATCTGGACGCACAAGATCGACGGCCTCACCCGGAGCGATTTCGTGCTCGCTGCGAAGATCGAAGAAATCAGTTCTGAGTTGTGAGTTGTGAGTTTCCGCCCCGCCCAAGGGCGATGACGTTCCTCTGACGATCGGCTGACGGACTCCTGACGAGCTCTGTGGATATTGGCCGCACGGAGGAGGAGTCATGCAACTCTTACAGCAGAAGGCGGTCCCATCAAATTCGGCAGTGCTCTGCACGATCTGCGGCGGAAAGCTTCCCTTCCCGTTCGCAAACACAGGAGACGAAGCCATGGACGAGATCATCTATCAGATCTGGCTTCAGACGCCCTGCAGCACCTGCAACACACGGCCTGAGGATATGGGGTGGGATTGAACGAGTTGTGAGTTGTGAGTTCTGAGTTGTGAGTTCCACCACCCGGGTGAGACGCGGAGAGAGCCCTCACTCTCGGGCCGCCACACACCGGCCAACAGTCCCGGGGCGGGCGGGAACTCACAACTCAGAACTCACAACTCAGAACTGTTTTCCAGCCGCTCAGTGAAAGTCGTGGCTGGGAATCCCGGCGAACTGCTGCAGCGGCCAGAAGCGCTCGGCTTTCACCGATGGCTGGCCGATCTGGTACTGCAGAATTCCTTCGACGACCAGCCCGGGCGAGCCGACGATCAGCGCACGGTTCGCGCGGAACAGGTCGGGATGGACGATCGCCTGCGACATCCCCGTCTCGTCTTCGAGCGTGAGAAAGACGAATCCCTTCGCCGTCCCGGGACGCTGCCGGACGATGACCGCCCCTGCGGTGACGACTCTCCTGCCATCGTGCAGCCTGCTCAATCCAGCCGCGGAGACGATCCCGTTGCGATCGAGCTCTTTTCTGTAGTGCTCGATCAGATGCGGACCTGCCGTCATCTCCATCGTTCTGTAATCCGCCAGCGTCTCTTCAAATGAGCTCATCAGCGGGAGGGGAGAAGTCTTCGTCCGCTTCCTCGCAGGCACGGACGGTTTCGGTTCGATCGCCTCGACCTCTTCGAGCAGCGGCCCGCCGCGGCGCGCGACCTTCGCCGCCTGCCAGAGGGCATCACGCCGTTTGAGACCGAAGGCGATCAAAGCTCCCGCATCCGCCAGCCGCGTGAGCTGGTCATCGCGGAGATTGCACCGCCGCGCGAGATCTTCGACGCTCCGGAACGCCGCCCGCGCCTGCTCTTCTTCGATCCGCCTTCCCGTCTTCTCCTGCAGCCCCTTCACGAATCGCATCCCGAGTCGGACTCCGTTGTCTTCCCACCGACACTTCCATCCGGAGCGGGTCACGTCGATCGCCAGAACCGCAGTCCCGTGTCGCTGCGCATCTTTCACGAGCGATGCGGGATGGTAGAAGCCCATCGGCCAGGCATTGAGCAGCGAGATGTAGAACGCAGCCGGATGGTGCGCCTTGAGGTACGCGCTCGCATACGCAATGAGGGCGAAGCTCGCCGCATGCGACTCCGGGAAGCCGTACAGCGCGAACGAGGTGATCGACTTGACGATCTGCTCCTGTGCCGCGCCGGTGATGCCGCGCTCTTCCATTCCGGCGCGTAGCCGCTTCTCGATGTCCGTCATCCGTTCCATCGAGCGCTTGAAGCCCATCGCGCGCCGCAGCTCCTCCGCCTCGCCGCCGGTGAAGCCCGCGGCAACCATCGCGATACGCAGCAGCTGCTCCTGAAAGAGCGGCACGCCCAGTGTGCGCTTCAGAATTGGCTCGAGGCAGGGATGCGGATACTCGACAGGCCGCTTTCCCTGCCGCCGGTCGAAGAACGGATGCACCATGCCGCCGACGATCGGGCCGGGACGGATGATCGCCACCTGTACCACGATGTCGTAGAACACCTTCGGCGCATGACGCGGCAGACTCGCCATCTGCGCGCGGCTCTCGACCTGGAACATCCCGACCGTATCGGCCTCGTTGAGCATTTTGTAAACCTTCGGATCGTCCTGGGGAAGGTGTGCGAGATCGACGTCGATGCCTTCGTTCGCGCGGATCATCGGGATCGCTTCCTCGATCGCCGCGAGCATTCCGAGTCCGAGCAGGTCGACCTTGATGATGCCGAGGTCTGCGCAGTCGTCCTTGTCCCACTGGATGACGACGCGTCCGGGCATAGCCGCCGGTTCGAGCGGAACGACTTCGTCGAGCCGCCCGCCCGCCATCACCATGCCCCCGGAGTGTTGCCCGAGGTGGCGAGGGAGATTCTGAATCTGCATCCAGAGGCGGAGGAGGTGATGAACGCGTCTGTCTTCGAGGTCGAATCCTGCAGCAGCCGCTTCGCCGGGCAGCGAATCGGTCTTCTCGCGGATCTCGCCGAAGCTCCAGTTGTTCATCTGCTTCGCGAAGCGATCGACCTGCTCGGGCGAATAGCCGAGCGCCTTGCTCACCTCGCGCGCGGCGGAACGGTCGCGGTAGGTGATGACGTTCGCCGTCATCGCCGCGCCGTGTACGCCGTAGGTCTTGTAGACGTGCTGGATCGCCTTCTCGCGCTGATCCCCCGACGGCAGATCGAGATCGATGTCGGGCCACTCGCCCCGCTCCTCGGAGAGAAACCTCTCGAACAGCAGTTCCATCTTCACGGGATCGACCGCAGTGATCGAGAGCGCGTAACAGACGGCGCTGTTCGCCGCAGAGCCTCGCCCCTGCACGAGAATCTTCTCGCGCTGGCAGAACTGGATGATGTCCCAGACGATGAGAAAGTAGCCGGCGAGATCGAGCTTCTCGATCATGGTGAGCTCTTTCTCGATCTGCGCCTGCGCCTTTGCGGTCAGCGGACGGAAGCGGGCATGCGCGCCGGTCCAGGTGATCTTGCGCAGAAATGAATTCGGCGTCTCACCGGGCGGCAGGGGATAGTCGGGGAAGCGGTATCCGAGATCGCCAAGTGTGAAGTCGAGCCGCTGAGAGAGCTCGAAGCTGTGATCGAGCGCCTGCGGAAGGTCGGGAAAGATCTCCGCCATCTGGGCTGCGGATTTCACGTGGCGCTCGCGGTGTGCGCGGAGCAGCGTCCCTGCGGCGTCGAGGTGCGTTCCCTCTTTGATGCAGGTGAGAATGTCGTGCAGCTCCTTGTCGCTCCGTTTCGCGTAGCGCACGCCGTTTGTGGCGAGTAGCGGCAGACGCATCGTGCCCGCGAGACCGATGAGCGCCTGGTTTCGATGCTCCTCGTCGCGGAGGCGATGCCGCTGCAGCTCGACGTGCGTCCTCTCCGGAAAGATACCGGCAAGATGGTCAAGCAGTTGACGAGTAGCTTCGAGTCCGCTTCTGCTGAGCGCTCGCGCCACAGGTCCTTCTTCGCCCCCGGTGAGGCAGTGAAGCCCCTCGGCATGCTGCTCGATGAGATCCCAGCTGTAGCGGGCTTCACCCTTCGGCCGTCCGAGCGCGCCTGCCGTGAGCAGCCTGCAGAGGTTCCTGTAGCCGATGCGATTCTCGACCAGGAGGGTGAGGCGGGGAGGGGCTTGCTCC
>JBGTDX010000097.1:0-35630 GCA_041748075.1 Thermoanaerobaculia bacterium
GGTCTTCCGGGACCATGCTCGGGAACGGGCTCGTACTGCACACCAACGCCTTGACGGCCTCGACAGGGACCCTCGCCTAGGATACAGGTTCATCACCCCTTCACCGGCGCGCCCGCGCCGTTAGCTTGCTCGGGATGACACAAGGGACAGAGCCGAGGTATCCTCGAACTCATGCAGAAGCGCTACTTCGTTTACATTCTGACGAATGCTGGCGGTACCGTTCTCTATGTCGGGTTCACTAACGATCTGTCAGGTCGCGTCGATGAACATGCCGCCGGTTGCGGATCTGCATTCACGAAGAAGTACCGTGTTCATCGACTGCTCTACTTTGAAGAATACGGTGACGTACGGCAGGCGATCGCTCGCGAAAAACAGATCAAGGGTTGGCGTCGCAGCAAGAAGGAAGTGCTCATACGTTCGATGAATCCCAGGCTCGAGAATCTGCGCCCGGCGCTCCAACCGATGCAGGCATGAACGCATAAGTCATCCCGCCCGCACGACCAGGCTCGGATGACAGAGCGGATGATCTGTGCGCGCCGAGTTGCCGCCAAAACTCAAAAAGGGCAGGCCGGAGCCTGCCCCTGAATCACAACAAAAGTAAAGCGCTACTTGGCGAACACCTGTGCGACCGGTGTAATAGTCACTTTTTCCGGCTTGATGTTCAGCTTGCGCGCGCCGATCACCTTGTCCTCTTCGAGCAGCTCGGAAGGTTTGTCGGCGTCGTATTTGATCGGTGAGAACGCATCGGCAACCAGCTGGTCGCGGAGTCCCGCGGCATCTTTGGTGATGATGACGACGGAAAGATCCTTCGCAGACAGGTGCTTTTTGATCGCGGCGTTCACTTCCTCGGACGTGAGCTTCGATACGCGGTCGCGCACGTACGAGGTGAACTCGCCTATGCCGTACCACTGTGAGTCGAGGGCGTAGCCGACTTCCTGATTCTGCGTCGCGGTCAGGAGGAAGACATTCTTCATCAGGTAGTCCCGGGTCGAATCCACCTGCTCCTGCGTGAGGCCGTTCTCGATCAGCTTTTCGAGCTCGTGCGTGGCGATCCGGAGCGCCATGTGGGCGTTCTCCGGAACGACAGGGCGGATCCAGACTTCGAAGATCTGCGCCCGGCGTGCGATGTTTGGATCAGGGAAGAACTGAAACATTCCGCGCGGAAACGCTTCGATGTACGCATAGTCGCCGTAATTCATTCCGCGCGTCTCGCGGATGCGGTCATACAGATGCGACATCGAGGAGCGATGCTCACCGAGCCACGTGCGCGCGAGCATGAGCGCGGGGTAGTCGGGGTGAGAGCGCGTTACCTCGATCGGCAGGCCGAACGAGATCGCGGTCGCGATCGTGTCCTTCTCGATGATCTCCACTTCCATGCCGGCCGGACGCTTACCTGCAACTGCGACGGGGCTGGACGGGCTCCCGGCCGGAAGCTTCGCCAGCTCGGTCTTCAGGCGTCCGAGGATCTCGTCCGATGCGTCGCCACCGACGGCGATCGCGAGGTTCGCGCGCGTGTAGTGCTCGGCGATGAATTTCTTCACGTCGTCCAGAGTGATCGAATCGATCCCTGAGACTGTGCCGAGGACGGGATGTCCGTATCCGGTTCCTCGGAAGATGTTCGTCTGGAGACGCTCTTTTCCGAGCTCCTCTTCGTTGTTGGTGCGGAGGTCCTGAATCAGCGCATTCCGACGGCTGTCTTTGAGCCTATTGAAGTCCTCCTCTCGGAAGCCCGGCTCGAGCAGCATCGGGAACACCAGGTCAGCGAAACTCGACCAGTTGTCGCGGTGAATGATTCCGGTGATCGTCGTCATTTCCTTGTCGACGAGCGCACCGAAGCTGCCGGCGATCGGAAAGAGAGCTTTGTTGATCTCGTCGATCCGCAACTGGCTCGATCCGGCGCCCGTGATCATTGCGGCCGACAGCGAAGCAAGACCCTCTTTGCCTTTCGGGTCGCGCGCGGAGCCGACATTGAAGAGCATCTTCACGTTCAGCTGGGGAAGGGCAGACTTCTTCGTCAGCAGTTTCAGGTCCGATCCGGCGCCTGCGCCGGCGGCAGGAGCCGCATACGAGACGAGCGCCGCAGGTTTGCCGATCGCCTCGGGAAGCGGATCCTTCGCGAGGGTGGTGATGACGAGCCGGTCATCGGTGAAATATTTCACGGCCGCAGCCTGAAGATCCGCGGGTGTGAGCGATTCAAAAACACGAAAGACGCGGTTGAGTGTGTCGTACGAGCGCTCGAAGCGGACGTAACGCGCAAGGCTCGAAGCGATCGATTCCGTGTTGTCCAGAGTGCGGGCGAACCCGTAACGCGAGTTTGATTTTGCATCCGCCAGACGACGGTCGATCACCGGGGTTGTCCGTGCCTCGGCAAACGTCGCTAGAAGCTGGTCGCGCACGTAAACCGCATCCGCCGGATTCTTGACTCTCGCGAATGCCGTCACGAGCGGGGGATCGGCGGAGTCCGGAGCAAATGCGAACAGCTGGTCGACTTTCTGCTCCCGCTCGACGAGCTTCTTGTAAAGCTCTGAGGTTCCCCCGAAGTAGAGGTTCAGGAGCGTGTTCATCGCGGCGTAGTCCTTGTTCGCATAGGAAAAGGCCGGGCCGTGAAAGGCAACGCTGACCATCGGTAGAGTGTCCGAGGTCCATGGAACGTGAGCGTAGACGGGACCCTTCGGAGCGGGCTCAACGGGGATGTCGACCTTGTAGCTGCCGCGCTTCCAGCCGCCCCAGTACTTCTCGATCATCGGGATGACCTGGGCCGGGTCGACGTCACCGGCGACGATGATCGCCGTGTATTCCGGGCGGTACCAGCGGTCGAAGAACGTCTTCGAGTAGTCGAACTGATTCGGCATGTCTTCGATGTCTTTGATGAAGCCCATCGTGGTGTGCGTGTAGGTGTGTGTAGTGACCGCGTTGTCGCGCTGCACTTCGAGCAGCTTGCGGATCGGCGTCGCGCTGTTTTTGTTGTACTCCCCGAGAACCGCGCGCGCTTCGGTCTTGAAAGCCTCGAGCGGATAGTCGAGGTTCTGGAAGCGGTCGGCCTCGATCTTCAGGATCGTGTCGAGGTCCTCTTTCGCGAAGGTGATGTGGTAGTTCGTGAAGTCGTCGGTCGTGTACGCATTCTGCCGCGCACCGGCCTTCGTCAGAATCTCGTTGTAGACGGCCGGGGGATATTGTTTGGTGCCCCGGAACATCATGTGCTCGAAGAAGTGAGCGAAGCCGGACTTGCCCGGCTCGACTTCGTTACGCGAACCCGTTTGAACGGGGATCTGAAGCGAGACGATGTTCGGGAAGCCGGTCGGAACGACGATGACTTTCAGCCCGTTGCTCAGCGTCTTCTCGGTTGCTTTGAAGGGAAGGAGATCGCTGGTGCCCGCGGTGGGCGCGCTCTCTACATGAGCAGAGGCGATCGACGGGAACATCAGTAGTGCCATGACTGCCGCGAGTGCAATACGAAACATGGACATCCTTTCTGTTGCCGAGTCCGCACCGCCCCCTGACAGGGGAACTGTGACAGGACATCAGGTGGGTTCGAAACCGATGACTCTTCTCTCGAGAAACAGGTGAAGTCGAATCAAAATTCGCGGCGATCAGCGGGATCTCGTGTGGAAGTCCGCCACGACGTGAGCCACGCACGCGCTCACGTTCCGCGCAGTCCGGAGATGAAGAAACTCGTTGGGCCCGTGCGCATTGCTGTTCGGCCCCAGAACTCCGGTGATGAGGAACTGCGCCTCCGGAAAACGTTCTCCCAGCATTCCCATGAAAGGGATCGAGCCCCCCTCACCGTGATAGGCAACTTCACGTCCGAAGAACGATTCCGATGCACGGTTCATCGACTGCTCGAGCCATGGATCCGTGACTGGTGCGTTCCAGCCGGTCGCGCCTTTTTCGAAATTGAACGTGACATGCGCGCCGTATGGCGGGTCGCTGACGAGCAGGTTCTCGATCTTCTGCTCCGCCTGGTTCGCATCGAGCGTCGGAGGAATCCGGACCGACAGTTTCAGCGACGTGGCCGGGCGGAGCACGTTGCCCCCCTGAGTCAGGTGAGGAAGTCCCTCCTGGCCGGTGTAGGCAACCATGGGCCGCCACGTCTTGTTCAGCAGCAGTTCCACGCGGTCACTCGTGACAGGCTGCATGCCGTCGACCCAGGGATAGTGTGACGTCACTGTATCGCCGAGAATCTCGGCGGTTCGCCGGGTCTCGTCCATGCGGTTCTCAGGGATGTCCGTGTAGAGCCATTCGGGCTTGATCGTGCCGTCCGAGGAATCTTCGAGGCGGTCCAGCAATGCGCGGAGAATCCGGAAGCTCGAAGGGACGATGCCCGACGCATCGCCCGAGTGCACACCCTCGGTGAGCACCTTCACGGTCAGATCCCCCACGAGCGATCCGCGCAGCGACGTCGTGCTCCAGAGCTGGTCGTAGTTCCCGCAGCCGCTATCGAGGCAGACGACGAGTCCCGGTGTACCGATCTGCTCAGCGCAGAGCTCGACGTAGTAGGGAAGGTCGACCGATCCGCTTTCCTCACAGCATTCGATGATCAGTACCAGTCTGCTGTGTGGCACCTTCTGACTCTGAAGCGTTCGAATTGCCGACACGGCAGCGAAGACCGCGTAGCCGTCGTCAGCGCCACCCCGACCGTAGAGTTTTCCATCGCGAATCACCGGCTTCCACGGGCCGAGATCGTCGTTCCAGCCCACCATTGCGGGCTGTTTGTCGAGATGACCGTAGAGCAGCACGGTCTCGTCGCCCTCGCCATCGACTTCGAGCATCAGCAGCGGCGTCCGTCCAGGAGACTCGAAAACCGACAGCTTGCTTCTCTCGATCTGCTGACGCTCGACCCAGTCGCGAACCAGTTCGATCGCCTGTTTCATGAAGCCGTTTTTTTCCCAGTCAGGGTCGAACAGCGGCGACTGATTCGGAATCTCGATGTAACGCGACAGGGTGGGCATGACTTCGGATTCCCAGAACGCGTCAATCTCTGTTTTTGTGATCTCGGGATTCATCAGGGTCCTCTCGAGCTGATATTGTGATTTCGCAGCCCCCGGGCAGCGATACGGCGGAACGAGTGTCGTTGGGGAACCACTGACGGGATGGCGGACTACCCAACCCAGCGTCTGTGGCCGGAGGATAACACTCTTCGAGGGGGAAACAGGTAGGCGGACCGAACTGTAACAGTGCCGAGGATGCGTGAACCCGGATCAACGAGTGGAGAGAGACAACCCTAGTGTCATCCTGAGCGAAGCGAAGGATCTCCTGAAGAGGATCGAGCATCGCAAGAAGAGATCCTTCGCTTCGCTCAGGATGACGTGGCCTCGCTCAGCATGACACGGTGGTTCATCACCCCTTCACCGGCGCCCAGCGCCGTTAGGTAGCTTGGGATGACATCGCGTGAAGTTTTCACGCAGTCTTGCGTTCAGGATGACACCGTGGTTCATTGCTCGCCACAATGACCGTCCTGTCATGCGCCGGCTCAGCAGACACGGCCGATCTTAGAAACCACTGGAGGAATCCATGCGTGCAATGCGAATTCATGAGACGGGCGGCCCTGAAGTGCTGCGGTGGGAGCAAGTCTCCAGGCCCGAGCCGGCCGCGGGGCAGGTCAGGGTCCGCGTCCGCGCAGCCGGCGTGAACTTCATCGACATCTATCACCGGAGTGGTCTCTATCCGATGCCCCTCCCGTTCATACCCGGCCAGGAAGGAGCGGGCGAGGTCGATGTGGTGGGAGAAGGGGTCGAGGAATTCCGCGAAGGCGATCGGGTGGCGTGGGCGTCGATCACAGGCTCCTACGCCGAGTACGCCATTGTTCCAGTCGCCAGTCTGGTGAGTCTTCCCGATGACGTCCCATTCGAGCTGGCCGCCGCCGTGATGCTTCAGGGAATGACTGCGCACTATCTGGCCTTCAGCACGTTCCGGCTGGGCAGGGAGCATCGGTGCCTGATCCATGCGGCGGCCGGCGGAGTGGGGCTGCTTCTGACCCAGATGGCGAAGCGGCAGGGCGCGATGGTCATCGGGACGGTCGGTTCGAGCGAGAAGGCCGAGCGCATCCTCGCCGCAGGAGCCGACGCTGCGATCCTTTATCGCGCAGAGGATCCCGCCGACGGAGTAGCGCGGATCACTGGCAAAGGAAAACTCGACGTCGTCTACGATTCGGTTGGCCAGTCGACGTTCGAGTCGAGTCTCCGCTGCCTCGCTCCCCGTGGAATGCTGGTCACCTTCGGACAGTCGAGCGGACCGATTCCTCCGGTGAACCTCAGAGTGCTTTCGGCGGGGTCGCTCTATGTGACGCGGCCGAAACTGGGGGACTACATCGCGACGGCGGAAGAACTGGAATGGCGCGCCGGCGACCTGTTCCGCTGGATCGGCGCTGGAGAGCTGGACGTGAAGATCGACAGCACGTTCCCACTCGAGCGCGCCGCGGACGCACAGCGCAGGATCGAGTCGAGGGAGAGCTCAGGAAAGATTCTGCTCGAGGTGTGAGGGGGACTTCCTTTCTCCGCCTACTGCGCCCGCAGTTCTTCCCGCATCTGCTCATACAGAGTGATCGCGTCTGCGACGACCCGCAAGGCCTCGGCGCGATCGAGAAATTTCTCCACGACGACGGCTTTCTTCTCGAGCGATTTGTACTCCTCGAAGAACTTCCTCACTTCCATCATCCGGTGAGGAGGAAGCTCGTAGATCGAGTTGTAGTGAACGTACTCCGGGTCGTTCGCATGCACGGCGATGATTTTGTCGTCCGCTTCGCCCTGGTCGGTCATCTTCATGACGCCGATCGGTTTTGCGATCATGATCGCCAAAGGAACCACGGTTTCCTGTCCGAGGACCAGCACATCCAGGGGGTCATGATCCTCGCAATAGGTCTGCGGGATGAATCCGTAGTTGGCGGGATAGTGCACTGAGCTGAAGAGCACGCGGTCGACTCGCAGCAGCCCGCTCGGCTTGTCCAGCTCGTACTTGTTCTTCGAGCCTTTGGGCACCTCGATGACCACCGGGACCAGGTAGGGCGCCTCGTTCCCGAGGTGTACGTCATGCCACGGGTGCATGGATGAACTCCTTCGCATTCTGAATGATCTCCCGGCCGGGCTTGTTATAGTGCGGGCGCCCGGCCAGCCACGATTCTGGCCTGATTATGGCGTAACGAAGGCTCCCGATGACGAAACGTCTCCTTCTGATCAGCAACTCGACCACGCACGGCGGCGGTTACCTCGAAGATTGTGCAGATGAGATCCGCGACATTCTGGGTGCTGTGAAGAGAGTTGTTTTTGTTCCTTTCGCTCTGCACGACCGGGATGGTTACACGGCGCGTGCCCGGGAGGCTTTCGACAGGATGGGTTACGAAGTCGACTCGGTCCACGACAGCCGCGATCCGAAACAGGTGGTCCATTCAGGGGAGGCGTTCTTCGTCGGCGGTGGTAACACGTTTCGTCTTCTCAACGAGCTCTACAGGAGGGATCTCCTGAAACCGATTTGCGCGGCCGTCGATCGCGGCGCCATTTACATGGGCAGCAGCGCCGGGTCGAATGTTGCCTGCGTGACCATCAAGACGACGAACGACATGCCGATCGTGCAGCCCCCGAGTTTCGACGCGCTCAACCTGGTTCCCTTCAATATCAATGCGCATTACGTCGATCCCGATCCCTCCTCGACGCACATGGGAGAGACGAGAGAAACGCGGATCCGGGAGTTTCATGAGATGAATGATCCGGTCGTGGTCGGACTGAGGGAGGGCGCAATGCTCCGCATCGAGGAGAACTCTGTGGTCCTCGAGGGGACGACCGGAGCGCGCATTTTCCGCAAGGGTTCCGAACCGGAGGAGTTCGCCCCGGGGTCGAGCCTCGACTTCCTGATGGAGTGGTAAGCAGTTCCAAATCTTCGATGAGGTGTTTGACGATGAGAGTCACCAGCAGAACGGTAGCAGTCTCGATGACGGCATTTGCGATGTTCATGACCGGCTGCATTCCGCACGCTCCGGGGACCGCTCCCGTGCCGGGCGAGCTCGCCCGGACCAGCGATTCGCATTCGTTTTCGCGTCCGCACGAAGTGTCGATCGAGCACATCAGTCTCGATCTGGGCGTCGACTTCGAACGGCAGCAGCTCGCCGGACGGGCGACTCTGAGCATCGACAATCATACGGGCGCATCGGAGCTCGTGCTCGACACACGGGATCTCGATATCCGCGGCGTCACCCTCGGAAGCGCTAGGCAGCCGGCTCAGTTCGCCCTCGGAGAGGAGGGTTCCCCGAACCTCGGGCGCCCGCTGACGATTCAACTTCGTCCCGGCACGGATTCCGTGACCATCGACTACGCGACGAGCCCTGGCGCCGCTGCGATTCAGTGGCTCACCAAAGAGCAGACCTCCGACGGAAAGCATCCGTTTCTGCTGACACAGTCGCAGGCAATCCTCGCGCGAACGTGGATTCCTCTTCAGGACACGCCCACCGTGCGATTTACGTACGATGCGACCATTCGCGTGCCGGCCGGGCTCCTGGCCGTGATGAGCGCCGAGAACCCGACGGAGAAAAATGCATCCGGCGTCTACACGTTCCGGATGCCTCAGGCGATCCCGTCCTATCTGATGGCGCTCGCAGTCGGCGACCTGGCGTTTCACGCCTGGGACGCGCGGACCGGCGTCTACGCCGAGCCGAGTGTCATCGAGAAGGCCGCGTGGGAGTTCGAAGATACGCCGAAGATGATGACCGCGGCGGAGAATCTGTACGGTCCCTATCGATGGGGACGCTACGACCTTCTCGTGCTTCCGCCGAGCTTTCCTTTCGGAGGGATGGAGAATCCGCGATTGACATTTGCGACGCCGACCATTCTTGCGGGAGACCGCTCGCTCGTCGCCCTGGTCGCGCACGAGCTGGCGCATTCCTGGTCCGGCAACCTCGCCACGAACGCAACGTGGAACGACTTCTGGCTCAACGAAGGGTTCACGACATACTTCACGCAGCGGATCATGGAAGAGGTCTACGGACGTGAATACTCGGAGATGCTTGCGCTCCTATCGATGCAGGATCTGGAGAGTGAGGTCAGTTCCCTGGGCGCTGCGAGCGCTGACACGCATCTTTTCCTCGACCTCGAAGGGCGCGATCCGGACGAGGGAATGACGAGAATCGCCTATTACAAGGGCTACTTCTTTCTGAGGATGATCGAGGAGGCTGTCGGACGGAAAACCTTCGATGCGTTTCTCCGCAGCTATTTCGACCGCTACGCATTCCGATCATTGACCACGCAGGACTTTCTCGCCGATTTCGAGCGTGAGTTTCTTCGAGGGGATCCTTCACTGCGCGCGAAACTGAGGATCGATGAATGGGTTTACGGCCCCGGGATTCCGTCGAACGCTCCTCGGCCGCAGTCGCCTGCATTCACCGAAGTCGAGGCGCAACTCGCCCGGTTCTCCGGAGGTGCCGCTCCGGCGTCTCTCGCCACTGCGGACTGGACGACTCACGAGTGGCTGCATTTTCTGAGGAACCTTCCTGCGGGGCTCTCGCGAGACCGCATGGCCGCGCTTGACTCCGCCTTCAAGCTGACGCAGAGCGGCAACTCCGAGATCCAGGCTATCTGGTTCGAGCAGTCGCTAAAAAACAACTATTCGGAAGCCTACCCGGCGATGGAGCGCTTTCTCACGACGATGGGCCGTCGCAAGTTCCTCACCCCGCTCTACAGCGAGATGGTGAAGACTCCTGAGGGGAAGGTCCTTGCGATGAAGATCTATCGACAGGCGAGGCCGGGCTACCACTCGGTGTCGCGTCAGACGATTGACGGAATCGTGGGCTGGCCGGGGTAGGGCGGCGATCTAGCAGGAGATTCCGCTTTCTCATCCCGAAGAGCGGGGCATCGGAATGCCCCGCTACCCTCGTCAATCGTTCGGAATGTCGCGCGCGTCGATGCGCGGGGTGACGAACTTGTCGCCACTCTTGCTCTTTGTTGCGATCAGAACCCCGGCTCCGACGGCCACGACGGCGAGAGCCGCCCCGATGACTGCCTTGTGATCCTTTGCGTAGTTCTTCGCTTTAGTTGCTGACTCCCCGAGGTACTCCTTCGCCTGGGCGAAGTAGCTGTCGAGATCGAGATTCTCGAGCGATTCCCTCATCTTGCGTATCGCCTGCTCGTTCAGCCCGACTGAGCCGAGGATCTTGTCGAAGCCCTGTGTTTCCGTTGGCTGCAGCAGATGAGTCTGGCCGCAGTGTGCGCACTCGTGATACTCGGCAGCGCTTTCCAATCCGCTCTTTGGCGTTCCGATCGCCGAGCTCGCTCCCGGCGCGGCGGGGTCGGTCGCGCCGGTCACGCCAAACGCCGATCCCGGCTGATCGGTCCTGCCCGAGGAAGACGTAGGACTCTGAGCGCCGAATTCCCGCCCTGCGGAAGAGCTTCCGGAGCTGCGGGTCGGCATGCCGATGCCCTCCGAATTCCCTGGTTTGTCCGAGCTCATCTGCACGTTGAAAGCATTATCATTTTTTTCCATGTTCGGTTCCCCCTTGGCCATGTAGCGTTGCGATTAGAGTGCCACTTAAGAAGGGAGCATTGTTCGCTGCTAAACCGAGCCCGGTCGTCAGGGAATACTCTCGGTCGGCACGTCAACCGCCTCGGAACGCATTCGCAGCACGAACCGCTGGAGCAGTACGGCAAGTGCCAGAGAGAGGGCGAGGCCTATTCTGCGTATGCCCAGGGGAGTGAGTCCCGAACGAACTGCTCCGAAATTCACAATCCCGTCACCAATCGAGTAACAAAATGCCACCGAGTACGTATAATCAGGAAAGGCATGGCTTCGATGAGACGAAACGCAGTCGCAATCGTGTTGGCAGGAACGCTCCTGATGGGAGCTGCGTCCGAGGTTTCAGCTCTGAAGATCGAGCCGCCGCCGATGCTGACCGAGCGCTCCGAGATGTACTCTACGGCCCCCGGACCTCGGGCAGCCGACTCGTTCCGCGAGGGAAGCTTCGAGGTCAACCTCGTAATCACGGACTCGCGCGAAGGGCTTGGAAAGTGGCTGGCGATGACACCGAAGCAGCGCGAACAGACCGCGCGCGGCCAGAAGTTTCGCGTGAACCAGAAGGGGTATCTCGCGCTGGTGCTGACCAACTACGACGTCGATGCGGCCAATGTCGATCTGACGGCGAGGCTCACCCTGATCGGGCCCGATGGCCAGGTCGTCTACGAGAATCGTGATCTGGGCCGCTCCGCGTGGGGACATCCGAAGCAGGGATATCTGGCCATCAGGCCCTACGTCGATTTCAGTTTCGACGGCACCGACAAGCCCGGGACCTACACCTACCGCGTGTCGATCCTGGACAACGCGCGTGGCGAAGTCGTGCGGGCCGAAGAGAAAGTCATTCTCGTTCGCTGACGCCGCGCTTCTTCTTCAGAAGATGGCCGCACCCCCCATCCCGCGACCTCCCACGCTGTCGTTCACTCCTGCAATCGAACAACGAATTCATGATTACCAGGCGCGCGTTCGCGTCGGATTTCCGTTCTGGCTCCGGATCTTTCTCTTCGCGAACGTCGCCGCCATCACGCTCGGACGCCGTATTTACGTTTCGCCGTCCGTGGCTGACGCGGGAGTGGAGCGGTTGGAGCGGCTGCTTCGTCATGAACTCGCTCACGTCCGTCAGGTGCGGGAGCTCGGCCTGATCCGATTTCTCTGTCGCTACATGCGCGACTACATCCGCCTCCGGCGTTCAGGACTGTCGTCCCATCTCGCATACTCGGCGATCCCTTTTGAGGTGGAAGCCAGGGAAGAAGAGCTCCGCGTCGACGTAAGCTGAACGCCGCCATTGGTGGCTGCTTGCCCGCAAAGTGCGCAGCACATGTCAGGCGTTCAGAAGTTCTCATCTAGCAGGCCCTCTATCCGCTTCTGAGGATGAGCTCACGCTGGCTTCGCGGCCGTCCAGACGGGCACCTGCCACAGCGCATAGCCTCGCGGATCGCGGACGCAGTCGATCATCTGCCTCCACGCCTCGTCGACTTCTTCACGCGAGACTCCGCAGTGTTCGACCATCGAATCGGAGTAACCGTCGCGCCATGCTTCCCAGATCCGCGCGAAGATCTCGCGATCGACGCGCAGCGTGTCGACGGCGATGTAGTCGGCGGCGATGTCGGCCATCCCGAGATCATGAAGAAGCGTGAAGACTTTTCGACCGACGTGAAGGTCGCATCCGACTGCCGCGGCAAACCGCGGGGGAAGCTTCTGCCAGAAGTTGTCCGACCCGAGCTCCGTCGGGTGCGCCCACAACATGCCGTAATCCTCGGCGATCAGATGCGCGCGGCCGCCGGGACGGAGCACGCGACGGATCTCCGCGATGACGGGCGCAGGATCGGGAATCGCCTGAAGCAGGTGGCGGCAGGTAACGAGATCGAACGTCTCATCGGGGAAGGGGAGGGCGAAGGCATCTGCATGTTCGAACCTTGCGCGATCCCCGAAAGCGGCGCATCGCAGTGCGGCACGTTCCAGGTGCGGCTCTTCCAGATCGACGCCCACAAAAGAGGCCTGAGGATACTCCCCCGCGAGCCGGACGATGATCTCGCCGGTCCCGCAACCGAGGTCGAGCACCTTCGCATTGCCGAGTGGATGTCGCGCGAAGATCGGCCTTTCCTGCGGCCAGATCGCCTCCACCTGAGCCGCGAGGTTTCGAACCATCGACTCATCGGCCATCTCTTTTGCCTGCGGGCTGCTCGGATGCACGCGCGGATTCTACCGGAAACGTGAACGAACAAGACAATCCCGAATCAAGCGCCGGCACTCAGCTCGCTGTCGCCTCGATGTACGCCATAGCAGGAGGCCAAACATCGCGGACCAGAGTGGGAGCTCGTCGTACGCGGCCATGACGCTGGCCGAAGAGAAGTCGGGCTCGAAGTCGAGATAATCCAGATCGGGCACGGCGGCTGAGCGAGGGCACGTCATCCTGAGCGAAGCGAAGGATCTCGTCTTGCGGTGCTCGATCCTCTTCAGGAGATCCTTCGCTTCGCTCAGGATGACACTTCGTCCGGCTAGCGCAGAGTTTGCCGGTTTTTTTCCGCGTCTGAGCTTTCGAACGTTACCTTCTCTGCCTGGGGGGAAAGCTTTTCCATTGGTACATCCCTTCTACGCTCGGGTTCGTTCTGTACCGGAAGCGCCACATACCCTCGGGGATCGCGGACGCAGTCGATCATCTGCCGCCACGCCTCGTCGACCTCTTCCCGCGATGAGCCCACAACATGCCGTAGTCCTCGGCGATCAGATGTGCGCGGCCGCCGGGACGGAGCACGAAGTCCCGTTAGAAGTTCACTGAGATTCTCGAGTAGAGGAACCGGCCGTTCATCCCGAACGGGGAATTCCTCGGGTAGGTGAAGATGTCATTGAAGGCGTCCGGTCCGATATTCTCATCGGGGAACGTGTCGAAGATATTCTGGCCGCCGACCGCCACGGTGAATCGATCCAGTTTGTAAGAAAGCTCCAGGTCCGTCACCCATTCCTGCCCGAACGTCTGATCGGACGCAGGGGGATTGGTGAAACTGCAGTACTCCCCATAGCGGCTCGTGCGAATGTTTCCGCCCAGCCTGCTTCGGTTCCAGTCTGCCGACAGCCGGACGTTGTCTTCCGGTTGGGCACATTCAGTAAGCCGTCGGACCACGCGATCGAACAGGACCGCTTCGAATCCAACCAGCTGAGGAGGCGTGTCGGCGATCCTGACCACGTCGGTCTCGTTGCGGTTGTAGCCCCCGGAAAGCGTGAAGTTCCCCAGGGCGGCGGTATTGAGCTTCCACGTAGAGACCAGATCGAAGCCCGTCGTTTCGGTGTCGATGGCATTGGTGAAAAAGCGCCCGCCATTGGCTCCCAGGGGGCGAAGGAGAGCTGCGATGCGGTCTCCGGTGAAGTTTCCGGAAAGGACGATCCGATCGTCGATGTCGATTCGATAGACATCTACTGCGACCTCGAACGTGGGGGTCGGATCCCACACGACGCCCGCGCTGAGCTGAGTCGATTGTTCGGGACGAAGCGGTTGCGCTCCGAGAGCCTGCGCCTGCGGGCTTCCGACCGTGAAGGTCGCGACTTCGAAGGGTGTGAGCACTCCTCCCAGGTTCAGAAACGTTGTGCTGGTACTCGAGAAGAATGACTGGCCCAGGGACGGAGCGCGGAACCCGGTGCTCGCCGAGCCGCGAACCACCACTCGGTCGACCGGTTCGACACGGACCGTGAGCTTTCCGTCGCTGGTGCTGCCGAAGTCATCGAAGTCTTCGTATCTCGCCGCCACTCCCAGGCGCAGGCGCGCCAGCACGTCTCCCTCGACGTCGACATAGATCGCCTGGCTGTTTCGCGACGTGTTGACGGCGTTCGAAGGCCTGTACCCTGGAAACACCTGTGCGCCGATCTCGGAACGGCCCCCTGCCTGGTTGGGGATCCCGCCGTCGCGATAGGAGTCCGGCTCGCCTGCAATCTGCCGGAAGCCCTCGCGACGGAACTCGACCCCAGCGGCGACGTTGAGGGGACCCGCCAGTCCGACCTCGTAAGGGCGGGTGATGTCGAAGTTTCCGATCAGATGATCGAACTCGAGCGAGCCGGCGTAGAACTCCGTCTTGTTCGGAGGGATGGTCGGACCAAGCGAGGTGTTGAGCGTGTTCGACAGATTGAAATCGAATGTGTTCTTTCCGTACTGGCCGCTCAGGTCGTAAAACCATCCCATCATCTTTCCCCGAATCCCGGCCGTGAAGGACGTGTCATTGACCTCGGGCTCGATGAGGGGAAGGAATCCGAGCGGGTAAATTTCGGGCCGGTTCCTGGCGTCGAGGGCGCGGCGGTAAAAACCACCGTGAGAACCTTCACGCCGGCTATATCCGCCAAAAGCGTAGAGGACGTTCGAGCCCTCGACGTTGAGCGGCAGCAGGCCGTGCAGAAACAGCATGGCGTCCTGCGCTTCGGAGTCGCCCCAGTGATGGTTGGGCTGCGGTACGGCATTGCTGCCGCCATCTCCCGGTGTGACCTGGTCCCTGGGGTCATTCCCCGCCCGGTTCGTCTCGCCGCGATCTCGATACTCGACCGTCATGAAGAGCGAGCCGCTGTTGGCGAAGCCAAAGCCTTTGCTCAGGCCGATGTCGATGAGCTCACCGTCGCCGTGAGTCGTTGCCCCGCCTTTGAGGTTCAAGGTCCAGGGAGAGGGACCCGATTTGAGCACCAGGTTGATGACTCCGGCGATGGCATCCGAGCCATACTGTGCGGAAGCTCCATCCCGGAGGACCTCCACGGCTTCGAGAGCCGAGGATGGAATCGCATTCAGGTCCACGCCGGTCGAGCCGCGGCCGACAGAGTTGTTCACGTTGACCAGAGCGCTGTTGTGACGGCGCTTGCCATTGATCAGAACGAGCAGTTGGTCCGGCCCCAGTCCCCGAAGGGTGGCGGGGCGGACCGAGTCGGTGCCGTCGGTGATCGTCGGACGCGGGAAATTGAAGGACGGTGCGAGCGCCTGAATGATCTGGCTGGTCTCACTCGCTCCGGTCGTTTCGAGCTGTTCCTCAGTGAGCACGTCGACAGGAACCGCTTTCTCATTCGCGGTGCCGATTGCTCTCGAGCCGACAGTGATCTCCTGGCCGAACGCGACCACCAGGGAGAAGTCGCGCTGCACCGTTCCGCTGGACACCCTTACCTGCGAAGTCTGGGTTTGCAGACTCTGGAACGTGACGGTCACCTCTACGGTCTTGCCGACGGCGGAAGAGGGCAGAGAGATTCTGTAACGCCCCGAGCTGTCGGTGGTGGCGATCAGGCCTAGAGAATTGATCGAGACCGTCGCTCCCGGTAGCGACGCACCGTCTGCTCGTGTGGTGATCACGCCCTCGATCTGCTGTGCGGCGAGAGGGAACCCGAGAAAAAGCCCGAACACAAAGAATCCTGCGAGACGCTTCATCGGTTAGCTCCTTTTTGAATGCTCGAGTATGAGCCTCCCTCGGAGAGAGTGTCAATCAAGTCCGGCAAGCATGCTGAACGGGGTTTGATGCCAGCTGGGAGCTCTCCGGGTAAAGCAACGTCTTCGCAAACTTCGTCTCGCGACAACGCTGGATCATCGGATTCAAGGCGGGGCTCGGTGCGGGTCGGAGCTTCAGATCGCCGTCGCGTGCACCGGTGCATGCGCTTCGATGAAGGCATGGCGACCGAGAAACGCACTGACGCCTGATCCGGACCGAATTGCCAGGTGCTGAGAGCCGGCAGGACACTCTCGAAAAAATTGTCCGCATCCTCCATGGCCAGGGCGACACTGCCCGGGATTTGCCGTTCCAGCAAAGTGCGGCACGTTTCCCACGGCAGGCTGCAGACCAGGTGAGGCTCTGACGGCCGGCAGCGACACGATCACGATCTCGATCAACTCGGGACGCGCGGTGATCTATGGAGCTGCCACCGACAACACGACTCAGGATCCGACGTTGCAGTTTGCGCAGCCGACACGTTGAAGATTCCATTGACACCGTGACGATCGATCACCTCGAAACGCTCCGAACCGACACCCACCTGGACTCGTTGAAACACTCTGCGAATGCAGCCAGCCCCCGGTTTTCGATCGCCTCTCGCTTCGTCGCCACCGTCGACTCAAACAGCATCCGGCCCTTCTCATCCATCACAGCAACCTCTACATACTGGATTCCTGTCGTCATGGCAGCACCTTCTTCCTCGATTTGCTCGGTTGTTGGGACTTCCAAGCTATCAGGAGGAAGCGTGTTTTCAATGTACGTGAGGAACAGAGAAACCGTCGTTACAGTTGCGCCAGGTCTTCAAACGACAGGCAACCCCGCACCCGGCGCGCGTAAAGACCACGTGGTTGAAACTGCCCGGCGAAGCCCGCGCGCCACCCTCTCCCCGAATCTCGATCCAGGTTTCAACGCAGCTAAGGGCGGGGAGAGGGCTACAAGAGCCGTTTCAACTCACTTCATCAGCTCCTTCATGAACTCCGGATCGCTCGTTGGTGGAACGAGCCGCTTGATCCGCATATAGGTGACGAGGTTTCCGTAGTGCTCGATTGTATGAATCTGATTGGTGTTCAATACTCCCAGCCTCGGATTGTCGCCTCCCATGAACTTCACCATCTCGACGGCTGACTCATCCGTCAGGGTTTCGTAGGCCCTGTCGCAGTAGGCGAAGGCTTCGCTGAGCGCTTTGATGAGATCAGCTTTCGCTGTCATGCTCTTTTCGGCGCCGGCCGAGGGACTCTTTTCACCGATCACTTTCGAGCAGAAGAAGTACTGGGCGTCTGCAACATGTCCGAGGATCTGTCCGAAGCTCCGCACCTCGTCGGTTGGCCTGAAGCTGTAATTCTCTTCGGGCATCAGTTCGGCCGTACGGACGAGAATCTTCTTCATCCCTCCGTACGTGCCCTGGCTCGCCGAAATGAGAGGACTGATTTTAGAAGCGGCGGCCGGCGCAGGTTGGTTGCTTTGGGCAAAAGCCACGGGCGCAAGAAGGAAGATCAGAACTGTTCGCATGAGTGTTCGCATCGGTGTTTCTCCTTTTGAATGAAATTGGTTTCGATGAATTACTGAGAAGCCTGGCCGGTCCGTTCGCTCCACTTCGGGACGTTCACTCCCTTTACGAGAAGCCACAGTGCCAGCGACATTTCCGCCACTAGGACGGGAAGCATGATTACGAGGAAGATCCGGTTCGACAGCGAAGGAAAGGCGATCAGAGTGAAGCTGTTGGCCAGGTAGCAGGACCCGGCGATCGCCATCAGCACGCCGATGATCCGCGGCAGGTAGCCCGATCTGTAGATCAGATACCCGAGGATGATGCACTCCCAGCCGAAGAAGATCAGGCTGATGCCGAAGCCGTGCGCATACGAGCGGATCGCGAGGCTGGCCAGAGCATGGAGCTGTTCCGGTGTGAATGCCGAGAGATATCGGGCGGTCCCGAGCGGGAAGAGCGCCGTAACCAGATAGAGTTTGTTTGCTGCCTCGACGGAGATCGATACGAGATTGAACAGCACGGCGAGCAGCGCGAGATCCCGGCTGACGGGTCGCAGCAGCCGGTAGAGAATCAGCGCCAGGACGACGGCGGAGCTGAGCAGAAGAAAAAGCTCCGCCGCGATGCCGAAACGCCACAACTGTTCCGAAGCCAGGATTCGCTCGGCTGTCGCTGTCGGATTTCCCGGAACGACGAGCGTGCTCCTGATGAACAGCTCGCTGGACGCGCCGACGGCAATGATGACGAGATAAAGCACGCCACCGATCCGTGCATCGAGCTGCGGTGACCGAAGCGAATGCTTGGCGCCGATGATCATGGTGGACCTCCCGGGATCAACTCACGAAATTGAAAGGCGATGATTCGCCGCGCGACCCGCAAGAGGAGCGGTTGCAGGACGCGCGCGAAGAAGCCCGCTTTCGGAGACTCGGCGGCTGCCTCGAGGAGTTGCCGTACTTCCGATTCCCGTCGGGAGGCCGGCAGCTCGGGAATCGTCACCTTGTCGCCCGCGGTGAGGCCGCCATTCACGACGGCGACGGCGTCACACCCGATCGCCGGCTCGGGCTCCGGAATCCTCACATCGCGAACGGCGACCGAGTTGCTATGACCCGGCATGGCGGCCGGATCGCCGCCGCCCGCAGATTCCCCGCAGGCCGGGACTGCGAGCGTGAGCAGCAACAAGGTCGAGAGAAGGCGCGTGCGCTGTGCGGTACCCAGAACCGCGAATGTCTTTCTCATCGCGCGACCTGCTGTGCCCGGAATCCGGCGAGCTCGCGAGCACTCTTCCGGAAGCGCACGCGCCAGAGCCAGTACACCATCGTCACGAGTACCGCCAGCACCGGCATCGCCAGTAGCGGCATGATGCGGATCGGCTCCGGAATCACCTTCGCCTGTCCGATGAAGAACGACATCGCGGCGATGAAGAGCGCGAAGCTCATGCGCCAGAGATGACGCGCGAGTCGGCGCGCACCCTGGAGAGCGCCGTTTCGCAGTATCCGAATATCGAGCAGTCCTGCAAGCGTCCCGACGACTCCGAAGAGGAAGAATGGAAAGGCGGGAATGCCGTTGCGCGTTCCACCGCCGACGACCGCCTCGATTCCGAACGTCAGACAGGTCAGGCCGACTGTCATCGCAACGAGCATGAGCAATGGAGCCAGCCAGCGCGATACCCGCCTCTCCGGTGGACGCACGGTGGTCAGCGACGTGATCACGAGGTAAGCCGTGAGAACGCCCGCCGGAATGTTGACCTCGGCCCACGCGCCGTGCGCGACGGCGAGAATCGTCCCGAACGCGCACATTGTCAGCATCGCGTAAACGAACACCATGCCGCTCCTGCGATGCTGCGGTGCGCCCTTCGTCGTGTAGAGCGCGAGGTAGCCCGCGCCAAGACTCAGCGCGCCTCCGACGATGTGAATCAGATAGATCATTCGCATGACTTCTCTCCTGCTGTATGCCGTTGGGTAGAGGCACTTCGAGCTGCCTGTCGCAAGACAGCGTTCTCACTCAGTTCTGTTTTTGGGAATTTTCGTTTGCCGTCGGATCAGATCGGCTCGCGGTAACGCCTCAATCGCACCGCAGCGCTGACGCAGATGACCGCGAAGAGAAGCCCCAGCCAAAGGCCGGGCGTCGTGAGAAATCTCAAGGGCGTGAGCTGTGACAGGCGGTCGACACTGCCGCCGTCCCCCGGCTCGAGGGCGAAGGCCGCCTTCATCGCACCGGTGATCCGGTGCTTCAGCAGCAACACGAAGTACGACGTCCCCGACGTGAAGCGCTCGAGCGCCGACACGGCGAGCAGCGGCAGCACTGCCCACAGAATCGCGGCGCGCCGCACCGATGCCGATATCAGCAGAAACCAGCCGAAGATCGGCGAGAACCAGAGCGCATGAACGAGCAGTCCGTAGAGCATGATCGGAAGGCCTTCGAAGAACCGCACCTCCTGCCACAGGCGGAGAGGATTCATTCCAGCCGCAGCCACGACCACCGAACCGGCCGGCAGGAGAATCAGCTGCGCGATCACGCTCAGGACGAAGCCGAGCAGCGGCATGAAGAGAAGAGGGATCGTCATTTTCGCAAGGACCGTCGTTCGGTCGGAGACGGGCAGCGACTTCCAGAAAAGAATGCTGCGATCCCGGCGCTCGCCATTCAGCGCGTCGAGACAATAGAGCATCCCGACGATGAATGTAGACAGCATGATGGGGGCCGGGGACATCCTGAACGGCAGTGTCATCGCACTCGGCTCCACGCCGCCCGTTGCCTGGAGCTCCCTCAACCGCGTGGCGAGGTTGATCGCCAGACTGGCCAGTGAGCCGAACAGCACCACGACCGTGATGATCATCGGAGCGATGTAGAGAAAGCGGTTCTCCCACAGCTCGCGCCGGATGGACCAGTACATCGGGCGCGTCGCCGCATACGGCTGCGCATGCGACGCCGGGCCATCGGGGCGGGCTTCGTTCGTATCGAGCTGCGGATTCATCGCGCTCCCTCCCCGGCGTGAACCGCCGGCCCGCTCATGACCGCGACGAAGAGATCCGCGATGCTCGGCGTGCGAATCTCACCGAGCGCTCCGAGCGTCTGGCGATCGGCACCGTCGAAGAGAAAGATGCTGCGGCCGAACATCTGACGTTCGTTCATCGGCCCAAGGGCACGTGCAGCCGCCGCCTGGTCGGGATGCGTCATCACCTGAATGTATCGAGACTCGATCCCGTCCATACTGGACTCGAGCACGATGCGGCCGCGATCGATGAACATCACGTCGGTCAGTACGTCCTGAATCTCTTCGACCTGATGCGTCGTCACGACGATCGTGCGGTTACGATCGAAGTAGTCGTTGAGCAGTGAGTCGTAGAACTGTTTCCGATAGAGAATGTCCAGGCCCAGCGTCGGCTCATCTAGGACGAGCAGCTTCGCATCGATTGCCATGACGAGCGCGAGGTGGAGTTGCGCCACCATTCCCTTCGACAACTGCCGCACCCGGCTGCTGCGGCGGATCGTCGTTTTCTCGAGAAATGCCTCCGCTTTCTTCCGGTCGAAACGAGGGTGTACACCAGCGACGAAGTCGAGAGCCTGGGAGACGCGGATCCAGCGCGGCAGTACGGCGACGTCGGAGATGAACGAAACGTCGCGCATGAGCTGATCGCGTTCGCTCCACGGGTCGCGTCCGAGCACTCTCAGTTGTCCCTGATACGGTGTGAGTCCGAGGATGGCGTTCAGCGCTGTCGTTTTCCCGGCTCCGTTCGGACCGATGATGCCGAGAATCCTCCCCT
Organism: Thermoanaerobaculia bacterium; assembly: GCA_041748075.1. GTDB lineage: Bacteria > Acidobacteriota > Thermoanaerobaculia > Gp7-AA8 > Gp7-AA8 > JBGSYJ01. The sequence goes on from JBGTDX010000097.1 coordinate 21,174, forward strand.
CTTCGACACGCAGATCAAGCCCGTCGAGTGCGACGGTCTGGCCGAAGGCTTTGCGGAGCCCGCGTGCTTCGATGACACTCATGACTTCGGCTCCTTTTCGCGCTCGGCCGCCGTGCCTGCTTCTGCGGCGGCGAGCAATTCTTCGGCGGTCAGGCCGAGGCGCTGAATCGTTGCGTGAATCCGTGGCCACTGCTCTTCGAGAAACTTCTGCCGCTCGCCCTGCAGCAGCAGTTTCCGCGCGCCCGTGTTTATGAACATGCCGCGACCTCGCTTGCTCTCGACAAGTCCTTCGTCGACGAGTTGCTGATAGCTCTTGAGAACCGTCAGGGGATTGACCCGATACTCCGCCGCGACCGTCCGTACCGACGGAAGGGGGTCTCCCTCGGAAAGGACCCCGTCGAGAATCATCGCGACGACTCGGTCGCGGATCTGGCGGTAAATCGGCTGGCTGTCGTTCCATTCAGGTCCCATCGTTCATGCCTATTGGCCACCCTCCCGCCTCTCTGGTGATATAGTTAACTATAACAGTACTACAGATGCAAGCTTTTTCTGACCTCTTGTGGCAGGGGACTCCGATCCCCTGCCTTTTCGAGCAGTGACGATGTACGACACCTGGAGCGGGCACGATCCCGCCGGTGACTCCAGCCGTCGTATCTGTTCATGATGCGGAAGAGGCAGGGCCTCGGACCCTGCCACATGCAGATGTACGACATCTGGAGCGGGTGCACGAACGTCGACGCGGAAGAGGCAGGGCCTCGGAGGGCCCTGCCTCACATCACGCTAGTCGACTCTGAGAATCGAGTCTCCCGTACCGTTGTCGATCGTCGATGTGAACGTCATGACCCGGCCGGCACCGCCGACGACCTCGACGTCGAGCTGCATGTTGCGCAGATCGCCGTAGTTCGTGTCGCGGCCCGCCCCGAGAAGGGCGCGCGTGACTCCGTTAATCTGCATGAACCGGTTCGCCGCGAGATTGAACGTCCCCGTGACGACGCCTCGGACTGCAGACCGAGGGCTCGGTGAAAAATAAAGAGTGACGCGAACCGTAGCCGGCTGCCCGGAAACTTCGACCAATCCCAGGTTCGTGCGGAACGTTGCCGGACGCCCCGCCTGTGTCGTGGCAAGTGAGGCATCGTCGATGCCGCCGAATCTGCGCAGACCCCCCATGCCTAGCGCCGCGCTCATCGGAAGCGTCGGAACAGCTGCGCCGAATGTTGCGGCTGCGCCGGAGACCGTCGTGTACGTCCTGCTCGTCATGACAGCCGAGCCTGAGGAAGGCGTGTACTCCAGGTAGCCTACCGCGTCGCCTGTGACATTGAAGAGCGTGACGAGAACGTCGGAAATGATTCTCGACTCGCCCGCAGCGAGGTTCAGTGTTCGGTCGACGACCTCGCCGGTTCGCGAGTAGTAGCGCAACCTTCCGCTGGAAGCGGTCGTGCCGGAGTTACTGACCGCGAGATCGGTGCGGAAGTGCGTGTTGTTTGCACCGCGCAGCGAGCCGGCCACCGGAATCACGACGGGTACGTTCGGAAGGTAGTTGTACTGCTTGCCCCAGTCGACGACCGCCCATGTATCGCCACTCGCTCTATCGACGGGCGTTGCGTACGACACGATGCGTCCCGTCGAGCCGGGGGCTACTGTGATTCGCGCGGCGAGCGCTCCCTCGGGAGCGACGCGTCCGATCTGCGTCGCTGCGAACGCCGTCAGCGTATCCGTTCTGGAGCTGAGGACATCACCGTTCGCTGCAAGAAACGCCGAAGTGATCTCCACCGTTCCGCCGGCTGTCTCCTGAAAATAGAGGTTCGTATGATTCGTATCGTCGCTGAGCATGCCGGTGAGGAAGATGCTCTCTCCTGCTCCCGTGCTTCTGTCGGAACGGAAGACCGGAATCGAAGTCCCGTAGGTTCCGGCCGAATTGCTGCTGTTGAGGACAGTCGCCGACGCCGAGATTCTGTCGACATCACTCGAGCGGAGCTGCAGCGTTCCGACAGAAGTGCCGTTGCGGAAGACCCCGAGTGCGATGTCGCTGAACTGCAGCGGCCTGTTGAGCGGAATGGCGGGGATGTTCGTGCTGGTCGCCGGCGAGCCGTTGCCGAGCGGACGGAAGAAGAGGTTCGCGCCAGGCAGGCCGCCGAGTCCACCGAGGCTCGTCAGCGTAACGTCGGACAGGAACGTTCCGACGCTGCCGACCACGTGTGAGACTCCCGGCATGAAGAGCGCGATCTCGCCGGGAGGAAGGCTGGGAATCGCGGCCGCCGCCGTTGCAGGTGTGACCGTGTGCGCAACGGCGACCGAAGCCGAGCTCGTCGCGCCGTGATTCGACCTCGGGCCAATCGACTTCGCTCCGCCTCCACCGTTGAGAAAAACGAGCGTCAGCGTGCCGGTCTCCGAACCGAGGCTGCCTCCATCGGTGCGCTGCGAAGGATCGATCGCGAACGAGACATCCGCAGTGCCGCCCGGTGGGATGACGACCGTGTCGCTCTGAGGAATGATCCAGTCGACATCCGAGACCACAGTGCCTCTCAAAGTTCCGGTGCCGCTGTTGGTGAACCGCACTGAGCCCGCGGCAGGATCTCCGGCATCGGACGACAGATCGACGCGGTTCGTGGCCGGCGCGGCTTCGACCGGACCCCCGGGAGGCTCCGACGTCAGAACGCGAATGGGAATTGCGAGACCGGCGGGGACGCCGTTGCCCTGCGGGATCAGCCGCCCTTCACGCAGTCCGGGGCTCGCGGGAAGAGCCGTAACGGTGACCACCTGCGCCGCTCCCGGTTCGAGCGTGAAAGCGGAGGGACTCTGCTGAAAAAAGTCGCCATCCTGCGAGAGCGTGATCTGGGTGGATGCCATGCCTATGTTCTGAAGCGTGTAGGTCGTTGTTGCACCGCCCGCGACAGTCTGGACGAGCGCATCGGGGGAGGTTGTGACGACGACGATCGGATCGTCACCAGATGCGAGAATGATGTCGTCGTAGTAAATGTTGCCGCTGAACTGGATAGTCGGGAGAAGGAACGGGACTGCGATCGTTGCTCCCGCCGGAACGGTCGTGAGCGTCGACCGCTTCTGAAAACCGACGCCCTGGGAGAAGGAGAATGCTTCCGTCGCGACCGGTTCTTCCTCCGCATCTCCCTCGATGCAGTTGTTCGTTGCGCAGAACGCGAGGATCACGAGCGCCTGGGTTTCCCCGTCGACCCGAACGGACGCCTCGAACCGGAATCGTTGGCCCGGTTGCACCGGCACGATCTGGTAAAGGAACCCTAGTCCGATTGGACCATCAGAACGTATGAGCGCCGAACCGGAGTTCGTCCCGCTCGCATTGACAGGAGACCATTCGACATCCCCCGCCGTCACCCAGCCGCCGAGATTGCTGTCGAACGTCCCGTTGACGATGCGCGACTGCGCTTCGAGCGAGCCGGCCATGATGAGCAACACCAGCAGTGAAAGCAGAGGAAGAGAAGTGCGCGGTCGATCCGTCGAGAAGGACATGGGGGGACTCCCTTATAGATAGCAGAAGAATCATGCCAGAACGGGGCCTGCGGTTCTCCTGGATGAATGTCAGAGGCGCCCCGGAACTCCTCCTTCAGCGGGCGGCCCGAAGGCCGCCCGACGTTACATCAAAGCAGTGGAATGAACTCGCTCAGCGAATCCAGGGGATGCGAAGCATCGGCCTGAGCTCTGTCGGGAACGCTTCGTTCGTCAGCCACATCGGAAGCAGGTTCATGTAAAACGGACTCGCGACGTTTCCGCTCGTACCTCCGGGCAGACTCGTCTCGGCGACGATCCCGCTCGTACGACCTTCCGCGACGAAGCGCCGCACCGGACCGCTACCGAACATGAACGAGTTCACGCCGCCCGCGCGCACCCCGTGCGAGGCTGCGTCGACAGTGCCGAAGCCGCCGTCAACCGGTATGCCGGGCAGTCCGGCGAGCGGCTGTGGGAACGCCCCGCCCGCCGGAGGGATATTGAGTGGACCACCCAGCGGATGATCTAGAACCAGCCGGTGCAGCTTGCCCCAGTTCCATGTGTTCATGTCTGTGGACCTGTTGAACGCGGGCGCGAACGTCTCGCTCGTGATCAGACCCATGGCGTCGGCGATGCTCTGCAGGATCAGGATGTCGCGACGAATTTCGGGAGCGACGTTTCCGGCCGCCGGTGGAAGGTTGAAGAATGAAAGACCTGATGCGCCGACCCCGCGCGTCTCGTCCCAGTTGTCGAACAAATGGCGGAGCGAGTTCATCGTCTCCTGATTTCCGGGGCGGGGGAGGAATCCGGCGGGGAGTCCCCCCTGCTGCTCGATGCCTCCGATGAGCGCATCCATCGTGTTCGCGATGAGCCGTCCACGCCAGACGCTGTAGATTGTCGCTGACACGCTGTGCGCAATCTCGGTCGGCGACGGTTCCAGACGCTGACCGTTGACGTCACTGGCATCGAAGCCCTCGATGATTCCTGTCGGGGTTGAAAAGTTCCAGTTCGAAAGGCGCTGTATGGCCCCGCCGATCGCCGGAGATGCGGCGAACTGGCGCAGCAGCGGATGCGAGGTGCTCTGCGCATTGGCGAATGCCTGCAGAATCCAGGGAACGAAGTACTGCGCATCGAGCATGACCGTGTCGGCCTGCATCGCCTGCATGTCGGCGAACGAGATCTTCCCGCCGTTCGCGATCCTCTCCTCGATCATCTGCGTGATGCGCGTACCCCGAAAACCGTCGTAGCCCGCGTTGAGGTAGTAGATACCTCCGCCCGGACGAAGCTGATTTACCGCGTTGTTGTCCAGGTTCGTCCCTGCCGGATCATTGTTTGCGTTCACGAAGTAGCCGGCGGGAGGATTGATCACCTGCGGCATCTCGGAGAACGGAAGAATCGCGTTGTATGTCGCCTGGCCCGGCGGAGGGTTGAGCTCCCGGATCCAGTCGTTTCCCCCGTTTCCGTTGCGCATGAAGAAGGGGGGAAGTCCATTCACGGTTCCGGCCTGCAGGTCCTCACGCAGAGGGACCTCGCCGCTGGTGAAGTATCCGTAGTCTCCGGAGGAGTCGACCACGGCCCAGTTCTGCGAGCCGAAATCGAAAAAGACGAGCGCGTCCCTGAACTCCTCGATCGTCGACGCGCGATTGATGCGGCGGAAAAACTCGATCTCCTGGGTCGCGTTGAACCCGGTGTACTGGACGCTGATCGCCGTTCCCGCTGCGGTGTCGACCGCGAGGATCGGTGCGTTTCTTCGGGGAACGATCAGTGTGGCCGGGGGAATCGGTCCTCCCGCCGGCACGGTCTGCAGATTGTTGCTCGTTCCATCCCCGATGACATTGAAACGGAACGTCTGCAGGATCGGAAACAGCCATTCGACGCGGTCACCGTGTCGTGTTGCAAGTCCCGCGGGCGCGGCCGGCACGATCACCAGCTCCTCGATGAATGTGTCGGTTACGTCCAGCGGATTGTTCGTCGAGCCCCAGGCAAGGTCGGCTGTGTGCCCATGGATCACATAAGGTGCGCCCGGGAATCCCATGCCAAACACGTTGATCGGTCCTGCCTGCAGACCCATCGGATAAAAGGTCGACGGCGTATCGAGCGCGAGGTGAGGATCGTTGGCGATCATCGGCCGTCCCGTCGTCGTCAGCTGTCCCGAGATTCCCCACTCGTTCGAACCGGCGAAGTGATCTCGATCGATCGCTTCCCGGAGAAACTCGTTCGCCTGGAACTCGCGTGACGCCTTCTTTGCGAGCTCGATGGCCGCCGGCGGGATCGCGCGGGCAGCCTCACGGAGGCCTTCGAGGGAGTCGGCCTCGGTCTTGGATACCATGCGCTCAGGCTCCATCCCGGTCGCATCGGGGATCGTAGACGCCTTTCCGAACGGTTCGATGCGATAGAGATCCTCGAAGAACATCGCCGTTCCATTGAAACCTGCTGCCTGGCCGACACCCTGCCATGTGAGCAGAGCGACGGTCCTGTCGATATCGAGATCGAACGAGAGGCTGAATGCGATCAGCTTGGCAATAACGACGCTATCGACGGCGTTCCATGCAGCAACCTGCGTGATCTCGAGCCCGCCATACTCGAGTGGGAGCTGCCCGCCCGCGAGCCATGCGTTGACTCCGGCGGCATATCCCTCGAGCGCATTGCGCGTCTCGGGACGCAGCTTCGCCAGCGATGCCTCGGCGGCGCGCCGCAGGCCGAGGGTCCGGAGCTGTACGTCACTCGACAGGGCGCTCTGCCCAACCATCTCCGCGAGTGTTCCGCTTGCGAGACGACGATTGAAGTCCATCTGGAAGAAACGGTCCTGCGCATGCACATAGCCCTGAAGGAAGAGCAGATCCCGCTCGTTGAGCGCGAACACGTGCGCGATGCCGCGCGCATCACGCGTGATCGTGCCCGCCTGTGCCATTCCCGGGAACTTCACGCGTTCGGTCTGCGCGAACAGCGGGATGGAGAATATCGTGACTACCAGCGCGGCCATGAATCGACGTTTCATCGGGAGCCCTCCTCGGGTCTGGATCGTGGATTTATTGCACAGGGATTGTATACAAGAACGCATTCCAACGTAGAATCGTCTGATCGAAAAAGCAGGGAGGCGTTATGAACCGGGTTATCGCGATGTTTTTCTCCATGGCAGTAGCCGCCATGCCGCTCAGTGCGGCGAGTGTCGACTTCGGTCTGTGGGTGGTGAGCCCCTCGCTTCAGGGCGACAACCGCATTAATGACGCTTCCGACCTCGAGATCAATTTCGACGAGGACATCGGCGGGGCGGTGACCGCTGCCATTCTCTGGAGCCCGGGGATCTCGACCGAGCTGGGCATCTACCGATTCAGCGCCGACGGATCGCTGGATATCGGCGGCATACTCAATGACAGCATCGATCTCGGCAAGCTGGACGTCACGCCGATCACGCTTACCATGCGTGCACATTTCGGAGGAGAGCGATTCGACTTCTACGTTGGAGGGGGCGGCGCCTACGTTACCTTCAACGACCTCAGGAGCGATGAGCTTCGCCTCGGCGGCGTCGAGTCCATCGAGGTCGATGACGAAGCCACCTGGCTCGCGAATGCCGGATTCTCGTATCACCTGACCGGGAAGCTCCGCCTGGGACTCGACGCGAAGTGGATTGATCTCGACACGACCGCAATCGACGATCTCGGCCTCGACCGGGTGAAACTGGAGCTCGATCCCCTCCTGATCTCGGTCGGTGTGATCTACAGATTCTGATCGATTGACGTGTGACGCTGTTCGGCGTGAATCGCCTGTTCCCGCCGGCGGATAGAGGGACCTCATCCGTCTCTGCCGCTGTGCTGGTTCCTCCCTTGCAGATTCACGGACGGACTTCAATCCTGCGACGCGATGATCCGGGCCCTGGTGGCCGGAACGGTCCGATCCTTACTGACGGACCGTTTCCTCCGCCATGAACTTCTGCGGTCTCGAGCGGGTGAGAAGGAGCGTTCCAAGGATCGCTGCGAACACTCCCGAAGCGACGAACGTCACGGAAACCCGTCCATGGGACGCCTGTGTAACGAGTCCGCCGGCGGCCATGCCGAGCGGCGCCGCGCCGCCTGCGAGAAGCAGAACCAGCGAGATCACGCGACCTCTCAGCGCGTTCGGCGTCATTCTTTGAATCTGCGCGAAGACGTTCACATTGATGAACGCGGCACACGCACCCGCACTCAGAACGAGCAGGAGAGCCACGAGCCTCAGGCGGGTCGTTCCCAGCGCCGAGAGGAAAAGGGGAGCCGCCGCGAACAGAACGACGAGAGCTCGGGCACGCGCCTGCCCGCCGAGTTGAACGAGACCGGCAAGGATCGATCCCAGGATCGAGCCGCCGCTCAGTGAGGCGACGAGAAAGCCGTACCACTGCGCGTCCGCTCCAAGCTGGTCGGTCACATAAAAGGGAAGAAGTGCGATCAGTGGAGCCATGAAGAAGTTCAGGGCGGCCGCGGCGAGCAGAAATTCGATCATCCCGGGCTGGTCACGTACCCATGCCATTCCCTCACGAATTTCTCCGGCAGCGGACAAGCGTTCTGTGCCCGCTCCGCGGGTGGTACCGACGCGACTTCTAATGAAGGTTTCGCTTCCCGCCGATAAAAAAAAGCCGATACCATTCAAGAGGATCAGCGCGGGCGCGCCGAGCAGCCGGTAGAGCATGCCGCCGGCTGCCTGTCCGATGATGGAAGCCACTTGCGCCGACACCTGGCCCGCCGAATGTGCCGAAGCGAGCCGGTTTGGTGGGACGAGGTCGGGAATCATTGCAGTGATCGCCGGCTGAAAGAACGCACCGACCAGACCGGACACTGCCATTGCGATCGTGATCGCGATGACCTTCGCATCGACCGAGGCTCCGGAAAAGTGGATCACCCCGACAGCGGTGATCGCGGCGCCCCGAATCAGATCGCCCGCGATGACCAGACCGAGTCGCGAGTAACGATCAGCGATCGCCCCGCCGAAGGGAGTAAAGAGGAGCCCGGGCAGCAGCGCGATCATCAGAATAGTCCCCAGCAAACCGGGAGATCCGGTCGCCTCGGCAATCCAGAAACTGACCGCCACTAAGAAGGCCTGAGATCCGACGAGGCTGACGAACTGACCCTGTGTGAGCAGGATGAAGTTGCGGTTCCAGAGGCGCTTTACAGGAGTCCCAGGAGCGTCTGCATGTAACAGCTCGCTCACGACTCGCGCCTGGGGTAAAAGAACAGCGTCAGTTCGTATTCATCGCATCCCTGGTTGCATCCCTGGCGTTGGAAGGCATCCAGAAGCTGGTGAATCTGGTCACGCAGCGCATCGACCTCGGCCTTCGATCCGCGAACGCGTACCTGCGAGACCAGGGGAGTCTTTCCTTCGCGCGCGTCGGCCAGAATCCGATCGCCCTGTCGACGGATCTCCGAGACCGCTCCGGCAGCCATCTCACCGGCAATTCCAGCAAGGCGCGCTCCGGTTTTCCGCTGGTCGGGACTGGCGAGCACCGCAGCCGGAGAAACAGAGAAGCTGCTTGCCGTCGCGCGGTATCTCCGTTCGACGGCTCCTCGGGTCTGGCGCCTGGACACCACCCGGATCATCCCGCTGTCGTGGAGAACCCGCACGTGATGGTAAAGGGGATGAACCTTCGTTCCGAGCTTTTCAGCGAGCTCACGGATCGTGAGAGGGTCATCGATGAGGAGGCCGAGAATCTTCTGCCTCAACGGGTGAGTCAGCGCCCGCACTGAATCGAGGTTCTTGACGGTCTTGTTCCGAAGCATGCCATTATTAAAACAGATTTTAATAAAATCGTCACTCGCTTCTCGCATCAGAAACCTTTTGACTTTATCTGCGTATTTTATAAAATACTGAAATGTCGAAACTCAGTCGAACAGCACAGGAAGCCATGGCAACGATCTCTTCTGCCCTTTCAAGCCCGGCCCGGATCGAGCTGCTCGAGCTCCTCTCCCAGGGTCCCCGAACCGTGGACCGCCTGGCGGAGATGACCAAGCTCTCTTCATCCGGCGCTTCCCAGCACCTCCGCGTGCTCCGCGGCGCGGGCCTGGTGCGATCCACCAAGAAGCGGCAGTTTGTGACCTATGAGCTGGCCGATGACAGAGTGCTCACTCTGCTGCTCGCGCTGCGGGGGCAGGCGGAAGAACGCATTCCGGAGCTCCGCATCGCGAAAGATCGCACCATGAAAGCAAACGACGCGGTCGAGAGCATCGACCGTTTCACGCTTCTCAATCGCGTAACCGACGGACGGGCTGTCGTGCTGGACGTGCGTCCGGCCGAGGAGTACGAAGCCGGCCATTTCCCCGGGGCAATCTCGATTCCACTTTCCGAGTTGCGCCAGCGGTTGCGCCAGCTTCCATCGGAACAGCAGATCGTCGCGTACTGCCGCGGACCGTTCTGCACGTGGTCCGCGGAGGCGGTGCACACTCTCAAGAGCGCCGGGTTCGACGCTGTCCGCACCGAGGACGGAGTCGTGGAATGGCGGGCGGCCGGTGTTGCAATCGAGCGCAGGGAATGTACATGACGATGCACGAGATGACTCTGTGGATTCAATCGAATGAAGCGTTCCTGCGCATAGGGACGTTTGTAACGATCTTCGGCGCGATGGCCCTTGCGGAGATCCTCGCGCCCCGCCGGAATCAATCTGCGGCTCTCAGGCGCTCTCGATGGCCGTCGAACCTGATGCTGCTCGTTCTGGACACGCTGCTCGTTCGCGTCGTTCTTCCTGCGGGGGCACTTGGAATCGCCGCACTCTGCGTGACCAACGGCATCGGCTTTTTCAACATCGTTTCTGCACCGGCGATCGTCGGCGTTCTCATCTCTCTGCTCGGGCTCGATTTTCTGATCTACGGGCGGGCCGACCGATGGCTGCGATTCCTGGTCGTCACGCCCGACATGCACCGCATCCACCACTCGACCCGCGGCGACGAGATGACCTCGAACTTTGGGTTCAATCTTCCCTGGTGGGACCGCATTTTCCGGACGTACCGCGAAGCGCCGGCGCTGCCGCACGAGACGATGAACATTGGTGTGTGCGGGATTCAGCAGCGAAACCAGACTCTGAGCTGGATGATCACGACGCCATTCCAGGAGAACCTGTCGGCCCCGTGGGAAGAGGAGAACGAAATGAACGAAGGTCTGCTGTCGCATTGAACGGGATTCGTGCCGGTGATCGCTTTGAGTCACCGGCTTACCGCTAAAACGCTGAGGAGAGTCGCATGAAACCATCGTTACGCATCGCCTCGATCACACTCGCCATCATGTTTTTCGCCTCGCCCGCTGCCAGGACATCTCCCGGGGCGTCCTGGTCCTTCGAAACCGGCGGCTGAGTCTTCATGGCTCCCGCGGTCGCGGGAGAAACGGTGGTGATCGGATCGTGCAGCGGCACGATCTACGGATTGGATACCGAGCGCGGGACGGTCCGATGGAAGTACGACACTGCGCAGGACGGGCCTTCGGCGGAATTTCATGGCGAGTCTCTCGTGCGAAATGGAACGGTGTTCATCGGAGCCGACGGGCCGCCGACTGCGCACATCTACGCCCTCGACACTGCGACAGGCAAGCTTCGCTGGAAGCGGCAGGTCGGACACGGCGTGCCGACCCGAGTCCTCGGATTCCAGGACTCGATTGCATTCGTGACAGGGGATGGAGTCCTGATGTCCGTCGACCCCGGGAACGGATCGAGCCGGTGGCAGTTCGAATCCGACGATCGAATCGAAGGCCGGCAGCGAAGCTCCGCCCTGGCATGGAAGAATGCGGTGGTCTTTCATGCGCCCGACGGCGAGGTCCATCTGTTCGCGGCAGACACCGGAAAAGAGCTGTGGAAATCCGATGTCGGCTCACCTCCGTCGGCGGATCCGGTCATGGTCGGTGACGATATCGTCGTAGCGACGGAGTCGGGCCTTCTGGTGCGAATCGCGGGAAAGACGGGAGAGCGGACCGCCCGGAAAAAGCTCGACGGCCGCATCTACGGCGCGCTTCAGACCGATGGGAAGAGAGTTCTGGTGCTCGTCTCCCGTAACGATGAAACCGCTCTCGTGGCTTTCGATGCGGCGTTGAACGGAGTGGAATGGGAGCAGACAACCACAGAGTGGACCACGTACCGCCCGCTTGTTCGTGGCGGAGTGATCATGGTAGGTGCCCGGGACTCCCTATGCTCGTTCGAGACCGCTGACGGAACGACAATCGACTGCATCAGTGTTCCAGGAATGGTCCGCTCGGTCGCACAGGAGGGCGATCAGCTTTTCGTCGGAACCGTCAGAGGGACTGTCTTCTCGAATCCGGGCGAGTGATCAAGGAGATCTTACTTCGCGAGACCGGTCAAAACCTGCCGCGAGGTCATCCCGAGCTCAGAAATGATCGACCTTTCGAAAAAAGTTCGGTCTCAGTCTTTGTGGAACCTTCGCACCGTCGTAGGTCTAGCGGTCGTCCAGAGGGAAGCGACGGGTAATGGGCGTGTCGCAGGTGGCGCTGTAGCGCACTTCGTAGTCCCCGTGCGCTGCGTTCAGACAAGGTGAGCGGTTAATTCATGATGTGCAAGTGTATGCACTGGAGCATTCCCGGCCGATGACGCACCCGACGAGGCAACGCCTGCTCGACGCAGGGCTGCGGATGCTCCTCCGGCACGGCTACGAATGACTCCGGCATTCAGGCCGTCCTCACCGCTACCAACACGCCGAAGGGCTCCTTCTACCATCACTTCAGAGACAAGGAAGACTTTGCGCTCCAGACTGCTGGGAGGGTGCAGCGCTTCGAAGCCGCCTTCGCTGTGATCCGGCGCCACTGCTCAGGATGACACCTTCTCCGCTTAACTTAGGGCCATTGAGTCAGACCCCTGAGTCACCTTTTGAAAAACGCGCCCGCCTTTGTTGAATCGCCGAGGTGGTAGATACTTCGGGTTCGGCGGACGTGATGGCGTCTGCAGGAGAACAGCCTATGCAACTCGGTATCGTCGGCCTGCCGTTCTCGGGCAAGTCGACCCTCTTCCAGGCGGTCACAAAAACCCACCTCGATGCGTCCGCGAGCGGAAAGAGCGATCCGCATCTCGGCGTGATAAAGGTGCCGGACGAACGGCTCGACAGGTGCTCGGCAATCTTCTCTCCGAAGAGCACCGTCTACGCCACAATCGAGCTCGTCGACGTGCCCGGCCTGGCGAAGGGCGCCAGTGGAAGCGCGCAGTTCACCACCGGATTCTTTTCGTCCGTGAAGACCAACGATGCCCTCATTCAGGTGGTTCGACTATTCGGAAACGATGCGGTTCCGCATCCGCTGGGAAGCGTCGATCCGCTTCGCGACGTGGCCACGTTCGAGACCGAGTTCATCCTCGCCGACATGGCCGTACTCGAATCGCGCATCGAGAAAATTCACAAGCAGCTTGGTCGCGGGCAGGACGAGGTGTTGAAGAAGGAGCTGCCGGTTCTCGAGAAATGCCTCGGCGTCCTGCAGGACGAAAAGCCTCTGCGTAACGAAGACTTCTCCCCCGAAGAGCTGCACATTCTCAAGACGTATCAACTTCTCTCGCTCAAGCCGATGCTGATCGCGCTCTCGCTCGACGAGTCGCAGCAGGCGATCCTGGCAGAGGAAGTCGCCCGAGTCGCCTCCGCGAAAGTGGGGCTGCGGACGCGGGTGCTCGCGTTCTTCGGCAAGATCGACCTCGAGATCTCCGAGCTCTCCGAAGAGGAAGCTCGGATGTTCCTCGATGAATACGGGATCGAAGAATCGGCGCTCGACACGCTGATCCGCGAAGCGTACATGCTGCTCGGGCTGCGATCGTTCCTGACAGTGGGTGAAGATGAATGCCGGGTCTGGACCATCCGCGCCGGGATGTCGGCGCAGCAGGCAGCCGGCGTAATCCACTCCGATTTCGTAAACAAGTTCATCCGCGCCGAAGTCGTGCACTACGACGATTTCATCGCCGCGGGAGGCTCGTTCGCCAAAGCGAAGGAAGCGGGTCACTGGCGGCTTGAGGGCAAGAACTACATCGTGGAGGATGGCGACATCCTGAACATCCGCCACGGCTAAAGGGTGAACTGGACTTCCCCTCTCCCCACGGGAGAGGGGTCAGGGGTGAGGGCGCCCCTTTGCAGTCTCGAGGTCGCTATCTCCCAGACGAATCAACCGGCAGGCGACCCTCTGAGATCAGGATGCGCAGCGCCGCGTTCACTTCCTCCGAAGTCCGGAAGACGCTGAACACGTCGGGATCGAGAACCACAACGCCCCCTGTCTTCGTGAAGCGGAACGGGTTCCTTCCCCAGCCTTCCAGATGCCCGTAGTCATCGAGCATCTCGTCATTCGAATCGGGCGCATCGCGAATCGTGTGTTGATCTTCCATGTAGCGTCTCCTTTCTGAAGGCGTCGATCTGCGGGCACTGATGATCCGGGCAGAATCGCCTCGTGCTGTAAAGACGACGGTGAGGAGGCGAGCAGTTGCCGACTCTCCCACCAGAACGAAACGATCCTCCTGAGTCGAGTGTTTCTCGTCGTAGCGCACGACCGCAAGCGGATCCGCAAGGGCATCGGCCGCCTCTTCGAAAGCAACTCCATGCTTTGCGAGATTCGCTTCCGCCTTCGATGAGCTCCAGGAGAGTTGCATGTCCCGCATCAACCGAGGATACCTCGGAGGGGCGTGGCCTTGTCGAAGCAACATCGAGTTGATGGTCAGGATGCTAGTCATCGAGGCTCAGATGCGAATAACTCACTTGTAAAAGACGTAAAAGACGGGTCAGACCCCTAGCGCCCTAGCGCCATCCTTAATTTTCGAACGCAATCGCATCGCCCTGGCAGCCCACCGAAGTCGGACAGCCGACGCCGATTTCGATCTGTCCGAAACACCTGAGGTTTGCGACGGCGTCAGCACCGCGGGCGTCCGCTTTCTTCACAAGCCGCGTGATGGCGAGCGTCTCGGCGGGATTAACGGACGGATCGCCTGTATTTCGCGGCCGCTTCAGCTTCAGCGTGCATGCTTTTGTCTCGATACGATCCAGAACCCGAAACGGCCGCGAGGCGAGATCCGATTCAGAA
>JBGTDX010000098.1:0-12622 GCA_041748075.1 Thermoanaerobaculia bacterium
GGTCTTCCGGGACCATGCTCGGGAACGGGCTCGTACTGCACACCAACGCCTTGACGGCCTCGACAGGGACCCTCGCCTAGGATACAGGTTCATCACCCCTTCACCGGCGCGCCCGCGCCGTTAGCTTGCTCGGGATGACAATGGGTTCATTCCTGGCCACAATGCCATACCCCGTCATTCTGACGCTCGGGATGACACTAGGCATTGGCAACTGACCCTTTGCCGGTGAAAGGGTATGATGCCCCCTCGGCCCTTCACAACTGATGACATCCTCTCTCGATCGCGGTGTGTCGCTTGCGCATTACCGGATTCTTTCCGCCCTCGGAGCTGGCGGAATGGGAGAGGTGTACGAAGCGCTCGATGAGCGGCTCGACCGCGCAGTCGCGCTGAAGGTTCTTCCGCCGGAGTTCGTTCAGAACGAGGAGCGCGTGCGGCGCTTCGTCCTGGAAGCCAAGTCGGCTTCGGGACTCAACCATCCGCACATCGTCACGATCTACGACATCGGACACGCAGATCCCGAGCAGAAAAACTCCGCAGATCCTTCAACACCCGGAAAACCCGTCCACTACATCGCGATGGAGCTCGTGCGCGGACTTTCACTCCGCGACAAGATCCATGGCGAGAAGGCACCTCTCAAAGAGCTCGTCCGCTGGCTTGCGCAGGTCGCCGAGGGAATGGCGAAGGCGCATGGAGCAGGAATCGTCCATCGTGATCTCAAGCCTGAGAACGTGATGATCAGCAATGACGGCTTCGCGAAGATTCTCGATTTCGGTCTCGCGAAGCTGACGGAAGGGAAAACGCCGGTCGAAGGGGGCGCCTCGATGGCGACCGCCGTGCGGAACACGCACGAAGGTGCCGTGATGGGAACGGTTGGCTACATGTCGCCCGAGCAGGTGCAGGGACGAGTCGTCGATGCCCGCTCGGACATCTTCTCGTTCGGCTGCATGCTGTATGAGGCGACCACGCGCCAGCGCGCATTCGACGCAGATTCACAGATCGAAACGATGCATCAGATCATCAACGCGGCGCCCGTTCCGGTTTCTGAGCTGAATCCCGATGCACCCGCAGAGCTGCGAAAGATGATCCGACGATGCCTCGCGAAAGATCCCGAGAAGCGCTACCAGTCGATGAAGGATCTGTCGCTCGAGCTGTTCGACATGGTCGAAGAATTCGACGAGCTGTCCACGAGCGCTTCATCGCGATCGAGCTCCGGATCCGGATCGGTCGGTGCGATCGCGCCGCCGCGGCGGTCCTGGCCACTCATCGCAATTATTGCCCTGCTCGTTGCCGCTCTGGCGGTCGTGAGCACACTTCTTCTTCGCCGGCAGGCGTCGCCTGTTACACCTCGAGTCAAAGCGACATTCACGCAGCTCACCGATTTCAGCGGGCCGGAATCACAACCGGCGCTCTCTCCCGACGGCCAGTATCTCGCTTATGTGGCCCGTCCCTCGGCGGAGTCGAATGACCGCGACATCTTCCTGTTGCGCGTGGGAGGCAGAAATCCCATCAACCTGACGGCGGGGACTCCCGAGGTGGATGAGCAGCCGGCGTTTTCTCCGGACGGGCAGTCGATTGCGTTCCGATCCGGACGAGGCGGTGGCGGCATTTTCGTGATGGGTGCCACAGGAGAGTCGGTGCGAAGGATTTCGGACTTCGGATTCAGTCCGTCATGGTCGCCGGACGGGAAGAAGGTCGTCATCTCGACGGAGACTGGAAACAATCCCCGAGCTCGAGCGACCGTTGCCACATTGTGGGTCATTGACGTGCAGTCGCGGGAGAAAACGAAAATCTACGACGGCGATGCGGTAGGGCCGCGGTGGTCACCGCACGGGCAACGCATTGCATTCTGGGGACTGCCGACTCGCGAACTGGGACAGCGTGACATCCTGACGATTCCGGCAACGGGCGGAAAGGCCGTGCTGGTCACCGACGATCCTCCGCTCGACTGGAGTCCGGCGTGGGCTCCCGATGGTCAGTCGCTCTACTTCTCGAGCGATCGCGGGGGCAGTATGAACATCTGGCGCGCGCCGATCGATGAGTCCACCGGCGAAGTGACGGGGCCTCTCGAGGCAGTCACCACGCCCTCTGCGTGGAGCGGTGACCTGGCGATCGCGCAGACCGCAGGCAGGATCGCGTACGCGGCCTCCAACACTCAGCTCAACATCCACCGGATCGCAATCGATCCCACGACACTCCAGGCTCAGGGCGGCGACGTCCCGGTCACGAGCGGATCGACGCAGTTCGTCGAGCCATCGATCTCACCCGACGGCTCCACCATCGTCATGCGAAGCTCCTCCGGCCAGGAGGATCTGTACATCGTGAAGCCGGACGGGACCGGCCTGCGAAAGATCACGGATGATGCTGCGAAGGATCGGAACCCCACGTGGTCGTCCGACGGGACGCGAATCGTCTTCTATACCGACCGCAGTGGTCGATACGAGCTCTGGACCATCGATGCAGAGGGAAGCAATCTTCAGCAGATCACGAAAACGACAGGACGCACCGTCTGGTTTCCGGAATGGTCTCCGGACGGAAAGAAGATTGTTACCTTCAACGAGATTTCATCTTACGTGTTCGATGTAAGCGGCGTTCTACCCACAGCCGATTCCGAGAAGCTGCCGCCGATCGAGAAAGATGTCAGCTTCGGTGCCTCGTCGTGGTCGCCCGACGGAAAATGGCTCGCGGGTATGGCCATGCGCGAGGGCGTCCCAATACCGGGAATCTGGATCTACTCGATGGATTCAAAGGCGTACACGAAGGTCGCGGAACTTGGAGATGACTCATTCAGCCGTCCTGCCTGGACCCCGGATGGACGTCACATGATCCTCAGTTCGGAGGGCGGACTCTTTGCCATCGATCGCGCGACATTCGAGGTGAAGAAGATCTTCCGGCCAGTCGGTTACGGAGCGTCACAACCTTCGATCACGCGCGACGGCCGGACGATCTACTTCAGTACTGAACGGGAAGAAGGCGACATCTGGATGGCGACAATTGAGGGCAGTGAGTAGATCCGTCATCCTGAGCGCGAGACTGTGTCAAAACTCCGGAAGTGCCATCCCGAGCAACCTAACGGCGCGAGGCGCCGGTGAAGGGGCAATGAACCACCGTGTCATGCTGAGCGAGGCCACGTCATCCTGAGCGAAGCGAAGGATCTCTGCTTGCGATGCTCGATCCTCTTCAGCAGATCCTTCGCTTCGCTCAGGATGACGTGTTTCTACATCCCTCCGGATCGGAAAGTCAGCAACACGGCGGAGCAAGCCGCTAAAGAAGTCCTGTGACAATGTAGAGGTCGGACAGCAGACGTCGATAACCGTAAGCGTAGCTTTTTCCGTCCGGAGTGATGTGTACGGGCATGACATCGAGAATGCCCGCCTGATCGTCAGGCCTGATGAAGACCCAGTCGTGCCGCTCGCCGGTGCTGATGTCGATCCGAAGCACGTTCAGTGATGATTGACCGCGCTCCGATACAAAGAGGGCCGTGTCGTCTTCGGCCCACTCGAGAGGCACGTCACCCGGTTTGCACCCGAGGAGCACCTCCGGCTCGCCACCCTCCGTCGGGATGAGCAGCAGTTTGTCCCCCGATCCCGCGGCGATCCTTTTCCCATTGTGAGAGAGCGCGAAAGACCCGTTGAGCACCAGACCTTCCGTGATCGCCCGCGCTTCGCCCGCGCCATCAACCATCACCTCGTAGAGCTGTCTCGGCGCTCCCGCATAGTTGCCGAGCACCAAAAGCCGATTCCCATCCGGAAAGAACTGCCAGCCAGAGAGCTCGGAGAGCTCGCAGCTCACCGTGCGAGGCTCACCGACACCGATGGGAACGACATCGAGGTGCGGCGGGTCGCCGAGAGCAATCGCCAGCCATTCACCGTCCGCAGAGATCGGATTCCCGCGTGCGCGGCCCTCGCTGATCTTCACCGCCGGAGCTCCGTCAGTAGGACGGATGAAGACGGTGTTCAACCCCTGAACCCCCGCGGCCTGCTCCTCGAATGCGATGAAGCTGCCGTCACGGCTGACGCCACAGAGCCGGGACCAGTCGAACCACGACAGGTTGCGCTCGATGTTCTCGCCGCGCACACCCGCCACGGCCTCACGCCGGCCGTTCTCGATTGCCACGAGAACTCTGCCGTCGGCGCTGACATCGTGAAGTGTTAGCCGTCCCGGCACCGGGAGCACGACGCGCGACTCGCCCCTGATCGAGATCGCCATGATGTCGCGCCCGCGACCCTTTCCGATGGCCTCCCCTGTGAACCAGACCTCGTCACCGGCCGGACTCCACGCCAGTCCCGACGTGCTGTTCCACATGTCCACTCCGCGGACCACGGTCTGTCCCTTCCGATCCACGATTACGACCGTGCCGGCGTCGTCACCCCAGAGCGGATGCTCGATGAAGGCGACGAGCTCTTCCGAGGGTGAGAACCGGGCCCGACTGAGCCAGTTCGGAGTCTGGTAGATCACATGGCCGATCGGCGATTCGATTCGATAGAAACCTTCAACTCGGCGGATCAGGAGAAAGTTCTTGCCGTCCCGCGTCCAGTCAGCCTCCTGGACGTCCTGACAGATTCGGCGCGGAGCTCCTCCGGCGGGAGGGACCCGTGCAAGGATGCCGGTGGTTGCATAGCCCACCCCCATGAAGCGCCGTCCCAGAGAGATCGCCAGCTCGCCGGTCGGAGAAACGGAAAGGACGTCGGCGTCGCGAAGACTCAGCGGCCGCGCTTCCGGACCCGTCTGGTAGGACGAGAAGATCTCCAGTGGATTGTCCTCCCAGGCTGCCCCGTAGATCACAGACCCGTCGGGCGCGAACCTCGCGCTCATGATGAAACCGCGTCGGAACGTCATCCGCCGGTAGAGCGGTGGCTGGTTCGATGCCGCCGTCCCGCCACGGCCTGCCTGCGTTTCTGTTCCCGTCACAGCCGCATGCGTCCCGCTGGTTCCCTTCGCTCTCAGGGCGAAGGCGAAATCTCTGGCGGTCTGAAAGCGGTCGTCCGGAGCTTTCTCCATCGCGTGTCGAACCACCTCTGTCACGCTCTCTGCGATCTCGCCAATCGGCGGCGGATCGTCGTGCAGGATCGCGTTCATGCTCTCCACCGCGGAATCGCGGCGGAACGGAACGCTCCCGCTGAGCATCTCGTGCAGGACCACGCCGAGAGAGAACAGATCCGAGCGATGATCAATCGCTTCGCCTCGCACCTGTTCGGGAGACATGTAGCCGACCGTGCCGACGACCATCCCGTCGTTGGTCATCCTTCGTTCCTGTGTTTTGTCCGAGTGGAGAACGGCTGTGTCGAGAAGCTTCGCCAGCCCGAAATCGAGCAACTTGATTCGCCCGTCGTTGAGCACGAAGATGTTCTCCGGCTTCAGATCTCGATGAACGATTCCCTTATCGTGCGCGGCGACGAGACCGTTTGCGATCTGCACTGCCCAATCAAGCGCCTTGCGCAGCAGGAGTGGAGAGGTCATATGCTCGCGAAGCGTCGCTCCTTCCAGCAATTCCGAAACGATGAACGGCGAGCCTTCGTGCGATCCGACATCGAACACCATGAGGATGTTCGGATGATTGAGTCTGCCTGACGCGAGGGCCTCCTGTTCGAACCGGCGTAGACGGTCGGGATCCGCAGCGAGCGATGGCGACAGGATCTTCAGAGCGACGTCGCGCTGGATTCGTGCGTCGTGGGCGCGATAGACCTCTCCCATCCCTCCGGTCCCAATGAGAGCGAGGATGTCGTAGTGCGCGATTGTCAATCCGGGTGAGAGCATGCCAGCGACTATATGCCAAAAGTCGGGGTCTTCATCGACATCTTGTCACTGATAAGAGTCGTCGGGGCAGCGCAAACCCGGCAACGACGGATCAGTCGCGGGACGACTCCCGCGGTCCATGACCCAACACTGCTTCGGCGGATGCCCGAGCGCCCTCGACGCTTCGTTCATTCCTTTCCAGCGCCGCGACCCTGATCCTTTTCAATTCCTTGCGCACGCTCCAGTTCAGATAGGCGACGAGGAACGGTCTGAGCGGCACCAGGCGCCGGGCAAACCAGTATTGCTCGTAGTGAATCAACGTAGACTCGTCGGGTCCCACCTCCTGAACCATGAACCCTCCGTGGATCGCCGGTTCGGGTCCCGAAAAATCCTTCTCCCTCAGGTAAAAACCGTCCGAATTGAGAAAGTACTCGAAGTCCCTGCTCCACGAAATGCCGGCGAAGCGGCCCCACACGCGGTAGAAGCCTGTCGTCTCTGTCTGTGGCCTGACCTCCACACGATCCGCCTTCAAATCGAAGTCCGGAATGCGCTGGATATCCCAGAGAAGAGTGACGAGCTCCTTTTTCGGAACAGGAATCGTGATCGCGCCGACGACATTGACGTGTCGAAACATAACCACCTCTCAGTGACTGCACGAGCGTTTGTCAGGTTGATGTCCCCGTGCGCATGCCTGATCATCCGCCGGACCCTTCGGCCCCTGATTCATCATACCGAGGCGATCTCCGGAGCCTGTTTCCACCCACCCACCACGTTGCTGATGGGAGGCCGGCAGGTCAGCATCGCGCCTGGCACCAGCAGCAGGGTATAGCACAGCGCGCCCAGCATCATCGTCACATCGAGTCCGTAAGCGATATTGAGCGTGACCGCGAGCGTGGTTCCCGTTACGCCGGCGACGCCGTTGATACACCAGAACCAGGCCGTCGGTCGCGGATCGATGGCCCGCACCATCGCCATCCCCGTCGGAAAACCGTAACCGAGCAGCAACCCCAGTGGCATGATCAAAGCGACGCACAAGGCCGCCCGCCCTGGCAGCCCGGCATCGGCGAAGCGGATGAAGGTCCCGTCCGTCAGATGCATGCCCGCAACGACCACGATGCTCACCGCGATCGCCCACACATACTTGCCGAACCCATAGGCCAGAACAAAACGATCAGACAGAAAGCTGCCGATTCCCGTCGAAAGGATCAGGCTGAACAGCAGGATGCCGAGACTGTAAGACGGATGTCCGAGGTAGATGCTCATCCGCTGAAGCAGTGCGATCTCGAGCATCATGAACCCGAGTCCGATCAGAAAAAACCACGCTGTTCCCGCCGCGACGAACCGGAGGTCGCTGGCCCGCAGTTCCCGGCGCAGAGGTCGAAGCACCGCGTACGCCGAGATCAGCAGAGAGAATCCGAGGATCACATAGAGATTGAGCGTCGCGGTGACCTGGCCGAGTTGCGCTCCGGTCTTGTTCTGCCGGATCAGCCGGAAGATTCCGATCGGATCGGTGAGACGCAACTGGTTGAAGAAGAACGGGCGGCGGTCGGTCGGAGGGCTGATGTCGAAAGGATGCGCCTTCGCCAGAGCGGCCAGTTCCGCCCGCCCGTCGGCGGCGAGAATCGTTCTGAATCCCTCATAGACCGGTGTCTCGCCGGGCGTGATCAGCAGATCGAACCCGCGCCGCGCCGCCTGCGCGCGGAGGGCCTCGATCTGCGTGGCGCCGAGCGGTTGCTTCGACAAGACCAGGGTCGCGATTCGGTCGGCAGTGGCGACCATCATGTGAGACGCCGGCCGTGCAGCGCCTCGCTCGAACAGCGCCGCGGAGGAGAGCGCCAGGAGCCGTTCGAGCTCGTTCGCGGCATCGGGAAGGTACCACCGGCTGACGGTCAGAACGCCGTCGTCATTGAGATCCTCGAGCAGCGTGCTGAATGCCTCGACCGTGTAGAGACCGTTCTCTGAGAGCGTGTATGCCCCTGCTCCCGTGGCCGCCCAGGTGTCGATCAGGCTCATCTGAATGATGTCGAATTTCTCGTGCTGCCCGCTGAACCAGCTGCGCGCCTCAGTGTGAATCAGTTCCAGGCCGGGCATATCGAAAATGCCGGCGTACGTGCGAAAGGGCTCGATCTCCGTCAGCAGCGAGATCTGCACATTGTTGATGTCCAGCGCCTTGATGTGGGGCACGCCGAAATATCGGGCCGTCAGCACGTCGCGGCCGCCGCCCACACCGATGATCGCGGCGCGCTCGAGATCCGGCAGCGCGTAGGCAATGGTCGTCACGTCGTACTCGAGGAACCCCAGCCGTTCCACATCCCGGTCGTCAAATCGATGGATGGGGGATTCCGCATCCCCATCGATGGTCAGCAGGTGAAAATCAGTCCGGATGTCAGGCGGCAGCGCGGGAGACGGACCCCACATGAACGGTGGCCGATCCCGCACTTCACGGTGCACGGTGACCCGCGAGATCGAATTCCATTCGTCATGTGCCAGTTGGGATTGTGTGATCAGGTGAACCTTGATCCAGAGTGGATAGATGAAGGGCCGCGCGGCGATCAGGTTGGCAGCGATGACGAACAGCAGCATCGCCGCGTAACCACGCAGCATCCACGCACGGACCTCCCCTGCACCTGAAAGACGGGAAAAGAGCAGAGCGGAGCACACCACTGCAAGCGCCAGCACGAGGACCCCGGTCGGTGCGTCGATTCCGTTCATCAGTGCCAGCGCCGCAAGGCACCCCGTCGCCGCACCGACCAGGTCGACCCCGTACGTCCGACCGACGGGATACGGCGATCGTGTTAGCGCAAGCGCCATCACCACGCCGGCGAAATAGTAAGGAATCACCGTGGTGAGCGATATCAGTGGCAGCGTGATCAATGTGCCGGTCACGTTGCTGGAAATGATCGGAAGCAGCATCTGTCCCGCGAGGGCAATGGGCACCCACAACGCGAACTTCCACGCTGCCCGCGTCATCAAAGCGCCGAATTCGGCGCGCTGCTGCTTTTCGTCGCCGCGGTGGACGTCCATCGCCCCGGCCATCATGCCGAACATCGCCACGCCGATGACGAGGAAGGCGAGGTGATACCAGGTCGTCACCGAGAAGATGCGCGCCTGCATGATCTGAAGCGCCATGAGGCTGCCGCTGACGACGAACACTCCGCCGTAAAACGGAGACAGCAGTGACTTGGATGACAATGGAAATCCGTCCGGTCCGAAACGATGTGCCGTTGATCTTAGCAAACGCGCTTCGACCATGAGAGCCGGAAACCGGCGCACGGAGTCGCAGGTTTCGGGCGCCGCGGCAGGGGCTCAGGGCTGGAGCTCGGCGACCAGACCGTCGAGCGAAGACTTGCCTGAAGCCTCACGTGTCATCCTGAGCTACCTAACGGCGCGGGGCGCCGTGAGGGGGTGATGAACCACCGTGTCATGCTGAGCGAGGCCACGTCATCCTGAGCGAAGCGAAGGATCTCTGCTTGCGATGCTCGATCCTCTTCAGGAGATCCTTCGCTTCGCTCAGGATGACACCGTGAGACTGGCCCTCGAGTTAACGCTAAGGGGACAGAGCGATGGATTGAGGGTACTATCGTTACGAGGACAGAACGACTCGGACATTTGAGCGTTTGTCTGCGACGAACCTATGGCTTCTCCACTTCTCCAGTTCTTCACCGGACGTTCCAGGCGGGCAGTCGAGACCGTCATCCCCCAGCGGACGTTTGCGGACGTGATTCTCCCGCCGCTCACACGGCGGGCGCTGGACGATGCGCTTGCACAAGTCCGGAATCATTCGCTGATCTTCGGGCACTGGGGACTCGGCGAGCGCCATACATCCGGCCTCGGGCTCGCGTTCAACTTTGCAGGCCCTCCGGGAACCGGCAAGACCATATGCGCCGAAGCCATCGCCCGGACCCTCGGCATGAAGCTCGTAATCGTCGACTACGCTGAGCTCGAATCGATGTGGCTGGGCGAGACGCCGAAGAACATCGTCGCTGCGTTTCAGACGGCCGCGGATCAGAACGCTGTGCTGTTCTTCGACGAGGCGGACGCGATCGCCATCCGCAGATCGACGGGTGGCAGTCTTCCGCAGGAGCGGGAGAGCAACGTCGTAGTGAGCGTGCTGCTCCGGGAGCTGGAGGCCTTCAATGGCGTGGTGATCTTCGCGACCAACCTCGCCGCAAACTTTGATCCGGCTTTCGAGCGGCGCATCCGCACTCACGTGCGGTTCGAGATGCCCGGAGCCGACGAGCGCGAACAGATCTGGAAAGTTCAGATTCATCCAGCCAGGACGCCGCTGGCGGACGACGTCGATTTCCGCGCACTGTCGGAGCGCTTCGTCACGAGCGGCGGCGACATCAAGAACGCCGTGATCAAAGCCGCCGCATCAGCGGCAGCAGAACCGGGCCCGGACCTCGGCAAGCACATCCATCAGCGCCACTTCGAGCGTGCCATCGAGTCCGTTCTCGACGCGAAGTCCATCATGCAACAGTCGCTCTTCACCACCGATCGACTCACGGACGATCCGATCTCCCAGGTCCTGAAACACATGGCCGCGAGCTCGCGCGCCGCAACCATCGCATCGCTGGTGATGGCCGGCACGGCGCTGCTCACAGCCCTGGCGGCCCTCGCCATCGTGCTGAGCCGGTAAGAACCAACATGTCATCCCGAGCAACCTAACGGCGCTGGGCGCCGGTGAAGGGGTGATGAACCACCGTGTCATGCTGAGCGAGGCCACGTCATCCTGAGCGTCGAATGAACCCTCCGCTAAGTGGCCGAGCATGCAATGTTCGGCCACATCCTCGCTGCGAGTTACAATCTTCGCTTATCCAGCAAGAGAGGTGCATGGGGTGAGTCCTGGCAACCCGAGCGGGTCTGCGGTGCGTCGCATTGTCGTCGCGGGAGGCGGCACGGCCGGCTGGCTGGCGGCTAGCTACCTGAACCGGGCCCTCGGGCCCGACGTGAAGATCACGCTCGTCGAATCGGATGACGTCCCGCCAATCGGCGTCGGTGAAGCGACGGTCCCAACACTGGGAACGACGATGCGTTTCCTCGGACTCGAGGATCGCGACTGGATGCCGGCAGTCAACGCGACGTACAAGGCTGCGATCCGCTTCGTCGGATGGTCGAGGAATGTCGATGCCGGAGGCGCGCGGCTGTCGGAGTACTGGCATCCGTTCCGGGAAGGATTCGAGCGGTATGCCCGGCCATGGGCGGAGCCGTACTTCGGACAGATTGGCGACGGCATCGCGTCGATTCACTACGCGCTTGCGCGGCGGCTGAGCGGCAAGGCAACAGGCCTGCTGGCCGACCAGCTCGTGCCGACGCTCGAGCTCTGCCGCCGGAACCTCTCACCGAAGAATCCTGTCGACCCGACTCACGACGTTCGAACTGCCTATCATCTCGACGCCGTCCTCCTCGGCCAATTTCTGCGCGAGCTCGCCTGCGGCCGCGGAGTCGAGCGGATCGTCGATCACATTACTAATGTGCAGCGCGATCCGGTGACCGGCAATGTGTCGGCGCTCGGCCTGCGCTCCGGACGGCGGCTCGAGGCAGATCTCTGGATCGACTGCAGCGGTTTCCGCAGCCTTCTGCTCGGCAAGTCGCTCGAGGAGCCGTTCCTGTCCGATTCCGGGCATCTGCTTTGCGACTCCGCCATCGCGTTGCCCACACGCCACAAGGAGAATGGATCCGGCATTCCACCCTACACGACGGCCAGAGCGATGAGCGCCGGCTGGTCGTGGGATATCCCGCTATCCCATCGTCGTGGCTGCGGGTATGTATACAGCCAGGCGTTCATCACTCCCGAGGAGGCTGAAGCGGAGCTGCGGAAACTGGTCGGCGATGCGGCGGAGGGCAATGAGGCGCGGCGAATCGGTATCCGCGTCGGACGTTATCGCCGCACGTGGGTGAAGAACGTCGTGGCGCTCGGTCTGGCGGCTGCGTTTCTCGAGCCGCTCGAATCGACGAGCATCTTTCTCATCGAGTACGGTCTGGCGAATCTCGTGACGTTTTTTCCGCACTCGGCCGGCAGCGAAGCTCACGCAACCGCGTTCAACAGGGAAATGAACGATGTCTACGAGGAGCTGCGCGACTTCATCCTGATGCACTACGTGCTCGCGAATCGCGCCGACACTCCGTTCTGGAAGAGCGCGGCCTCGGACGCCGTCCTGACCGATTCGCTCGCAGAACAGCTGCAGCTTTACGAGGAGAGTCTCCCGCTCCAGGACAGCCGGACGTTCGCGCTATTTCGCGGCTTCAGCCACACGTGCATTCTCGATGGCAACGGCCGCGCCCCGGCGCAGCCGCACCCGCTGTTCGGATTGCACGGGACGGACGCGGGCGACAGGATGCTCGACGATCTCGCAAAACGGCGCGAAGCGTGCGTCGCGTCGATGCCGACGCACGCCGAAGTGATCGAGGAGATCTATCGTCGGTGAGTCAACCCCCGCCCGCCCGGTTGTGAGTTGTGAGTTGTGGGTTGTGAGTGGCTTCGCCGATGCCGGGCGCGGTCGTGCTCTCCCTCTCCCCGCGAAGTCGGGGAGAGGGTGGCGCGCGGAATCCGCGCAGACGTAGAGGACTTGCGAGAGCGTCGCGCGCCGGGAGAGGGGCGTCAGGAGCTTGCAGCTTCTGAAGCCGATCGCCAACACTTGAGTTGCCAGCACGGCCCCACACCCCTTGCCCCTCTCCCCGTTCACACGGGGAGAGGGGAATGCGGCTCGACGTCGTGCTGTGTCACACCTCGAGCAGAATCTTTCCCGAGCTCTCCCGCGACTCGATCCTTCGCTGCGCATCGGCTGCACGCTCGAGCGGGTAGCTGCTGTCGATCTTTACGTCCAGCTCCCCTGCCCCGATCCAGCGGTACAGATCGCCCGCCCGCCACTCGAGCTCCGCAGCTGTT
>JBGTDX010000099.1:0-6442 GCA_041748075.1 Thermoanaerobaculia bacterium
TCTCAGGCCCGCTCCGCGGGCCATGAATGGGTGGTTCATTAGAAGCAACCTAACGGCGCTGGGCGCCGGTGAAGGGGTGATGAACCACCGTGTCATGCTGAGCGAGTCCACGTCATCCTGAGCGAAGCGAAGGATCTCTGCTTGCGATGCTCGATCCTCTTCAGGAGATCCTTCGCTTCGCTCAGGATGACGTGTTTCTACATCCCTCTCGGTTCGGAGAGGTTCATTAGAAGCGTGGCAAGATGATCCTTCGCTTCACTCAGGATCAGAAATCCCCCCCCGGAAGCACTCCTGCTGAGCCCGCAATTGGCAGGGATATTGAGTAAGAAATCCCCATGAATCAGGTGCCCCAGCATTACCATGTGTCGTACGGTCCGCCTCGGGATCGCCGCAGGCGCAAGCGAATTCTAACCCTGAAAAACGTCGCTATCGGTTCGCTTGTCCTCGCGATTCTGCTCGCGGCCGCTACGATGCTCTCCGAACGGTACGGCCCCGATCCGGGAGAGCACGGACGGCTTTATCGTCAAAGGGCGGACAGAGTCCCCGTCGTCGAGGCGGAACGGATCGCTCCGGTGGTCGAGGCGACGCCTCTTCGGGCCACCGGCGGCGCCGATCCCCTTCTGCTCGACGCGGCGAAGCGCGAACAGTACCTCGGCGTCGGCGTACCAATTCCGCTCGTCACGCCTGAAACCGTTCCGACGACCACCGAGTACCGGATCGCTCCCGACCGGCAGAGCCTTCCGAAGCTCGGCGGAGGCGTGTTCCGCGATGCGACCGATGGAACGGTCATCGCAAGCCCGGCGCCTGCAGCCAAGCCGGGAGCGAAGCGGAAAATCGTGATCAGCGGCGGAACGCACGGTGTCGAGTTGCGCGTCGACCCGCCCTGATCGTTTCTCGCGCTGCGCAGCGGGGAGAGGGTGAGACCTCCGCGAAATCCAGATCCACAACCGCTACAATGCGCGTCCATGTCTACTGATATCTCATTCGGAACCGACGGCTGGCGCGCCGTCATCGCTGAAGGATTCACATTCGCTAACGTCCGCTTCGTTGCCAACGCGATCGCGGTGGCGGCACGAGGGCTCGACGTGCCCGCCGGCGTCGACCCGAACCGGTTGACGGTCGGGTTCGATCGCCGATTCCTCTCGCCCGAGTTCGCTGCAGAGGTAGCCTCGATCCTCCGTGACTCCGGCTATGAGGTCATTCTCTCCACAGATCCCTCGCCCGCGCAGACGGTTTCATTCTCGAACGTCCGGCTGGGCGCGATCGGTGGTGTGATGGTCACCGCGAGCCACAATCCGGCGAAGTACAACGGCCTGAAGTTCAAGGGGTCGTATGGCGGATCTGCGCTGCCCGAAACGTACGCCGCCATCGGCAGAGCGATTGGCAGCGAAGACCGGCGCGATGGTGGCTCTCTGCGCCGCGAAGATCTTCTGGATGATTACGTAATCGCATTGCGGGAAAAGCTCGACATAGAAAAGCTCTCGAAGGCGAGGCTCTCGATCCTGCACGACCCGATTTTCGGCGTTGCGTCAGGATTGCCCGAAAGGGTTCTCGAAGGATCCGCCGCACGCGTCACGACGATACGAGGCGAGCACGATCCTTCTTTCGGTGGCGTCAATCCCGAGCCCATCCCCAACAACCTGGGACCATCGATTGCACGGATGAAGGAGGGCGGCTTCGATCTGGCAATCTGCAACGATGGCGATGCCGACCGTGTCGGGATTCTCGACGAGAAGGGTGAATTCGTCTCCCCGCACAAAGTCATCGCCCTTCTGGCCCTCTACATGATCCGTCGTAAGGGTATGACCGGTGAGATCGTGAAGACATTCTCCACGAGCAGGCTCGTCGAGAATGTTGCACGCGGACTCGGGGTGCCGTTCCACGAGACTCCAATCGGCTTCAAGTACGTGGCGGACCTGATGCTCACGCGAAACATCCTCATCGGCGGTGAGGAGAGCGGGGGAGTCGGCTTCGGCTGGTTTCTCCCGGAAAGGGACGGCATTCTTTCCGGCCTCCTGGTGGCCGAATGCGTCGCCGATGCAGAAAAGCCGTTGTCTGATCTCGTGAAGGAAATGGAACAGGAGTTCGGTACGCTGCATTACGACCGCCGGGATCTTCTCCGTCCGCAGGCTGCAATCGACCGCCTGATCGAGAAGGTTCGCAGCGGGGGAATGGACGCGGAGCTCGGAGGCGAAGTGGCGTCGCGCGAGGACAAGGATGGCGTAAAGCTGAATTTCGCAGATGGCGGGTGGATTCTCTTCCGCAAGTCAGGCACCGAGCCAATCATCCGGATCTACGCGGAGAGTCCTTCTAAGGATGCCGTGACGAGCATGCTGGCGAGGGCCGCAGCGGAGCTGGAGGGGTGACGAGGCGGACAGCATGACCTCTGAAGACTCCGCGCACGTTCTCGCGCCGCCTCCCCTGATTTACGGCGCGTTTCTCGCCCTCGGCTATTTCACGCGCGGCCTCCTGCCTCGAGAGCTCGTCGCGCCGCCGTACAACTGGACGTTCGGATTCGTCCTCCTCCTGATCGGGATGGTCCTCGTGCTACTTCCGGCCTTGACCCTTCTCCGGTCAAAGACGGCACTCAATCCTTACCGCGCGACCTCACGCATCGTCACGACGGGGCTCTTCAGTGTTTCGCGGAATCCCATCTACCTCGGACTGACCGCCGGCTACCTCGGAGTTGCCATCGCCTTCAACCTGACGGTGGCGGTCCTCCTCACGCCGCTCGTTCTGCTCGCGATGTACTACGGCGTGATCCGGAGGGAAGAGGCCTATCTCGAGCGCAAGTTCGGCGACGAATACCGCCAGTACAAGGCTCGGGTTCGACGCTGGTTGTAAGGGATCTCCAATGAGGTCCCCGTCGTGCTCTCCCTCTCCCCGCGAAGTCGGGGAGAGGGTGGCGCGCGGTCCTGCGCAAAAGTTGAGGGCTTGCGAGTTCGTCGCGCGCCGGGAGAGGGGCGTTGGGGGCTTGCCGCTACTCATGTCAGTCGGCTGCATTCGAATTGCCTGCACGGCCCCTCACCCCTTGCCCCTCTCCCCGTTCACACGGGGAGAGGGGAATGCGGCCTGTGACGACCCGAACCCTGCAATTTCCCTCTGCCGTCTCTCGTTCTTTTCAGCTCGAGCGTTGACATCGGCGGCTGCGCTTCGTATTTTGAGCAGCCGCTGATCGTTTTCTGCAGTACGGGCCGGTAGCTCAGTGGTAGAGCAGTTGGCTTTTAACCAATTGGTCGTAGGTTCGATCCCTACCCGGCTCACCAGCTTTCTCTCGAGAGAATCCCGACGAGATCGAACCTTCGATGGAGCCTCGTGCAGTAGTGCGGGACTGCCGTCATCGCCTCGTCCCGGAGTGTGGAGCCTGAAGACAGCGTGAGAAATCCTCTACTGCGAAGACTGGTTGCCGCTCTGACCGAAGTATCGATCCGTCATAGCAGGGCGGTATTGATCGTCGCAGCCCTTCTGGCCGTGCTTGCGGGTTTCGCGACTCTTCGCCTGCGTTTCGATCCGGACATACTCAACCTGGTTCCGCAGCACAACCGTGAGGTCAACGACTTCCGGCGGATCGTCACGGCGATGGGGACCATCGACCAGCACGTGGTTGTGTTTCAGCTTCCGCCGGCACGAGGGATCGACGAGTACACCTCTCTGATCGACGAGATCGGCGCAGAGTACGAAGCTCTCGCCGGAGTCGAGGCCGTCGAATGGCTCCTGCCGGACCCGATGCAGATGATGGGCGAGCTGCTTCCGAAGGCGATGCTTCTTCTCACGCCCGAGGAAATCGAGAAAGTTCGGGCGAAGCTCACGGATCAGGCGATCCGCGAGGCCGTGGAGCGGAACCGGGCGCTTCTCCAGACTCCTCAGGCGACTGCGGTGACTCCTCTCCTCGAGATGGATCCGTTCAATCTGCTGCCGATTTTCATGGAGAAGATGCAGAGCTCCGGACGGGGATTCAACATCGATGTGACGAGCGGCTACTACCTGTCGGGTGACGGAACAGCGGTGCTGATGCTGGTGCGTCCGGAGCGCCCTGCACAGGATCTGCCGGCCGCACAGTCGCTCATCGAACGGGGCCGGAAGCTGGAGGCCGGGAGTCTCGCCCGCTTTCGCGAGGAGTTTCCTGACGTGCCGCCCCCTGAGATTGGCCATACCGGAGGTTACGCGATCGCGGTGTCGGATGCTGGATTGATCGGCAGGGACATTATCATCAACATGTTGACTTCCATCATCGGAGTGCTGCTGCTGTTCTACTATGCGTTCCGTCGTTTCACTTCAATCCTCTACGCCGGCGTGCCCATGGGGCTCGCGATTATCATCACCTTCGGACTGGCCGGGCTCGTTCTGGGCGAGCTCTCTTCGACGAGTGCTCTGTTTGCCGCGCTCGTGGCGGGCCTGGGTATCGACTTCATCACGGTTCTCTATGAGCGATTTGCGCACGAGCGCAACCGAGGTCTGAGAGTGGCAGAGGCGCTCCACATCACGATGGACTCCACGTTGCCGGGCGTGCTTCTGGCGGCGATCACGACGTCCGCGGTGTTCTATGCCTATCTCGCGACCGACTTCCGCGGGATGAGCCAGCTCGGCTTTCTCACGGCGACGGGCGTTCTGGTGTTCTTCCTCTGTGTGGTGTTCGTGCTTCCTGCGCTTCTCGTGCAGACCCAGAAAGATCCGGGTGATGGAAAGCCGCTTCACGTGCACACGTTCGGTGCGGACCGGCTGATCGATGTGAGTCTCGCCCATCCGCGGCTCGTCGTGGTGATCTGGATCGTATTCGCCGTGGCCTGCCTGATTGCCACTCCGAGGCTGCGCTTCAATGACAGCGTCGCGAACTTTCGTGCATCGTCAAATGCAGCGACGAAACTACAGGCCACTGTCACCGAAAAGTTCGGACAGTCGTTGAACTCGATGATGGTGGCCGCCGAAGGCCCCGATGTCGAGACGGCACTTGCCAGAACGCAGCAGGCAAAGGCCGGACTGGATGAAGTCCTCGCAGAGGGAGGAATCTCGTCCTACCAGTCCATCGCCACGATCGTCCCCCCTCTGGAGCAGCAGCAGGCCGTGATCGGAATGTTGCGCGATGGACGAGACAACGATTTCGATTTCGAGCGCATCGAGGCGACGTTTCGCGCGGCTCTGAGAGAAGAGGGATTCCGCGAAGATGCCTGGGACGGCTATCTCCCATTGTTCGGGCAGTCGATTGCTCCCCAGCGGCCCCTGCGGCTCGAAGACTTCGACAGCGAGACTCTCGAACCCCTGGTGCGCCGCTTCATCAGGACGACTCCGTCAGGTGTTCTTTCGGTCTCGCACGTCTACCCTTCAGGACTGAACTGGAAGGATGGCGTGCCTCCGAAGCTTCTCGAGATCGGAGAGCAGCCGGGTATCACCGTGACGGGTTTCAATCTCGTCAGCACGACATTGCGACGCATCATCAGGGACGATGCAATCCGGTCGACCGTCTGGGGTGTCATCGGCGTGTTCATTCTCTTCGGGTTCGTCTTCCGGTCCCTGGTCAAAGGGCTCATCATTTTCATTCCGCTCACGGCCGGTGCGATCGGCATGCTGGGACTCATGGCGATGTTCGATCTCGAGTTCAATCTGGTCAACGTCTTCGTCGGCCTGATGCTCGTGGGTGTTGCCACCGATTACTCGATCTACATGATGCAGAGATACCTCGAGGAGCCGTCGACGTTTCACATTCACGCCCACGAGACGTGCAAGGCGGTCGTGATGGCGGCATTGACCTCGATGGTGGGCTTCGGATCGTTCATCACCTCGAGCTTTCCGGGACTGCGCTCGATCGGCTATGCGTCGCTGTTCGGCATCGGGATCAGTTGTCTGGCGACGATCACGATCCTGCCGGTAGTGCTTCTGTGGCGGCATGGA
Organism: Thermoanaerobaculia bacterium; assembly: GCA_041748075.1. Classification (GTDB taxonomy): domain Bacteria; phylum Acidobacteriota; class Thermoanaerobaculia; order Gp7-AA8; family Gp7-AA8; genus JBGSYJ01. Next base: position 5,887 of record JBGTDX010000099.1, read on the forward strand.
AAAAGGGAGAGGGCGAAGGCCGGGTCGTGACGGACTTGTCATCCTGAGCGCCGCTCGAGCGGTCATCTTCAGAACCTGTCATCCCGAGCAACCAAACGGCGCGGGGCGCCGGTGAAGGGGTGATGAACCACCGTGTCATGCTGAGCGAGGCCAGGTCATCCTGAGCGAAGCGAAGGATCTCGTCTTGCGGTGCTCGATCCTCCTCAGGAGATCCTTCGCTTCGCTCAGGATGACGTATTTCTTCATCCCTTCCCGTTCGGAGAGGTTCATTAGAAGCACGGGCGTGCGGGCGGGAGGAGCGAGGGATCTCCGGCGGTAGTACCTTCGTGATTCGTGATGGGACAGGGTGGTGGCGGAGGCCGATAGGCAACTATGTACCATCGCGTGAGATCCCTCGCCCCTCAAACCCACACGCCCAAGCTTCTAATGAACCTCCTGAACCGGGATGAGTTGGTATCCGAGCGTAGTTGCTTTCTTTTGCAATGATTTGACTAGCCTTTCGCGGTAGCGCTCTTCGTAGTAGGCCGCTCCGGGATCGCGATAGGGAGTGCCGGTT
>JBGTDX010000100.1:0-23584 GCA_041748075.1 Thermoanaerobaculia bacterium
TTCCGGAAGTCCCTGATCGCCACCGTTATAGCCGCGGCCGAGAGGCTCGCCGACGTAAAGCATCGGAGCCTTGTCGCGCTCGCCTTCGCCGATGACGATGGTCCCACGCATTTTCATCTTGTTGAGCTCTTCGCGCATCGATTCGACGGCGACCTGATCGGAGTACTTCCGCTTCCCGTAGCCCATCGTCCGAGCTGCCGCGATGGCCGCCTTTTCGGTAACTCTCAGAAATCCGATTTCGAGACTCGATTCCATTCAGTTCCCCATTGTCAGACGACTGGTTGGTGTTGGAAATTCCAGCAAAGACTAACAGCTTTGTGCCGGAACCCTACGTCGTTTTTGCCGTTTCCTTCTCGCGCTCGGCTGTTCCCTGACGCTCTGCCTCAGCAGTCATCGGAGGATTGTAGGCGGGGATACCGGTCACCGCCTCACCGATGATGAGATTGTGGATGTCATGGGTGCCTTCGTACGTTTTCACCGATTCGAGGTTGAGCATGTGACGGATGACCGGATACTCGTCGGAAACGCCGTTGGCTCCCAGGATGTCGCGAGCCATGCGCGCGCACTCGAGAGCGATGTTGACGTTGTTCATCTTGGCCATCGAGATGTGATGCGGTTTGATTTTTCCCTGCTCCTTCTTCCGGCCCATCTGCAAAGCCAGAAGCTGAGCTTTGGTGATCTCAGTGATCATCCAGGCGAGCTTGTTCTGCACGAGCTGATGTGCGGCGATCGGTTTTCCGCCGAACTGGATGCGCTGCTTTGCGTATTCGAGCGCGGTGTTGTACACGGCCATCGCCGCCCCGACCGCGCCGAAGGCGATGCCGAATCGCGCCTGACTCAGGCAGCTCAGGGGATGCTTGAGTGACGAGGTCTCCGGCAGGACATTCTCGGCAGGAATGCGGCAATCTTCGAAGAAGAGCTGCGAAGTTACCGACGCGCGAAGCGAGAACTTGCCCATGTGATAGGCGGTCGTGTAGCCGGGAGTGTTCTTTTCGACCAGGAACCCGCGGATTCCCTCTTCGGTCTTTGCCCACACGACCGCGACATCGGCAATGGATCCGTTCGTGATCCAGGACTTGGCGCCGTTGAGAATCCATGAATCCCCGTCGCGTCGCGCATGCGTGCGCATTCCTCCGGGGTTCGATCCGAAGTCGGGCTCGGTCAGACCGAAACAGCCGATCGCCTCGCCGCTGCCGAGAGCGGGGATCCATCGATCCTTCTGTTCTTTCGAGCCGTACGCATAGATCGGAAACATGACAAGGCTCGACTGAACCGATACGAACGACCGGAGTCCGGAATCGCCTCGCTCGAGCTCCTGCATGATCAGCCCGTACGCGACGTGGCCCAGGCCCGGAAGGCCGTACTCGTCAATGGTCGAGCCGAACAGGCCCATCTCGGCCATTCGGGGGACCAGATGAGCGGGAAACTTCTCGTGCCGGTTCGCGTCTTCGATGATCGGAAGCACTTCCGCGTCGACGAAGTCGCGCACGGTCTGACGCACCATCAGCTCTTCTTCAGAAAAGAGCGAATCGACATCCATGTAGTCGACACCTGGAAAATTTGCCACGGGAGACTCCTTTGTACATTTGCCGCGAGGGCTGGGGGGGTGATTCTACCTCACGGCCCGGTGGTTATGTTCTGTTGCAGCTGAAAGCAGACCGCGTACACAGTGGACAGAAGACAGATAGCCCATCTCCCGGCGAATGAGGTCCGAAGCCGGGAAGACCTTAAGCAGGCTTCCGGGCTGTGTAGACGATATGCGAATGGGGATACCAGGCATCGATCTCTCTCGCCTCCAGCTCCACGAAACCGATCCGGCCCATTCGCGCGAAGATCTCCTCCCTCGATTCATAGATGAATCCGCTGCCCATCGAGATTCCGAGAACGCCGTCGGAGATCCGCTCCTGAAATCGCGCCCAGGACATTTTCCAACGATGGGATGCGTCCATGTCCTTGAGAATGAAGAGGCCGCCGGGAACGAGGCGCTCGAACGCACGACGATACAGCCCCTCGCGCTCGGCAGTGGGAATCCGGTAGGTGGCGTCATAGATGGCCACCACGTCGAAACTTCCCTTCACTGCGTCATCGAATGCCGCAACGACTCGGATCCCCGGCCATCGGAGAGGGAGAAGGGATTTGCGCAGGTCCGGTTCGACCGCCACGACGTCTCTCGCGCCCTGCTCGATGGCCAGCCGGGCGAACGTGCCGTGGCCGGCTCCTATGTCGACCATGCGCCCTCCTCTGGGGACCAGATCGAGGGTCCGCAGGAACGGGCAGGTGAAAAAGCGGATGAGGATGTGAAGCCGCACGCCCAGCGGGTGCCCTCGGAAGGTCTGATGCAGAATGCGCAGAGCGTGAAGGTAACCAATAGTCATCTGTTCGATTATAAGAAGCTCTCATGACCGCGATGAATGACGTCAGGGAAGGGTCGCGCAGATGGTTTCCGCGGGAAATCCTCATCGTTCTCGCACTGGTCACAATCGTCTATACACTCTTTCTTCCGAAAAGCTTCTTCGAATTCGATGAAACGCTGTTCGCCCGAGCGGTCCTTGACTACGAGCCATGGAAGCATCATCCGCCGCCGCCCGGCTATCCGCTGTTCATCGCGGTTGCAGGGTCACTGAACGTTCTGGTTGGCGATCCGTTCATCACGCTCGTTGCGTTGAGTCTCGTGGCCTCGCTCGCGGGCCTGATCCTGCTGGCACACGCATTTGCCGCAATGACGGGAAGCCTGCGCGCCGGCGCAATCGGCGCGGCGCTCTTCTACCTGTCTCCCGTGATGTTGATTCACGGAACACTTCCGATCTCGGAGCCGCCGGCTCTCGCACTCCTGTCGCTGGCTCTTCTGCTCTTCGCACGTGCGGAGGCGCGGACCGATGTTCCGGCACGCGCGCTCGTTTTCGGTATCGCTGCCGGATTGGCGATCGGATGCAGGCCGCAATTTTCAATCTTCGTGCTGCCGCTTCTCCTCGGGACGCTGGTTGCGCTGCGGACCTGGCGTGCCCGATCTGCGGCCGTCGGCGGATTTGCCGCAGGTTGTCTGCTCTGGTTCGTTCCTTTCGTCCTCATTCTGGGAGGGCTCGGGCGATTCTTCGAGTTCGAGCTGGGCCAGGCGGCGTACTACGCGACGCATGACGCCGGCATTTCCCGCGGGGGCTGGACACTGCCGCGGATAGCAGCGCGCTTTGTCGTCCGTCCCTGGGGACCGCTCTGGCTCGCGCTGCCCGTCTGGCTGCTGACTCTCCCGGGAGTCGTGCATCTGCTCCGCACCCGCTCACGATCGGTGCTTCCGCTGATCTTCGCGGCGACCGCCTATCTCGCCTTTGCGATCGCGACGATGGACCCGGCCGACGGCGCGCGCTACGCAATTCCCTCGGCGCTGGGCGTTGCTCTTTGCGCAGGGGCAGGCATATTCCGGATTGCGCGGGGCTGGCGCGGCTGGACGGTCTTCACCGTCATCTCGGCGTGCTCGCTGGCCTACACCGCGCCTCTGTTGATCGATCGTGCTTCCGGTGCTTCTCCTCCGTCGAGGGCGGCAGCCTGGATTCGGGCGAACGTCCCGAAGAATGCGGTCATCCTTTATGAGCTGCCGCTCTGGCCACACGCGACCTGGTGGTTGTCCGACTTCCAGATCATCAAGATCGACGAAGGCGTCCCTGCGGTCGCGGTGGACAGCGAAACTCCCATCTTCATCTACGGAAATGGCGGAAGCCATAAAGAGCACGCCCGCATTTTCCGGTGGCGGGGAGGTCATGCCTTCAGCAAGGTCACGCGCAACCAGTACGGGGTAGTTTCAGTCGTCGAAGTGCCGCCGGAGGATCGCTTCCTGAGCGTCCGCGGCGTGTACGGTGCCGAGCGGGATCCCGATCATGAGTGGCGATGGATCGCCCCGGAGGCAGAGGTGAGACTTCCCGATGTCGGCGCGGAACGCGTGGCTCTTCGCATGGCTCTCTCGCGAACGGCCCCTGAAGAATTGATCCCGGTGCGCATTTTCAAGAATGGTCGTCTCGTGGGCACCGTGCAGGTCCGTCGAGGCCGTCAGACCGAGGCGATCCTCCCGGTGTCCGACGGCGAGCAGCGGATCGGGTTCGAATGCGAGAGCTCTTTCATTCCCGCGGACGCTTCGGGCGGCAGAGGAGATCCGCGAAGGCTCTGTTTTCAGTTGCTGGGTGTGAGGCAGGAATGAAGACGGTTCCGATGTCGAATGGTGGTTTCACCTGCGCGCTCAGGCATCACTCCCAAGGATTTTCTTCAGCCTCCTCGCGACGAGAGCGAGTGACACGATGAGGATCCCCGCGATGAGCGTGCGGAAAAACGCGTTGGGCACGCTCACGGTCGCCGTTGCGACCGAGTCGACGAGATATGTGAAGATGAACACGGACGGAATCGATCCGAGGAACGTGGCGGCAAGGTAATCACGAAAACGAAGCCGCGCGAGTCCTGCCATGTAGTTGAGCAGCGGCGAAGGAATCAGCGGAACGAATCGCAGTACGAGGAGAACGAAGAAACCCTCCTTTCTGAGGCGCTCATATAGAACCGTCCGTGTTGCCGGAATCTTCGCCGCGATCCAGGAGCCGAGCGTGGAGCGGGCGAGCAGGAAGGGAATGATCGCGGAGATCGTGAAGACAAACAGCTCGATGAGCCCTCCCAGGGCCCAGCCCCACATCAGCGCAGCCGCTACCGAGAGCGGCACCGATGGAATCATCAGGATAGAAAACAGGGCATAGAGTCCGAGAAAGGCGAGGGGGACCCACCAGAGATGTCCGGCCGAGCGAAGCCACAGGGCTGCCTCCTCGGGCGTGAACCCCCGAACTCCCAGGAACCACCATGCGATGGCAATGGTCACCACAACGGCGAGTGCGCCTGCAAGGTACGACCAGCGGCTGGTGCTCGCGGGGAGCGCTTCTTCGGGCATCGGCGTAAGAGTACAGGGGATGCGGTGCAGTCAGAAGCGGCTCCAGGCTTCCGCTGTCCCGGGCCAGTCCTTGCTATGATCCGGCCGTGACTCCGAAGCGCTCCATCTCCGTCGTTCTTCCCGTGTACAACGAGGAGGAGAATCTCGAACATGCGATCACTCTCACGGTCGCCGCTCTCGATTCGTTCGCGAGCGATTACGAGATCATCGTTGTCGACGACGCATCCACCGACATGTCGGTGGAAATCATTTCCGGTGTCATGACCAGCAACAATCGGATCCGCCTGATCCGGCATGCTGAGAACCTCAAGCTGGGACGCAGCCTCAAGACGGGCTTCGAATCCGCCCGGATGGATCTGGTTCTCTACATGGACGCCGATCTGCCGGTCGACCCGAACGTTCTGGGAGATGCAATCCGTGCGATGGAAGTCACGCGCGCGGACGTCATTGCCGGGTATCGCTTTGACAGGACAACGGAGGGCTTCAAGCGGTCGGTCTATTCGTGGGGGTACAACCAGTTGATCAGCGTATTGTTCGGATGGCCGTACCGGGACATTAATTTCGCGTTCAAGCTCATGCGCCGCGAGGTGCTGGATGCTGTCGAGCTCAAGTCCGATGGGTCGCTCATCGATGCGGAGTTGATCGTCAAAGCGAAGAATCTCGGCTTCGCGGTCCAGCAGTTGGGTATCGACTACTATCCCCGCATACGAGGACGCTCGACGCTCTCTTCGCCCGCGGTGATCTTCAAAATCCTTCGCGAGCTCTTGAGTCTCTACTCGGACATGCGCCATCCGCGGCGGAAATTGGCAAGGTCTCGAGCGGTCACCGGGCTCGAGGAGCGGGGGCCGGCCGGCACTTGAGATCGCGACTGATCGTCACTGCAGATGACGTCGGACTGCATGAGGGCATGAACGCGGGCGCTGTCCGCGCGCATCACGACGGAATTGTCACGGCTTGCAGCGTTGTCGCGAACGGCGTCGCTCTCCATGACGCAGTGGACCGTTTGAGGGAGTGCCCACGGATGAGCGTTGGAGCGCATCTAACTCTGGTCGAGGAGCGTCCGGTCGCTCCTGTGGAGGCGGTCAGTTCGCTCGTAGGCAACGATGGTCGATTTTTTGACGATTTTCGTGCGTTCGCGGCGCGTTGGGCACTCGGCCGGATTCGGTTGAGGGATGTGGAACGAGAGCTACGCGCGCAGATAGAGCTGCTGCTCCGATCGGGTCTCGAGCTCAATCACCTCAACGGCCATCAGCACCTTCACGTGCTGCCTCGGATTTTCCACATCGTCCTGATGCTGGCGGAGGAGTACGGCATCCGGTACGTGCGGATCCCTTCGGATGCGGCCCCTCAGGGCACCGCGACGGGACGCGCCATCGCGATGCGAATTCTCAACGTGTTCGGAGCTCATGCGAAACGACGAGGATCGCAGATCACCACGAGTGCCGCAACGATCGGAATCGCGGCTGCAGGCCAGATGAGCGCCGCCGGTCTGATTGCGCTCGTCGAGCGGCTCGACGGAGGTACCGCGGAGCTCGTCAGCCATCCGGGCACGGGCAACGAGAGGATCGCCGCGGTTTACGATTGGGGTTACGACTGGGATCGCGAGACGGATGCGCTCTGCGATCCGTCTGTGAGAACCGTGCTTACGAATCACGGCGTCGAATTGATCACCCCGGAAGATGTGGCCTTGTCATCCTGAGCTCCACGCAAAGGCACTCCAGGCGCATTCCCCGGGCGCATCAGTTCACCTCGTATAATCGCCCCCGGAGAACTGCATGACAGAGAAAATTGCCGTAGTGCCCGGCGACGGGATCGGGCCTGAAGTCATCGAAGCCGGTATGCGAGTCCTCGAGCTGGTGAATGAGCGTTCGAGTCTCGGGCTCGAGTTTGTACACTTCAACTGGAGCGCTGACACATACCTCGCGACGGGTATCTCGATGCCACCTGGGGCGATGGACGATATCCGAAACAATTACGCGGCGGTGTATCTCGGAGCCTTCGGAGATCCCCGCGTGCCCGACATGAAGCATGCCGCAGACATTCTGCTCGGTATGCGCTTTCAGCTGGACCTCTATGTGAACTACCGGCCGGTTCAGCTCCTCAACGAGGAGCTCTGCCCGTTGAAAGGAAAGGGCGTCGACGATATCGACTTCGTCATTTTCCGGGAAAACACGGAAGGTGCGTACGTGGGTATGGGTGGCTTCTTCAAAAAGGGCACTGCGGAAGAAGTCGCCTTGCAGGAGGATGTGTCCACTCGAAAGGGCGTAGAGCGCATCATCCGCCACGCGTTTGAGTTCGCCAGGGCCGACGGGCGCAAATCCGTCTGCATGGCGGACAAGAACAACGTCATGCGTTACGGAGGCGACCTGTGGCTCAGAACCTTCGAAGAGGTCGCCGCTGAGTACCCGGATATCGAACACTTCCACATGTTCGTCGACGCGCTCACCATGCAGATGGTTCGCGTTCCCGAGATGTTCGACGTGGTCGTGACGAACAATATGTTTGGCGACATCGTCACCGATCTGGGGGCCGCGCTTCAGGGCGGGCTCGGGGTCGCAGCTTCCGGAAACATCCATCCGGGCCGGGTCTCTCTTTTCGAGCCCATCCATGGAAGTGCCCCGAAATATACCGGCCTCGATGCGGCAAATCCCATCGGTGCGATCCTCACGGGAGCGATGATGCTCGGCTTCCTCGGTCACAGGCAGGAAGCGTCCCGCATCGAAGAGGCTGTGAAACGGGCGGTGAACGAACGGCAAACAACGAAGGATCTCGGTGGAGGTTTAGGAACAAAGGCCGCCGGAGAGGCTATTCTACGGTATCTGTGAACCGAACCCCATTCCCGCCTCTCGACCCTGCTGCCCGCGCGGCTGGATTCTCCGTTTCCGATCTGCTCATCGGGTGTGGCACAGGAGGCGTTGCATCAGCGTGAAGCTCAGAATCCTTATCGCCGGACTCTGCGTCTCTGTCCTTGCACCGCTCACTCTGTCCGCAGAAGAGGGAATGTGGTTGCCCGAGCAGCTCCGGCAGATGGGTCCGGAGCTCGCCGAGCTCGGGGTCAAGATCGCTCCGGAGGCACTGGGTGATCTGGAGGGCTATCCCCTTGGCGCGATGGTTCAGGCATGGGGCTGCACCGGGTCGTTCGTCTCACCCGAAGGGCTGATGCTGACCAACTTTCACTGCGCCTCATCCGCCCTGCAGTTCAATTCCTCTCCCGAGAACGACCTGTCAGCGACGGGATTTCTCGCTTCGAATCGTTCCGACGAGCTCCCGGTCGGCCCCAGTTCCAGAATCTACATCACCACGGCGATCGAAGATGTGACTCAACGGATGACCGGCGGGATCGACTCGAAGCTCTCGAGCAAGGACTACTATGCGTTGCTCGATCGGAGGGAGAAGGCGATCATCCGGGATTGCGAAGGGGGCGGGGGCGTGAGATGTCGCGTCGTTCCGATGTTCGAAGGGCTGCAGTACGCGAGCGTTCGCCAGGCGGAGATGCGGGATGTAAGGCTTGTGTATGCGCCGTCGAGGCACGTCGGTAGTTTCGGTGGTGAAGTGGACAACTTCGTCTGGCCGAGGCACGCGGGAGACTTTGCGTTTTTCCGCGTCTACGTCGGGAAGAATGGTCTCTCGAGCGACTATCATCCTGAAAACGTTCCGTTTCGACCGGGTCAGGTTCTTCGCTTCTCGACAGAGGGAATCAACCCCGGTGATCCGATCTTAGTGCCCGGATATCCTGCAAAGACATTCCGATATAAGACGTCCGCCGAAGTGCAAAGGATGGCCCGGACCCATTACCCGCGATCCATCCGGTACATGCGTGACTATCTCCGGATACTCAGACAGGCGGGAGCGGCGAGCGAGGAAGCCCGCATACGGCTCGCTCCGTCGGTGTTCAATTTTGAGAATGCCCTCAAAGCGACGGAGGGCGCGGCAGAGGGGATCGAGCGGACCGGACTGCTCGAGCGGAGAGAGTCGGATCAGCGGGAGTTGGCGGAGTTCCTGAGGAACCGGATCAATCGGCGGGATCAGGATGTCGTGGAGGAACTTTCCAGGCTGGCCGAGGAAAGCTGGCAGAGCGAGCAGCGCGACAGTGTGCTGCACTGGATGCTGAGAGCTTCTCCGTTGCTGAATCAGGCGCTGCAGATTTACCGCTTAAGCATGGAGCGACCCAGAAAAGACTCCGCTCGTCAGTGGGGTTATCAGGAGCGTGACATCCCCCGTATCGAGTCGCTGATCGAACGCTCACAGAAGTCCATGTCTGTTGAGGCGGATCGGGCCGGTCTCGAGTACTTTTTACGCGAGGCGGTGGCGCTGCCGTCCTCCCAGAGAATCGAAGCCATCGATTCGGCCCTCTCTGCTACGGGTGAGGCCGACCCTGCACGCGCGATCGCGCGTCTCCTCGATGGTCTCTACGTGAAGACCCGGATGGGTGAACTCGAAGAGCGCAAGTCTATGCTCATGGAATCCACCTCCGCGCTGGATCAGAGGGCGGATCCCTTCCTCCAGCTGGCTGCAACCCTGATTCCCGGAATGATCGAGAAAGAGCGTGCCGATCAGGCCCGCTATGCCTCCGCTTCGAGGCTCAGACCCAGGTACATGGAGGCGGTCATGGCTTTGCGGGGAGGCCGTACTCACTCCGATGCGAACGGAACGCTTCGCGTCTCGATGGGTCGAGTGGAAGGGTACTCGCCAAAAGATGGCGTGACCTACGGGTCACAGACGACGCTCGACGGCTTGCTCGAGAAGAACCGAAATGTCGATCCCTTCTACCTGCCGCCCGCGTTGATAGCCGCGGCGCGTGTCGCCGGAAAGAGCCGTTGGGTGGATCCCGACCTCGGGACCGTGCCGGTCAATTTCCTTTCGACTGCGGATCTCGCCGCCGGAAACTCCGGGTCGCCCACGCTCAATGCCGAGGGTGAGATCGTCGGGCTTCTCTTTGATGGAAATTACGAGGCGATGGCCTCCGACTTCTCCTACGATCCTCAGCTGACCCGTTCGATCCACGTTGACATCCGCTACATGTACTGGGTCATGGAAAACGTCGACGAAGCGAGCGCACTTCTTCGGGAGATCGGCATTCCGGAACGGTAGAGCCCGTATTTCTCTCCCGGAGAATTCTGATTCCGGCCGGTCGGTTTTCTCCGGTATCTTAGGCAGCGCTCGCAAGAGCGAACATCTCCGCCTGCGGCACGAAGAGGAGCCATGAAACCATCTGACGTCGTCCGTCTGACCCCCGGAAAGCGGGTCCTTTTCCTGACTCGTGATCCCGAGCTGATCCGCCGCCAGCTTTCCGGAGAGCTGGATCTCCAGATGAAGGACCTTTCCATCGGCGATCTGCTCGATGACATCAATACCGATGCGATGACGCCAGCATGGGTCTGTTTCAGCCATCGCCCCGAGGATCTGGCCAGGGATGCCTACGCGGGATTGATCGTCGATGGCAAGCGGCTCTTCGAGAAGGATGCGTTGATCAACGGCAACTTCGGGGTGATCGTTTCGGGCTTGCGCAAAGGCGTTGGAAGCTCCCGCGAAACCGCCGTGCAGGCAGAGAAGTGGGCCGGCATACGGATCGCGGTCGCCGCATCCTTTGCCCCGATTCACGCCGGCAACAACATCAATCAGGGCGTGCTTATGGCGGATCACGCCATGCTCGAGCGTGTTCAGAGCGGGGAAGGCATCGCGCTCGAGGAGTTCTACCGGGACTATGATCCGATCACCCAGCTCATCGTGAAGCAGGGGGGGCTCTTCCCGTTCGCCAAAGCGCTCGAGGCCGGCGAGGTGAAGTTCCCCGTGCCGGGAACTCCGCCGCGGCCGATGACCATGGGCGAGAAGATTCTCGCCGCTCACATGCTGGGCGCTCCCGAGGGGGCGCGCTATGTGAAGCCCGGAGATGCGGTCGTTGCGGCGGTGGATGGTGGCTATACACACGAGTTCACGACGGCGCAGGTCCACTACTTCCTCGAACAGGAGTATGGACCGGACTATACGATAAGAAACCCGCACAAGTTCGCCGTGTTCGAGGATCATCTGATCTACGCCGACGAAGTGCCGAAGATGCGCGGATTCATGGACAAGATCCAGACTCTGCGCGATCTGCAGCGGGACTTTCAGCAGCACACTGGTTGCCGTGATTTCTCGGCCCGCGATGGCGTCTCACCCGGCATCTGTCACGAGGTGGCGCGCGAGTTCATCATCGACCCTGGTGACTTCATTCAGGCGACCGACAGCCACACCTGCATGGGCGGGGTCAACAACGCGCTGGCCTGGGGCGTTGGTGCCACCGAATACGCCAATCTCGTTCACTCGGGATTCACCCAGGTCGAGGTTCCGGAGTCCATCCGGTTCGAGCTCGTAGGTGAGTTGAAGGAAAGTGTTACAGCGAAGGATGTGATGCTCTACATCCTGCTCGAATACGCCAGACCGCAGCTCACACTCAACCGCATCATGGAATTCACCGGCCCGGGGATATCGAAGCTCTCTCTCGACGAACGGGCGACGCTGGCAAACATGGCGACCGAATGCTCGGCGCGAACCGCGATCGTTCAGGCGGATGAAAGGACCTTCCGCTGGATCGCGTCGATGCGGCCGGATGCAGACGTCGAGGAGCTCGGGGCGCGGGCCGTCTCCCCGGACCCTGATGCTGTTTACGACGGTGGTGTTTTCACGATCGATCTGTCGTCCATCAGGCCGATGGTCGCTCACCCGGGCGATCCCGACCATGGAATTCCGTCGGACCCGACGAATGGCGCATTCATCGATCAGCTCGGAGACGTGCCCATCGAGATCGCCTACGGAGGAAGTTGCACGGCCGGCAAGATCGACGATCTGCTCTTCTATCACCAGGTCGCCAAGGAAGCGGTCGACGCAGGGCTCAAGGTAGCTGAGGGCGTAAAGTTCTTCATCCAGTTCGGCTCTGAATCGGTGGAGCGTTTCTGTCGCGAGAACGGGTTGATCGATACGTTCGAGAAAGCTGGCGCGATCGTCCTTCATCCCGGATGCGGCGCCTGCATCGGCTGCGGACCGGGAGTGTCGGAGGAGCCCGAGCAGGTGACGGTCAGCGCGATCAACCGCAATTACAAGGGCCGCTCGGGCCCCGGCAAGCTCTGGCTCGCCTCGCCTTTGACGGTCGCTGCGTCCGCGTTCACCGGAAGGATCACGGCCTACCAGCAGGGGATGTTCGCGAAGAAAGGCGAGCTGGTCACGAACTGAAGAATGCATGAGAGGGTGTGCAACTGAGGGTCACGCCCCGCAGGACTAAGTTCTGGACTTGAAGACCCGAATGTTGAATTGAATATTGAATGAAACAACCCCACCCTCCCCGCTGACGCGGGGCGAGGGGTTCTCGTTCTCATTCTGAATTCCTGAGGCTCACGAGTTCCGGGAAGAAGCCGGCGAAATCCTGTTCGAGCTCACCACGCTGCGATTCGAGCAGCGGGATCGCCTGGTCGAGTCGAGGGGCATTCCGGAGTCTGCGAGACAGAAAATAGAGCGCTCGAGAGACTCCCTCGATGCTCCGGTACCGAACCAGCCAGTCGTCGGAAATCATCCGGGGCAGAGACACCGCGAACGCGGGCGGGACGAGCTCCGGGTACTGTTCGAGCGTCGAATAGACACGCTGCGCGAAATTCTCGAGCGTCTCGGTGCTGAATCGTTGCCAGCTCACTGCGAGCAGATGGTCGTAGAAAACATCCACGATGATCCCGGAGTAGTGCCCATGTTCCTGTGCAATCCGCCGCTTGCTGGCGCGCACGGCAGGATGCGTGTCGGTGAACTCGTCCACGCGCCGGTGCAGGCGGATTCCTTCCTGCAGGCGCAGGTCATGGCGCGACACGGGGCCCTTGAAGAAATCTCCCGCGAGATTTCCAATGAGAGATTCCGGCGAATCGGCTGCGAGGAAGGCATGGGCGAGATGGTTCATGTGGGAGAGCTGGAGCTTCCTTCCGAGTCTACACTTTGTAGAAGTAGCTCGTGGAGCTCGCGTTGGGAGGGCTACTGTCTACTGTCTACTGCCTGCTCTCACCGGTTATCATTCCCCCCGCAAGATGACCAGCTCCTACGATTCCTCCTCGATTGAAGTTCTCACAGGGCTCGAACCGGTTCGCAAACGGCCGGGGATGTACACGCAGACAGAACGGCCGAACCACCTGGCGCAGGAGGTCATCGACAATGCAGCCGACGAGGCGATCGCCGGTCATTGCGACGAGATAGTCGTGACGTTGCACGAGGACGGTTCCCTTTCGGTCACCGACAACGGCCGCGGCATGCCGGTGGACAAGCATAAGCAGGAGGGGGTCACGGGCGTCGAAGTCATTCTCACGCGGCTGCACGCCGGGGCGAAATTCTCGACCAAGAATTACCGATTCTCCGGCGGTCTCCATGGAGTCGGAGTTTCGGTTGTGAACGCGCTCTCCTCCCGCCTTCACGTCTGGATCCGCCGTGACGGCAACGAGTACACGATGTCGTTCGCCGGTGGCGAAAAAACATCGGAACTGAAGGTCATCGGAACCGTCGGCAAGCGCAACACGGGAACGACGGTGCGCTTCTGGGTCGATCCGCAGTATTTCGATTCGTCGAAATTCAGTATCCCGCGGCTAAAGCATGTGATGCGGGCCAAGGCGGTGCTCCGGCCCCGCCTCAGGATGAAGTTCATCAGCGAGATCGACAAGGCAGACAGCGAAGAGTGGTACTTCGAAGATGGGCTGACCGATTACCTCATGCAGGAGCTCGAGGGAAGCGAGACCGTGCCGCCGGCTCCGTTCGTCGGTCATTTCAAGGGCGGCAATGAGGAAGTCGACTGGGCCGTCGTCTGGCTGGTCGACGACGGAGAACTGGTCACCGAGAGTTACGTGAATCTCATACCGACGGCGCAGGGCGGAACACACGTCAACGGATTCCGCACCGGTTTGACCGAAGCCATTCGCGAGTTCTGCGAGTTCCGGAACTTGCTGCCGCGGGGAGTGAAGATCACGCCCGAGGATGTCTGGGCGCGCTGCAGCTACGTGCTGTCCGCGAGACTCAGCGATCCACAGTTCACTGGCCAGACGAAAGAGCGGCTCTCATCGCGAGAGGCCGCAGCGTTCATTTCGGGAGTGACCCAGGATGCGTTCAGCCTCTGGCTGAACCGGAATACCGAGCTTGCCGAAAGAATCGCGCACGTGGCGATCACTTCCGCACAGGCGCGCATGCGGGTCGGCAAAAAGATCGAGCGTAAGAAGCTCACGAGCGGCCCCGCTCTGCCGGGCAAACTCGCAGACTGCACGAGTCAGGACCTCTCCCGGACCGAGCTGTTTCTCGTCGAGGGTGACTCCGCTGGCGGATCGGCCAAACAGGCGCGCGATCGCGACTACCAGGCGATCATGCCGCTTCGCGGAAAGATTCTGAACACCTGGGAAGTCGATCCTTCCGAAGTCCTCGGCTCACAGGAAGTCCACGACATCGCCGTCGCCCTCGGAGTCGATCCCGGATCCGAAAAACTCGACGGCCTTCGTTATGGAAAGGTCTGCATACTCGCGGATGCGGACTCCGACGGCGCGCACATCGCGACGCTCCTCTGTGCGCTGTTCGTCAAGCACTTTCCGGCGCTCGTTCGTGACGGGCGCGTGCACGTAGCGATGCCGCCGCTTTACCGCATCGACGTTGGCAAGAACGTTTACTACGCGCTCGACAACGGCGAGAGGGATGGAATCCTCGCGCGGATCGAGGCGGAGGGTATCAAGGGAAAAGTCAATGTGCAGCGTTTCAAAGGACTGGGCGAGATGAATCCGATCCAGCTCCGGGAGACCACCATGTCCCCCGATACCCGCCGCCTCGTGAACCTGACCATCGAAGATGGCGATGCGACAGACTCGATGATCGACATGCTGCTCGCGAAGAATCGGGCGGGCGACAGGAAGTCGTGGATCACGCTGAAAGGGGACGAAGCGGAGCTGGAAGTGTGACGAGTGACGAATGACGAGTGACGAATGACGAATGACGAATGACGAATGACGAATGACGAATAGAGACCGTCGGGCGAAACCAGCGTGTCATCCTTCGCTTCGCAGGATGACAACCTACCCATATGCCTAAGCCACCGAAACCGAAAACCGCAAAGCGTCGAAAAGCGCCGGCTTCCGAGCAGCTCGCGCTCGGCGTCACGACGGTCGCATTGTCGCCGCTTGATGTCGAGCGGCTTCCCGTAGCCCGCTTCGCCGAGAAGGCCTACCTCGATTACTCGATGTACGTCATTCTCGACCGGGCGCTTCCGCATCTCGCGGACGGACTCAAGCCGGTCCAACGACGAATTGTGTATGCGATGTCGGAGCTGGGCCTCAGCGCGGCGGCGAAATTCAAGAAGTCGGCGCGCACTGTCGGCGACGTTCTCGGCAAGTTCCATCCCCACGGAGACACAGCCTGCTACGAAGCCATGGTGCTCATGGCGCAGCCGTTCAGCTATCGCTACCCGTTGATCGAGGGACAGGGCAACTGGGGCTCGCCGGACGATCCCAAGTCGTTCGCCGCGATGCGCTACACCGAAGCGCGGCTGACGAAATTCGCGCAGATTCTACTGTCCGAATTGGGTGAAGGGACGGTTCAATGGGGTCCCAATTTCGACGGAACCCTGGAAGAGCCGAAGCTCCTCCCCGCGCGACTGCCCCACGTGCTGCTAAACGGTGCCGCCGGGATCGCGGTTGGAATGGCGACCGACATCCCGCCTCACAACGTACGAGAAGTCGTAGGCGCGGCAATCGCGCTCCTCGAGGAGCCCGACATTCCGACCAGGCTCCTCTGCGAATACGTCATGGGCCCCGATTATCCGACCGACGCCGAGATCATCACACCCCGTTCCGAGCTCGTCGAGATGTATGACACAGGGCTCGGAAGCGTCCGGATGCGGGCCCGATGGGAAGTCGAGGACGGAGACGTCATCGTCACGGCGCTTCCACATCAGGTCTCCGGCGCGAAGGTGCTCCAGCAGATCGCCGCGCAGATGCAGGCGAAGAAGCTGCCGATGGTCGACGACCTTCGCGACGAATCGGATCACGAGGACCCGACGCGCCTGGTCATCGTTCCCCGCTCGAACCGGGTTGATGGCGATGAGTTGATGGCCCACCTGTTTGCTACGACCGATCTGGAGCGCACATACCGCGTCAACATGAACATGATCGGGATGCACGGGAGGCCGAAGCTCTACAACCTCCGCGAGTTACTCCTCGAGTGGCTCGAGTTCCGGATCGAGACCGTACGGCTGCGCCTTCAGCATCGCCTCGATGCCGTCACCGCACGCCTTCACATCCTCGAGGGGTATCTCATCGCGTATCTCAACGTGGATGAGGTCATCCGGATCATCCGTCGCGAGGAAGAGCCGAAACCCGTTCTGATGGAGCGATTCGGCCTCACCGATCCCCAGGCCGAAGCCATTCTGGAGCTCAAACTCCGATTCCTCGGGCGTCTCGAAGAGATGCAGATCCGAGGCGAGCAGGACAAGCTGTCGAAAGAGCGGGACAAGCTCGAGAAAATTCTCAAATCGAAGGCGAAGCTGCGTTCGCTCGTTCGCGACGAGCTCGAGGCTGACGCCGAAAAGTTCGGCGACGATCGCCGTTCGCCGATCGTGCAGCGCGAGGCCGCCAGAGCGCTGGACGTCACAGCGCTCGTTCCGACCGAGCCGGTCACGATCGTGCTCTCGGAGCAGGGCTGGATCCGCGCCGCGCGCGGCCACGAGATCGATCCGACGACGCTCAGCTACAAGGCCGGTGATCAGTTCCTCCATTCTGCGAAGGGCCACAGCAACCAGCTCGCCTTCTTCCTCGACAGCACAGGGCGCGGTTACGCGCTTCCCGCCCACAAGCTGCCATCCGCGCGAGGGCAGGGAGAGCCATTGAGCAGTCACCTCGATGCTCCCCCGGGCGCCACTTTTGTCGGTGTCATCACGGGGAAAGGGGACGATCTCCTTCTCCTGTCCACGGACGATGGCTACGGCTTCATAGTGACGCTTGAAGAGCTCTTCTCTAAAAATCGCGCCGGCAAGGCGATCCTCAATGTACAGAAGGGAGCGCGAGCGTTGCCACCGCGGAAGCTTGCGGCACTCGAATCAGACCAGATCGCAGCCGTGTCGAGTGAAGGAAGGCTCCTGCTCTTTCCGGCGTCCGAACTTCCGCAGATGGTTCGCGGGAAAGGGGTGCGGCTCATTCATGTGAAGGCCGCCGCGAAAGAAAGGGTCATCAGCACGGCGATCGTTCCTGAGGGAAAGATGCTGGTGGTCTACTCCGGCAAGCGTTACCTCAACCTTCGGCCCACCGATCTCGAGCCGTTCATCGGGGGGCGCGCTCTGCGGGGAAGCCGGCGTCCCCGCGGGTTTCAGAATGTGAACGCGATCGAGTCGTCGTAGCGAATTGGTGTGTTGCCTTGCTGAGTGTCAGGCTGTGTCAAAACGTCAGGCTGTGTCGTCCCGAGCGTCGAGCGAGGGATTTGGGTTGGGCCTCCTGGTCGAGAATCTTCCAGCAAATTGCCCTTTCAGACTCAGGGATCACCTCCCAGATCCCTCGCTCGAGGCTGCTAATGAACCTCTCCGAACCGGGAGGGATGTAGAAACACGTCATCCTGAGCGAAGCGAAGGATCTCCTGAAGAGGATCGAGCATCGCAAGCAGAGATCCTTCGCTGCGCTCAGGATGACGTGGCCTCGCTCAGCATGACACGGTGGTTCATCACCCCTTCACCGGCGCCCCCCGCCGTTAGGTTGCTCAGGATGACACGTGGCACCCGTCCCGCCCCCTATTCGTTGCCCTCGGCGGTCTGCGGTGCCGTGGCCTTATCGAGATCTTCAGCCCACTTGCTGACTGCGGCCTGGGCCTCTCCATCCTTGGTTTCAAACTTCGAGAGCTCGGCTGCGATCGCATTGAGGGGTCCGTCATACTTTGCGAGCAGCTCTCGATTGAACTTGACAGAAGGATCGATCTGAACCTGTCTGACCTCTTCCCGGCCTTTGTCGTAACTGGCGAGGGTTTCGGCAAGCAGCTTCTTCACCTTCGGGTCGGTCGCTTCGTCATGCTGCTTTTTCGTCTGGATGTAGGCGTCCTCCATCATCTTGCCCATACCCTGAGCAAACTTTTCGCCGAGTTCGGCCCCGCTCGCTTCGAGGATCTGCGACTTGACCCACATGTACTCGGCTGAGTTGTAGCCGAGGTCTTTTGCAGCGCGGAGGTCAGCGGTGAAGACGTCTGCAACGGATCCGATCGCCTTGAAGCCTGCAACGAGTCCGGCGAGCGACTTATCTCCCGAGTCCTTTGCTTTATTTGCGTGCTGCTCGAGCTCCTGGCGGGCGACCTTCGCGATCTGCTTCTCGTGCTCCCGGACCTCGAGATACATCTGGACCTGGGCGTCGGTCAGCCGGCCGTCGGCTGGCGCATCATAGGAATCGTCGGCGACCTGCTTGATGAGGTCGGTGGTTCCGCGCTTTTTGAGATCGCGGGCAATGGACGCCTGGTCGAACGCCTCCTTGGCTCTGCAGGCGGTGAGTGAGAAGGCGAGAAGAATCGTGAGAAAGGCGAGGATGGGACGTCGCATCATGGGTCTCCTAATAAGTTATGGAACGAGCATTGTAGGAATGCGCGGACTGCCCGTCAAGTGATGCGGCTCACGTCCCGCTGGCGGAAATCTGGCGGAGTCTTTCGGTGGCCCAGGCGAGATTACTTCGAATGAGCGGCGAGCCGGGATCGAGAGCAGCAGCACGCTGGAGCGCTGCGATACCTTCGCGAGCGTAGCCGAGGTTCGCCAGTGCCCACCCGAGGTTGTTGAGTGCGTCTGGTGAGCTGGGTTGGAGGCGAAGTGCGGCGCGCGCGGCCTCTGCGCCCTCGAGCATGTTCCCGACACCGATGGCCGTGGCGGATTCCGAGAGCAGTTGAGTGAAGTCGTCGCCGCGAACGGGCAACCGGCCATCCAGATAAGTTCGAGCGAGCTCGTTGCTCGGCGCGATCCTGGCCGTGTCTTCGGCGAGCGCGCGAAGCTCGGCTTCGGATCCCGTTGCAGCGAAGATTCGCATCAGAGTCTCGCGGCTGGAAGCGGTCGCCGGGCTCAGCTCGATGGCGGCCCTGAGTCGAGGAACTGCCTCGGGAGCCCTTCCTCGGCGGACGAGCCAGTCGGAATAGTAGCGCTGCGAGTTCGCGCCCGGATCAAGCTCCACGGCGCGCATGAAGTGTTGCTCAGCGCGCACGTGGTCGTTCAACGCGGCGTGAACGATCCCGAGGTTGATCTCGAGCGTCCAGTAATTCGGACTGATCCGGCGGGCTGATTCAAAAAGCGAGAGAGCCTCTCTGTATTCGCCCCGTGCCATCCGGGTCAGGCCGTAATTCATCAGCGCCCGGCCATTGTTCGGACTCTTCTGCGTGACGTCGAGCCAGAGCGACTCGTCGGACTTCCACACCTCGTTGCGATGATGCGTTCCGATCGCATTGCCTGCGATGATGAAAATCGCAAGCGCCGCCATCGCCCATCGGGCAGCAGGAAGCCGCCGGTTCCGGTGCCCCCAGCTCTCGAGCTTCAGCGCGATCCACCATGTCGTTGCCAGGCAGAGCCCGATGTACGGAAGAAAGATTCGATGCTCGTTCGCATACTCCGCAAGGGGGAAGATGCTCGAAGTCGGGAATAGCCCGATGGCGAACCATGCGATGCCGAATGCGACCGGCTTGAGCTCCGCGTCTTTCGAGGTTCTCCGGTAGACAAGCGCCAGCAGCCCGATGAAAAGGAGCCCGGCGAACATCCGGGTGTCGTACCACTCGGTTGCAGGGGCGAGATCGGTGTCGGCAGTGAGGCCGACGGGAAGAATGAACAGCCGAGCGTAATGCAGCCAGACGTACGCCTGGGTCCGAAGGTAGACGAGGCGATCACCTCCACCGGACTGCCATTCCGGAAGGTTCATTGCCGAGAGGAACCAGAGCAGTACGATCGATATCGCGAACAGGGGAGTCACATGAAGCCACACGGCACGCCGGCGCATTCGCGGGTCGCTGCTGCCCGGCACCTCCTCGCGGTCGAACAGGAGGAGATAGACGAGCAGCAGCGGTGTGAAGAAGACTGCCGGGGCCTTCGCGAGCGCTCCGATCACCATTGGAACCGCATGAACGTAAAGACGACGCAATCGAGGCAGGTAGAAGAAGAGCAGAAAGGAAGCGACGATCGCCATCGTCGAGACGAGGTCGGAACGCGATGAGAGGAGATTCATCGTCTCGGTGTTCGCCGTGTGCACGCAGAACCATGTGGACGCCACGAGCGCGATCCAGATGTTGTGAGGAGTGGGCCGCGCGTTGTCCATACAACGCTTGAAGAAGAACACGAGCATGACGCCAAGAATCGCCAGAAGAGCGAACTGCGTGATGTGAAACTGCCTCGGATCCAGGCCGTTTCCGAGCCGGTAGTCGATCGCGTAGCTGAGTGTCAGAAGCGGACGATACGTCGCATTCGCCGGAAGGCTGCTGAACGTTCGCGCGTCCGTGAAGAACAGGGGGATATTCGACAGGCTCTGAATGTAGAGGTTGCTCTGGATGACATGCGAGTCATCGAAGTGAAATGAATTGTCGAAGTGATTCGCATAAGCCGCGAACAGGAGGACACACCCTGCAAGGCATGCGAGCAGGAACGCCGGCCGGTTCACTTCGGACAGCCAGGCCCGTGAGTCCGGGCTCGGGTCCGTAACCCGGAGATCGGACTTTGACTTCTGCCGCTTTTTCATGCTGGGCGACGTGGATCGTGCGGACGCCCGGGAGCCTGCATGTGGGAGAGAGCGTTCATGAATTCTTTTTTCCAGTAAGCCTGGCGAGCTCCGACGCGAGAGCGCTCACCGAGTCGACAAGTTGCGCGTACTCGGTCCGCAGACTGTCGAGCTCCGCACGTAGCTCGAGGACTTCCGCCTCGAGCCCGGTTCCTCCAGGCTCCGCGGTCTCGGGGGCTTCGGGAAGTGACTCCTGTTCCTGTTCGTCTCCGCCGGCTGGCTGCTCGGATTCCGGAGTCTCCTCGGAAGCGGGTTCAGCGGGCGCTGATTCAATCAGGTCCGCATCGCTCAATTCGTCAATCTCTTCGTCCTGCCCGGCCGGGGCCCCGCTTCCGATCGTCAGGGGCCGGTCTCGTCCTTCGAGGAGCTTTTCGAGCGAGACTTCCTCCATGCCGTCGTAGTCTTCGTCGAAGGGAGCATGGTCGACCATGGTCTCGAACTGGCCGAAGCCGGTCCCTGCGGGCGCGATGTTTGCCGGGTTCGGCGTGGCTGTCTGTTCCGTGCCCGGCTCCGAGTCCTGCGAAGCAAGAGGCTGCTCGGATTGAAGCGACTCGAGAGGCTTACCCTCCATGCGATCGAGCAGCTTCTTCGCAGTCATCTTCGAGACGAGGCGAAAGGTCTCCATGACTCCCTCGCCTTTGAGTGCCGAAGCCTCGAGCGACGTATACCCGTCGAATCCAAGCGTTTTTTCGAGCTCCCGTACCGGAAGTACGCCTGGTATGTCCCGTTTGTTGTACTGGATGACGATCGGGAGGTCGTCGGCGTCGATGCGGTTCTCCCGGAGGTTCTCCATGAGGTTCGCGAAACTGTCGCGGTTGGAATCGACCATCGACGGCTGCGAATCGACGACGAAGACGACCGCGTCGGTTCCGCGCAACACCAGTTTTCTCGTTTCGTTGTAAAAAACCTGACCGGGCACCGTGTAGAGCTGGATCTTGAGACGGAAGTTTCCGACTTTGCCCAGGTCGACCGGGAGCAGGTCGAAGAAGAGGGTGCGGTCCGATCGGGTGGCAAGAGAAAGCATCTTTCCCTTGGAATGGCTGTCGAGTTTGTCGTAGATGACCAGGAGATTCGTCGTCTTACCGCACAGGCCGGGCCCGTAGTAGACGATCTTCGCAGTCATTTCCCGTGTGGCGTGGTTGAAGAGGACCATGACGTGGAAAGTATCGCATAGAAGAAAAGGATGAAGGACGAGGGATGAAGGATGAAGGATGAGAAAGTGCTAACCGACCGGTCATCAAGGGCGGGCATCCTTCATCCTTCATCCTTCAAATAGACCACCGTCGCGCCCCAGCCGCCGCCACTCGCTTCGGCATCGTGGAAGGATTCGACGTAATCGAGGGATCCCAGAAGGGAGCGGATGATCTCGCGTTGCACTCCGATGCCGCGGCCGTGAATCAGGCGCACCTGACGGAAGCCCTTGTCTCGCGCCGCGTCGAGGTAGGCCTCGGCAACGTCGCGCACCTCGCGGGGCTGGAAGGGGTGGAGGTCGAAGGAGTCTTCGATCGGGATTTCGATCGGGTCCGTTTCAATGTCATCGTCCACGCGCGTCAGAATGACACGTTCTCTCACGCTACACTACCCGCCTGCCCGGAATTTGCAGAGGAAGGACGGCGATTCCATCGCCGGAGAAAGCAAAACCCCATGTCGACACTTTTCGAAGAGTTGCAGCGTGTGAAGACGTTTCAGTACACCGAGCAGGATGCCCGTGAATTCGAGCAGCTTCACGACGAGATCCGCGTCCTGAAGAAGGAGCGGAACGCCGTCATCGTCGCTCACAACTATTACCGTCCCGAAATCCTGAAAGTAGCCGACTTTGTAGGGGATTCGCTCGAGCTGGCGCTCATGGCGGCGCAGGTCAAGGACGCCGACGTGATCGAGTTCTGCGGCGTGCATTTCATGGCCGAGACCGCGAAGATCGTCAATCCGTCACGGACCGTGCTGCTGCCGAATCTGCTCGCGGGGTGCCAGCTTGCAGATTCAGCTCCCGCGGAGGACCTCGAAGCTCGCATCGAAGATCTCAAGAAGACTTATCCCGATCTGGCAGTCGTCAGTTACGTGAACACGACTGCGGCCGTGAAAGCGCTCTCGGACATCATCTGCACGTCCGCAAACGCCGCCCGCGTCGTACGGTCGCTGCCGAACGAAAATATTCTTTTCGTGCCGGACCGCAATCTCGCAAACCATGTCGCTGAACAAGTGTCCGAGAAGAACATCATTCCGTGGGATGGCTTCTGTTACGTGCACCAGCAGATCACCCCGCAGGAAGTTCAGAAGATGCGCGACATGGATCCGGAGCTGAAGATTCTCGTGCATCCCGAGTGCAGGCCCGACGTCGCAAAGCTCGCCGACGCTGTGCTGTCGACGTCGGGGATGGTGAAGTACGCAAAGGAGAACGCGGCATCGCGCTTCCTGGTCGTCACCGAATGCGGGCTCTCCGACCGGCTCTCGATGGAAGTGCCGGAAAAGCAGTTCCTGAAGGGCTGCAGGCTCTGCACATTCATGAAGGTGACGACCCTCGAAGATGTGCGCGATTCACTGCAGGACATGAAGTATTCGATCGAGGTTGCGGAACCGGTTCGTGAGAAGGCGAACCGTGCACTGCAGCGGATGTTCGCAGTCGTGGGCTGAACCAGGTGTCATCCTGAGCGGGTGTGGATGAATCGCGGAGTGTCGTCCCTCGCTCGACGCTTCTGATGAATGAACCTCTCCGACCGGGAGGGATGTAGAAACACGTCATCCTGAGCGAAGCGAAGGATCTCCTGAAGAGGATCGAGCATCGCACGCAGAGATCCTTCGCTTCGCTCAGGATGACGTGGACTCGCTCAGCATGACACGGTGGTTCATCACCCCTTCACCGGCGCCCAGCGCCGTTAGGTTGCTTCTAATGAACCACCCATTCATGGCCCGCGGAGCGGGCCTGAGA
>JBGTDX010000101.1:0-12363 GCA_041748075.1 Thermoanaerobaculia bacterium
CAATTGGTTCGAGTTCGCGCCAATCCATGAGGCTGAGTTCAACACGTTGCTTTCCGAGCTGCGTGCAGCAGAGGAATGGAAGTACGTTGACAGAGAAGTCGACATCCGTCTCATGCGCGAAGATGTCTAACCCTTCGTTCAGGCGGACGCCTGACGGCGCCGCTTAACTCAAACGTTAGACCGCCTGGAACCAAAATGCAGTGAGGCGAACCGGCGCTCACTGGACCAGGAGTCGAAGGCTGGTTTCGGTTTGCGGATGCGGTTTCGTCCGTCGGCTCACTCCGCACAACCTCCCGCGTGATCGGTCAAGGAAAGCAAGTCTGGTTTCGCCGCGGCTGCTCGTCTCTGCCCTTGGCGTGCTCCACCCGGTGACGGTTCATGCTCATGCAAAGTCTTCGTGTCGCCGCCTCCCGCGTCGTGGATAGCGAAGCAAAGGCTGGTTTCGCTTCGGCTACACGGTGCCAGCCCGTCGGCTTGCTCCGCCTCCACTGCCTTTTCGTCGGCCGGAGTCGCGAAGCTGGGTTACGCTCAGGCCTGCGCACGCGTCGCTCTAACCTCGGCGCCAGAAAGATCAGATCGCGAGGCGGCAACTGGTTCAGAACGGCGGTCTAACATGGCCCTTGCACCCGACGTGAACGCGCGCCTCAAGTGTCGTAACCTGCTAGAATGGCTCGTGCGCGTTCACGCGGGTGAACGGCGAACGTTGGGCGGCTTAGGTATCGTATCTCGATGTCAAAGGAGGACGGTGTGCGAGGCACCAACTGGATCCGCATCGTTCTCTGCGGAGTCGTTGCGGGAGTTGTCTGGCATTTCCTCTCCGCTATTTTCCTCTCTCTCTTCGCGCAAGACCTCGTGGCATTCGTAGAAAAGGGCGGTTCCGACCCGCGGTCGGGCGGCGCGTTTTTTTTCGTCATAGACCTTATGATGGGCATCTGGGCAGTGTGGCTTTATTCGGCCATCGCTCCGCGGTACGGCGCTGGGCCGAGTACTGCCGCCGTCGCGGGCTTTGCGTGGTGGACGATCAAGAGCTTGCAGAGTGCTAAATGGGTGGGGCTCGGATTGCTTCCACGAGGGGTCGCCCTCATACCGCTCGTGACGACGCTGGTTGGCGTTCTCGTGGCGTCAGTCCTGGGCGCGTGGCTGTATGACCGGGTGGACAGGCCTGCCGCCAAGGGGCTTGCCGCGACATGAGAGACGGATACCGGCCACGGCCTGCCGCGGGCGCAACGCAAGGTGCCGTGTCGAGGGGCCGTCTAACCCGCGGCTGCAGCGGACAGGCTTGCGCCTGTCGCTGAGCCGCACGTCCGTTAGGTACCTGAAGGCGCGATGAGTACGTGGAACGTTGACGACGAACAGAAGGCCCAGCTTCCTGCCCTTCCTGAAACAGGAATGGGCTTTCAGCTTGTCGAGGCGACGTTTTGGGGCGATCGAAAACAGTTTCTCGTCTTCAATGCCACGTCCGCAGTCGATCTATCGCCTCTTGATCTCGATTTCAGTTCGGATCCCGCCGCGATATCTCGGAATGAACTCCGGATCATCCATGAAATGCAGCGGACTACCAATCTACATTTCGCCGCACCGGGGCCTCATTCGTTTCAACTCCTAGGCAGTCGTGTGGCGGCGTCGGCGACTGGCGCGACACTCACGGTCGTCGCCGCGACACCTAGCAGTCTCATAAAGCACACCGTACTTGCGAACGACCGCGTGTCTCATCGCTTTAGCGCTTTCCATCCTGATCGCCGAGTCGACCCGGTGTCAGGAGACTTTGTGCCGGGGCTTACGCGTGTCCTGAATCGGAGCTACCGTTCGTCCCAACAGGGTTTGCCGCAGTCGGACGATCTGCTCTTTTAAATACGCTTCCGGCATCGCACCACTACGTCGTTATTGCACCTGCCGGAACTACCGCACCGGACACGAACCGCACGTTGCTGTGTCTCCAGTTCTATACTATTCGGCGTGCGGTTCGCGCCGGTGAACCGCAGGAATGTTAGACCGCTAGGCACTCAGCATGCGTTGGAAACTGCGACCTGCTACTCAGGGTGATCGCCATTTTCTGTATCGTCTCCACGAGACGACCATGCGCGACGTGATTGAGAGTACCTGGGGATGGGATGAGGAGTGGCAACGGGCGGACTTCGAGAAGCGCTTCCAACAGAGTCCCTACTTCATGGTCGAAATCGACGACGTCGCCGTCGGTACGGTCTGCGTCGAACGCCGGCCGGATTGCCTGTACATCCTCGAGCTTCAGTTGTTGCCGGCGTATCAGGGGCTTGGTATCGGCAGTGAAGTTGTTCGGAGCATCATTCGTGATGCCGCCACCGAGCAACTTCCTATAGAGTTGTCCGTGGTTCCGGCGAACACCCGGGCCAGGCGCTTGTACGAGCGGCTTGGGTTCGAGGTCACGAATGTAGATCCGCCGTTCATTCGGATGTCGCATTCGGGAAACGCGGTCTAACTCGGCGCTGCGCCGGACACCAACCCGCTCGCGACTACTCCGCGAGGGCTATACTTCAAAGCGTGCGGGTTGGCGCCGGTGAGCGCCAGATCCGTTAGGCCACATTGAGGAAGCGAGAATGCCCGGTGCCAAGATCACGCTGTTCCTCGTCCACGGCGACCCCAAGCGCCTTCGCACGGCCGAAATCTCCAACTGGTCGGGAAAGGCGGTGTCAGGTCCCCGCACTGAATTCGAAAGTGTTTTGGCTCGAGAGGAGTGTGAAAAGTCCGGAATCTACCTTCTTTCTGGCGTCGATCCGCAGTCAGGCCGCCCTGCGGTCTACGTCGGCGAAGCCGAGTGCATTCGCGACCGCATCAAGGGTCATGTCGATAGAGATTTCTGGAATCAGGTGACGTACTTCGTTAGCAAAGATGAGAACCTGACGAAGGGACACGTGCGGTACCTCGAGGGCAAGTTGATCGAGGCTGCGCGGTCCGCAGACCGTGCTCTCGTCACCAACGGACAGGGGAGCAGCTCTCGTCTTCCCGAGGCAGACCGAGCCGAGATGGAGGTCTTTTTGGAGAAGGTCATTCAGCTCTTGCCGGTCCTCGGAATCGATCATTTCGTTCCCATTGCGAAGCCTGTCGACGAGGCACCAAGCAACCAAGTTCTCTGCTGCGAAATCAAGGGCGTGATCGCCAAAGGATTCAGGATGGCAAACGGATTTCTCGTCCTGAAAGACTCTGAGGCGGTCTTGCTTGAGCGCCCATCGTCCGAGAAGTGGCCATGGACCCGCAATCTGCGGCAGAAGTTGCGCGACGAGCAACGGCTACTCGAGAAACAAGACCGACTGGTGTTCAAAGAGGACGTGGAGTTTGCGAGTCCAAGCGCAGCGGCGGCTGTGGTTCACGGCGGGCACGCGAACGGCTTGACTGCTTGGAAAAGCGCCCAAGGTGTGACGCTCAAAGACCTCGAAGCTGGGTAGGTCCGCACATAGGTGCCGCCGCAATGTCGCCTAGCTGGCGGTTGCACCGGACGCGAACCGCGTGTTGCTGTGTCTCCAGCTCTATACTATTCGGCGTGCTGTTCGCGCCGGTGAACCGCAGGAACGTTAGGCGGTATGGGATCGAGTCAAGATGACCATGAGCTTTGGAGGCCATGAATGACAAGCATGAGCGGCAAGGTCGCTCTGGTTACTGGTGCAAGCAGTGGAATCGGGCGAGCAACGGCCGAGGCATTCGTGGCGAAGGGAGCCAAGGTTGCGCTTGCCGCACGGCGCGAGGACGAGTTGGCTGGGCTCGTCAGTGAGCTCGAGGCCCAGGGAGGCGTGGCAACCTTCGTAAGGACGGATGTTTCCGCTGCGAAGGATGTGGAACGGATGGTTGAACACACGATGGAAACCTTTGGGCGCCTCGACTACGCCGTGAACAACGCCGGCATTGAGGGGCAGTTGTCTGGAATCACGGATTTGCCCGAGGAAGAATGGGACCGCGTTCCCGATATCAACCTGAAAGGCACCTTTCTCTGCATGAAGTACGAGGCTAGAGCCATGCTTGCGGGCCGGCATGGCGGTTCGATCGTCAATATCGGCTCCGTAAACTCTTTTCTTGGTTTCCCCACGGGCTCGGCCTATGTCGCATCGAAACACGGACAGATTGGGCTGACGACTAGTGTTTCTGCGGAGCTGGCGTCACAGGGGATAAGGGTTAATCTGGTGTGTCCAGGAGTTATCGATACACCGATGCATCGCCGGCTGCGGGGGCTTATCGGTGATGAGATGTTCGATGAAGTCCTGAAGACACGGGTTCATATCAGACGCGCGGGACGCCCGGAGGAAATCGCTCGATCAATCGTATTCCTGTGCTCAGATGAGGCGAGCTACATCACTGGCACCACTCTTACGCCCGATGGCGGGTTCGCTTTGACGATCCGACTTCACGTTGCATCGCCGCCTACTACCGATTGCAGCGGTCCTTGAGAAGCGAAGTGCCAACATCCCAATGTCACTCCCCGGCCGCTGAAACGGAACACCAGGCGTCGAAGGGAGTCGCTTTCAGCAAACCAACCACCAACACAGATCAGGAGGAATGCACAATGACAACGGCAATGATATTCCACGAAGTTCAGGATGGCGCCGTCTGGGCAAAAGCCTGGAAGAAGGGACCCGGAAGCCGACATGAGATGTTCGGGAAACTTGGAATCAAGTGCCGTAACTTCCGCGACCCCGACAACCCCAATGCGACGGGCGTTATGGCAGAGATACCCGATATGGAGAAATTCCAAGAGTTGCTGCAATCCGATGAAGGCCAGAAGGCGATGCGGGAGGACGGCCTGAAGGTTGAGACGATGCGAATGCTGGTCGAGTTCACCCCATAGCATGACAATCGGCAAACTTCCTGGACGGACACCCCGTGGATCGGTGGCGCGCACACGTCGTCTTGGCTTCCTGTGCCTCGTTACCGGTCTGATGGTCGTTTCACTCGCGGGATGCGCGGACGAAACGGAACACGAGGTTTCTCAGCACGCCGGCCATCCCCTGGGCACCGTTAACTTCCCCGTCACCTGCACCGAACAGGCTCAGGTGGAGTTCAATCGGGCGGTTGCCCTCCTGCATCACATGACGTATCCACAGGCACGGGAAGCATTCGAGCAGATCACTGTGACCGACCCCCGGTGTGCCATGGCGCAGTGGGGTATCGCGATGACGTTGTTTCAGCCGCTCTGGCCCACGCGGCCAGGATTGGAAGCGCGCCAGCGGGGATGGGACGCCGTGCAGAAGGCCAAAGCGCTTGAGTTGCCGACGGAGCGGGAACGGCTCTTCGTGGCGGCGGCGGAGGCGTTCTTCCTCGAGCCGCTGGGGTCCGATTACTGGCTCCGCATCCGCCGATGGGAGCAGGCTTCAGAAAAGCTCTATGCGGCTTTTCCGGATGACCCCGAGGCAACCGCGTTCTACGCCCTGGCGCATTTGGCGACCGCCCCTGCCAATGCCATTTCCCGAGCACATTCCGACCGAGCCGCCGAAATGCTCCTCAGTGTGTATGAGCGTAATCCTGACCACCCGGGCGCCATGCACTATCTGGTCCACGCCAACGACGTGCCGGGT
Organism: Thermoanaerobaculia bacterium; assembly: GCA_041748075.1. Lineage (GTDB taxonomy): Bacteria > Acidobacteriota > Thermoanaerobaculia > Gp7-AA8 > Gp7-AA8 > JBGSYJ01. The sequence continues at coordinate 5,538 of JBGTDX010000101.1, forward strand.
CGCGAACGGGAATCTCTGGAGATCACACGTAAGTACGAGGTGACCGCTCCGCGCAATCCACACGCGCTCCATATGCCGACCCATATCTACACGCGCCTCGGCGACTGGAACGGCGTGATCCGGGGAAACCTGCGGGCCGCAGAAGCGGCCTTGGAGTATCCCGCAGGCGATCACGGAGAGCTCGTTTGGGACGAGTTCCCCCACGCGATCGAGTATCTCGTCTATGCCTATCTCCAGAAAGGCGCGGATGATGAAGCCGCCGCGCAATTAAGGCGGCTGCACGCAACCGCCCGGTTGGAACCTACTCTCAAAACGGCTTTTCACCTGGCGTCCATACCGGCCCGTTACGCGCTGGAGCGGCGCGCTTGGAACGAGGCTGCGCTGCTTGCCTCACGCGAGCCCGCGACCCTCGACTGGGACCGCTTCGCCTGGCCGGAGGCGATCATGCAGTTCGCGCGCGGATTGGGCGTGGCACACCTGGGTAACGTCAACGAGGCCAAGGCTGCCGGCCAGCGTCTCGATGAGCTTGAAGCTGCGACCCGCGAGGCGGGGGAGGAGCTGTTTGCCCGGAACATCCAAGTGCTTCGCCTCGAACTGAACGCCTGGGTCGCCCACGTGGAAGGACAACGGGAATCCAGCGTTGCGCTAATGCGAGAGGCAGCCGAGCTCGAGGCCTCAACGCCGAAGCACGCTGTGACGCCGGGCCCCACTCTTCCCGCCCACGAACAATTGGGAGATCTTTTCATGGAGCAGAACCAGCCTGGAGAAGCGCTCGCGGCATACCAGCGATCGATGGCGTTCTATCCGAGGCGCTACAACGGCCTGCTGGGTGCTGCTCGGGCGGCGCGTGCGCTCGGTGACGAATCCCTGGCGCGTACCTTCTATCAGCAGTTTCTGGAACTTGCCAATGATGGGAAGCGACAGCCCGCCGTGAAAGAGGCACAGGAATATGTCGCCTACCGGAAGTAATCCAGTCGCAAGACCGCCACGCCTCTTGGAGTCCACTTGACCAGCCTGGGCAATGCCGTGCTGTGGAGTGAAACTGCCAATGGTTGGCTGCGGGTCGCTCGTAGGGGGACGCGCATGAGGCTGACCGCTTCCGTCGCGGTCGCCGCGGTGCTCTCTGCTGTGGCATGCGCTTCGCCGGCCCGCGTTCCAACGGAGACCGGCCGCATAGCAGCCCAGTACCCGGCGTGGTCGCCGGACGGCCGCTCGATTGTGTTCCTGCGACCGGGCGCGCGTAGCGAGGTGTGGCTGGTCTCGGGCGACATGAACAGTCCTCGCCGATTGTTGGAGACGGCCGGGCGCATTGCGCCAATGATGCGGTGGTCACCCGATGGTCGTTCCGTCCTTTTGGAAATCGAACCGCGTCCGGGTGCTCAGCACGAAGTACGAATCGTGCGCGTGTCGGACGGTAGCGTGCGCACACTCGCGATCCCAGGGTTCGCGCCACGATGGTCTCCCGACGGCACCGTGGTGGCGTTCCTACGGCGCGACTCTGCTACGGGACGCACGGAACTGTGGGAAGCGGAATCGACGAGAGGCAGCGCAACCCGAATCGCCGCTCCGGTTGCCGACCACGATTTCCTCTGGACGCGGGATGGCGATGCGCTGATCTATGCGGCGCGCGGTGAGCTGCATCTCGTGAGTCGCCGTGATCTCGGCACCCGAACGCTCACGCGTTTCGACGCACCGATGGGACTCGGCCGCATGGCGAACATCGACGTCTCCCGCGACGGAAGGTTGGCGTTCGTTCGTGGCGGCGAACTGCGGACGCTCGATCTGGCGACGGGCTCCCTCGTCGACGTCGCTGAGGTGCGTCGCCCGCGGGGGATCGCCTTTTCGCCCGACGGAAAGACCCTTGCGCTCTTCGAGCGCTTTCCCGACGGGATCATCGTCACGGTGCCGAGTACGGGCGGTGACACTCGAGCCGTCGGACGGGTCACCTGTCTGGCCTGCCGAATCCGCTTCGATTGGGCGCCTGACAGCCGGCGCATCGCGACCGTAAACACCACGGTCGACCGGCACGATCTGTACGTCGTTGCGGCGACCGGAGGCGAGTCTGGGCTTGCTGCGCGCGACGTATCCTGGAGCCAATCCCTGCGCTCCTTCTCGCCGAATGCGCGGCACCTCGTCTACGCGACCGGTGCGTTAGGCCCGGCGAATGACCTGTTCGTGATGGATCTCGAGACACAGCAGTCGCGCCGGCTCACACGCGACAGTCTGACGAGCAAGATGTACCCCCAGTGGTCACCGAGCGGCAGGTGGATTGCATATTTTGCCGGCCGCGCTCCGGATCCTCAGTCGTCGCTCGAACTCTGGGTGGTATCGGCGGACGGCGGTGAACCGCGCGTCCTGACGCAGGGAATGGGCGCGATAAGCGGCGACGGGTTCGATTGGGCCGGAGGGTCCGACGCCTTGCTGTTCGTGTCAGGTCACGACAATGAGCTATGGACGGTCTCGGTCCCCGATGGCGAGCGCCGCAAGCTATCGAGCACAGGTGCCTGGGACGACCCCTGGAAAGGACTGCCTACGTGGCGACCGACTGGCGAACCTCGCGTCGTTGCCTACGTGGGCGGCGCGCCGCTGCGCGTGCGGGCCCTCTCTCTCGACGATGGGAAGCGCTGGGACGTGTCGGCGCTGATCAATTACGCATACTCGTGGGCTCCCGATGGAGACTCCATCGCCTTCGCGAATCGTCGGGGGATTTCGGTCGTGTCCTTCAACGGCGACGATCCGCGACAGCTGACCGTGGATGGCGGGGACAGTCCGGTCTGGGCTCCTCGTGGATCACGCGTAGCCTACCTCGGCAGAGATGGCGAGATCTGGAGCGTGGGCACGGGCGGCGATGGGCCGGATCGCCTCACGTCCCGGGCAGCGGCCGCTGGTTTGACCTTCTCACCCGACAGCCGGTGGATCGCCTACCATCGTCTGGTCTCGGATCCGCACCTGCGCATTGTCGACATTCAAGTGCCCAAGTGAGCAATCGAGTTCGATACGCGGTGAACGCACGGCGAGTCCATCCCGCCGGCTATCTAGCGGTTGTACCGGTCGTGAACCGCGCGTTGCTGTGTCTCGAGCTCTATACTGTTCGGTGTGCGGTTGACGCCGGTGAACTGCGGTGTTAGGCCGATACGCTCGCATAGTGATGTCATCAGACTCAGCCGCGGTCCACGTCGTCCACCGTTACTCGCGCGGAGGAGCGCCAGTAAACGAACGCACCATCTTCGAGATCGGATCGGTAACCAAGGTGTTTACATCCCTTGCGCTGGCCGAAATGGCGATGGGGGTGCGGTGCGTCTCGACGATCCGGTCGAGTCTCAGCCTGACGGAGTCAGGATGCCGCGATTCGGAGCGCACCAGGTGGCGCTCCAGCACCTTGCTCCAGCGGGAACCGCAGGGACGTTGGGCCGCAAAACGTGCTACCCACCACTCTTCTGACGGTAGACTGCTACTAATCAACACACGGGAGGAAACGCTATGGCCGAGACCACTGGAGGACCCACCGGCGCGCGGGACGGCATTGAACAAACCAACCGGCATTTTGAGAAAGCCTTCAACGCAGGGGACATCATTGGTGCAGTGGAAGGAGTCTACACAAGAGAGGCACGTGTTCTTCCGCCCGATGCGCCCATGGTGAGGGGACGCGAGGATATCGCACAGTTCTGGACTGCTGCGGTAGAGCAGCTTGGCATCCAGCGCGTCGAACTCTCTACGGTCGAGTTGGACGTTCAGGGCGATCATGCCCATGAGATTGGGAGAGCGACGCTTACCCTGGGAGCGGACCAGCGGGTCGATGTGAAGTATGTGGTGGTCTGGCGGCAGGAGGAAGGTCGGTGGCGCTGGCATATCGACATCTGGAATAGCGGGGTGTAGCTGCGTCCCCACGGGCCGAAGGGGGCCTGACGCAGCACTTGCAGCAACAGCACATGCGGGCCGCTGAGGAGTGGTGGCGCTGAATGAAAAGAATGATCTTATGCCTCTCTCTGGCCCTTGGGTCCGTCGGGTGCAGCGCGACAACTGTGAGCCCCTCGGTGCAAACACGGCTACTTTGGTCCGGGGATGCTCCGAATTTCGCATTGGGTGACATCAGCCCTGATGGTCGCTACTTCTCTGATGTCAACTGGGAATCAGGGGATCTCCTGCTCGTGGACATCGAGACGGGTGAGGGACGCGACCTGACAGGCAGTGGCTATGATGATGGGCGTTACGCATGGACGTCTTCGTTCTCTACGGACGGCCGTGAGTTGGCCGTCTCTTGGTATCTCTACGAGGAAGACAGGCACGAGCTGAGACTCATGAGTACGGATGGAACCCCATCGCGCGTACTCGTTCCAGCTAGTCGAGAACTGTACTACGTCGATCCGCTGGACTGGTCTCCGTCAGACGATCACATCCTGGTGGCCGCAAGGGGACCGGATTTGAACTGGCAGCTGAGGATCGTCTCCGTCGACGATGGCTCCGTACGAGTCCTGAAGACGTTGGGCTGGTTGGCGCCAGGAGGGGATCAGGCGTACCCCAGAGCCTACTGGTCACCGGACGGGGAATACGTGGCATACGACTATCGCCCGGACCTCGAGGAACCTGGTCGAGACATTTACGCCCTGGGTGTTGACGGGGGGCGAGAGGTGACCCTCGTCTCGGGCTCCAGCGTAAACCGGCTCCTGGGCTGGATCCCGGACGGAAGCGGGATCCTGTTTCACAGCGACCGCGGTGGCACGCCTGGCGTGTGGCGGTTGCCGCTTCGGGATGGGATGATTCCAGGGGAGCCGGAGCTTCTCCGGTCGGATATGCCTGGACTGGCTCCGCTGGGATTTGTAGAGGGGGGCTATGCGTACGGCGCCGTGACCGAGGCGCTTCAGGTCCACGTCGCGGTGGTGGACCCGGAGGCAGGACGGGTGCTCGCGCCTCCGCAGCCGGTTCAAGATCCGCCCCTTCTGAGCAGCTTGAGCATGGACTGGTCTCCTGACGGTAGTCGGCTGGCGTACTTCATACATGACTCCAGCCGAGGACTCGATGAGCTTCTGGTGATCCGATCGGCAGACGGTGAGAAGCTGTACGAGGTTCCACTGCTACCCATGCTGCACACGAGCAACGGCACCCTCAACTGGGTCAGCGAGGATGAGATCTATCTGTTCGGATCCGAGAAGGGTCGCTTCGGTATCCACCGGATGAACCCTCGTGACGGAAGCTACAGTCGCATTTCCCCTGATGAATGGAACTGGGGCTCGGACCTGAAGTGGTTCCAGGTCGCATCTGACGGCGGTACGCTGTTCGTGTTTCGGTCGCCCAGAGTCCGCGGAGGGACGAGCGATCTGATCGCGCTCGATTTGAGCAGCGGACAGGAACGGGTGGTTGCTACAGCTCGCGGTGTCATTCGCCAGTCCCTGGCCGTCTCCCCCGACGGGCAGGAGGTCGCCTACCTCGCGCGAGATTCAGCCGATGGTGCGGTCACGTTGTGGGTGGCTTCGACCTCGCAGTTCGGCGATGCACGGGCGGTGTACCGTGCGACTCGCGAGTACCGACCGACCTCACCGGTCACCTGGACGCCTGACGGGTCGCGGCTCCTTTTCGTCCTGGTGCCAGCGGACGGCGATCCGAGCGGGCTCTGGTCCGTCTCGGTCAACGGGAACGAGGCGGCCGTACTCATCATGGGCGACGGTGGGTGCTGTTCGGGGCATGACATCCGCGTCCATCCAGGCGGGGACCGGCTCGCCTTCGTCACCGGCCGATCCCGCGGCGGCATCTGGAAGCTGGAAGGTTTTTGAGACAGAGTCTGTTCATCGAGCCCCTCGATGGCCGCAACATCAGTGTGCCACTGGCGTGGTATCCACGGCTTCTTCACGCGACGCCGGAACAACGCGAGAATTGTCAAACTACGCATGTACGATAATCTGTTTGGGTGGTTTCTCTTGGTAGGTCGTGTTGGCGCGTGTATGGGTGCGGTTGTTTCCGCCGCAGATCAACTATTGGCGCGCCCGGCGGCTAACTAGCGGTTGCACCGGACGCGAACCGCGCGTTGCTGTGTCTCCAGCTGTATACCATTCGGCGTGCGGTTCGCGCTGGTGAACGCACGAACGTCAGGCGCCCCGTCACTTCCGCAGGATTCTCTCCATTGCCTTTCCCTTCGCTAGCTCATCGATCAGCTTGTCGAGATAACGGATCTCCCGCATCGTCGGTTCTTCGATGTCTTCGATTCGGATTCCGCAGATCACACCTTTGATCGAGCTCCGGGCAGGGTTCAGCCGGGGAGCTTCGGCAAAGAAGGTCTCGAAATCGGTCCGAGCTTTCAGTTGCGCTTGCAGCTCCCCTTGGCTGTAGCCCGTCAACCACCGGAAGATTTCATCGACCTCTGATTGCGTACGCCCTTTCTTCTCCGCCTTCGCAACGTAATGGGGATAGACGCTCGCGACACTCGTTGAGTAGATTCGGTGTTTGGTCATGATGCATTCTCGCTTCCTTCGTATTCTCAGCAGCTGGCGGAGTGTCAATGATACGTGTTGGCGCGGCGTGACACCCCGCAAGTCTGCGGTGCTGCCCGACCGGATCAACTGGTCGGAGTTCTGAGCCGGCGCCTGACTCAGCGCTGCACCGGACGGCAACCCGCTCGGGACTACATCGCGAGCGCTATACTTCAGAGCGTGCGGGTTGGCGCCGGTGAGAGCGACGGCGCAGAAACTTCATCTACCGTTTGTCGGCGTGGCTTCCGGCGACAGGCGGGAGGTTTTGATTCAGCATGGAGCGTCTCACGTACTCCGACTTCTCAGACATCGACACAGCCATGGAAGCGTTGGAGGCCGCGTGCGAGCCGGCGGGAAGCGCTGCC
>JBGTDX010000102.1:0-2617 GCA_041748075.1 Thermoanaerobaculia bacterium
GGCGGCCGCCAGCACCGCGACCCCGCGGGCGACGGCGATCCTTCAGGAAGACCCAACCGCGCAGAATGTTCTTGCGACCTTCCTAGGCGCCTTCCTGTTCAGCCTGGTTGGAATCATCGCGCTTCAAGCTGGGTATTATGACAGCGCTGGCCGTCTCGTCCTGTTCGTGGCAACCGCCGCCGTGATTGCGCTGGTTGTCGTGACACTGCTGCGGTGGATCAGCCACCTCATTACCTTCGGCAGGATGGGCGACACGCTGGATCGCGTGGAAGCGGTGGCAGTCACGTCACTCGAGGACCGGCTCGTAAACCCGTATCTCGGAGGTCGACCTCTCCTAACCGGTATCCCGAGCAGCTGTGTTCCCGTTCTCTCCTGCGAAGCTGGATATGTTCTGCATGTCGATATCGGCGAGTTGAATTCTGTCGCGCAGAGCCTGAAGATCAAAGTCTGGCTCAATGCTTTGCCCGGGTCATTCGTGCACCCGGCACGCCCGCTCCTCCATATCGAGCGGGAGATAAGCGACACGGAGGCGCTGAAGGCGCTGCGAAAGGCCTTTATTGTCGGCACGGAGCGAAGCTTCCAGCAGGATCCCCGCTTCGGACTGATCGTCATCTCCGAAATAGCATCCCGCGCGCTCTCGCCCGCGGTCAATGACCCCGGCACCGCGATCAGCGTGATCGGGCGACTGGTGCGGATACTCTCGCGCTGGAAGGAGGACGTGCCGTTGAAAATAGAACATGAAGCGGTGTTTGTGCCACCTATAACCCCGCAAGAGCTCATCGTGGATGCCTTCAGGCCGATCATTCGGGACGGCGCCTCGAACGTAGAGGTCCAACTCCGGGTTCGGAAGGCGCTGAGTGCGCTGGCGGAGATTGCGCCCGACACGTTCGCGGGTCCGGCATCTGACATGGTTGCCGATCTCCGCTCGAGGGCACAGGAGGTCTTGACAGAGAGCGAGTACCGGCTGCTTGAGCAGGTTCCCGAAGCGAAAACGGATAGCATCGAACCGAACAGGCCAACCTGATGCCAAATGAACTCGATCCGTCGATATCAAAACAGCGGATGGTCAAATCGTGAAACCACTATTCTGGGCATTCGCCGTTTTCTTCGTCATCGTGACGATCTTTCCGCTTATCCGAAGCTTCCGATGGTGGATGCGTACCAGTGATTTCCCGCGGCTTCAAATCACTGCGGCGCTGGTCTTTCTGCTGCTCTCGTATTTGCTCCTGTTCGGGATCAGGGACGTGTGGGACAGTGTCTATGTCGCCGCGGTTGCAGCGGCCTTGGGATTGCAAATCTTCCGCATTTATCCATTCACGGTGCTGGCGGGCAGGCAGGTCCGGGATGCGTCCCCAAGGCATCCCGAGAATTGCATCAGGGTGATGATCTCGAACGTCTTGATGGAGAACCGTAACGCCGAACGTCTGCTTCAGGTCGTTCGCGACGTCGATCCCGACCTGTTGCTGGTGGTCGAAACGGACGACTGGTGGCACACGCAACTCGAATCGCTGGATTCCGTCTACCCTTACCGGATCAAGCAGCCTCAGGATAACTATTACGGAATGGAGCTGTTCTCGAAGTTTGAGATCGACTCCGAGGAGGTCCGGTATCTAGTCTCGGACAAGATCCCGTCGATCCGGACGGGTGTACGCCTCCCTTCCGGGACATGGATCGAATTCTACGGCGTACATCCGCGTCCGCCGGACCCCAACCACGATAGCGGCAGGCGCGACGCTGAGATCCTCCTGGTGGCAAAGGAGATGAAGACATCGCCGCGAGCATCCATCGTGGCCGGCGATCTCAACGACGTCGCCTGGTCCCACACGACACGGCTTTTTCAGCGAATGAGTGGAGCGTTAGACCCGCGCCGAGGTCGCGGAATGTTCAACACCTTTCATGCGGGACACAGGCTCTTGAGATGGCCTCTGGATCACATCTTTCACGAAGATTCCTTTTTGCTCGTCGAGCTGAAGCGTCTTCCAAACATCGGATCCGATCACTTTCCGGTTTTGGCAGAACTGCAATACGAGCCCAAGGCCGAAGCCGTCCAGGACGCACCCGAAGCGGACCGAGCAGATCGCGAAGAAGCGGGCGAGATGATCGAAGAAGGGCGAGATCAGGCCGGCTAGAAGGGTCCCGAAACATCGGGGCTGCCGTTTGCGGCTACGCAGTGTCGCGCAAAATTCCGGATGTTCCGACAACCTATGCTATGCCTTGCCACGACGAGCGCGACGGTTCGGCAAAACGGATCGAGCCCGTGGGGAAAATCGTAACAAGACTGGCCAAGACGTGTCGCGAAACCGGCCTCGACGATTTCTTCGAGAACGGTGCCATTGCTCTCCACATCGTTGGCGGCGACCCGGAAGCGAGTGAGCCATTGGTTCGCGAGTTTCTCGGCCTCAGCCTCAAGTGTCTCTCGGATGCCGGGAACCAATCCCAGAGCGCCAATCGTGACGTGCGCATCGATGAGAGCGGTCTCCATGTCGTCCGCATCGCCTTCGCTCCGCGCCAGGTAGTCGCTGTACGACGTCGCGAGATCCGGACTGATCGCACGGCCCGCCCTGCGATATGCGTCTTCGATCACGGCGTAGTCCGCTTCCTCGAGGAAGTCGTCGAA
>JBGTDX010000103.1:0-32110 GCA_041748075.1 Thermoanaerobaculia bacterium
GCCGTTTCCGTTGCCGTCGCCGTCGCGCGAACCCCGCGCCGGAGGCGCGCTCAGACGGTAGCCGGCGGGAAGCGAAGCGCACCCGCCGGAACCGCACCCCACACAACCCAATGTCAGCGCCCCGGCAGGGGCGCCAGACCCCCCTACCGCGTCATAAAACTCACCGACAACTTGAACACCACCGGAATCGCCACCCCATTCGTCTCTCCCGGATCGAACCTCCACTGCAGCAGCGCGAGCAGCGCCTCGCGGTTGAGCTCTCCGTATGGCGACTGGCCAACCAGATGCGCCTCGCGCACGCATCCCGTCTCGTTGATGAGCGCCTCGATGATGATCGTGGAGCTGCGGCCGCCCGTCATCGCCCTTCGTGCGCTCAGAGGAAACTGCGGCTCGACGCGCTTCCGGACGACCGGCGGTTTGCACGCCATCGTATCGTCCGAGAATCGGTAGGGGATGCACGCCTCGAAGTCCGACTCCTGCGAAGTGGGGACCGGTCCCTCGTCGAGGCATAGGTCACCGCCGCGAGGCTTGATGAAAACCGCGTTGTCCGTCGCCATCGGACTCGTGATCGATCGGTTGTAGGTGAGGGAGAGGCGCGTGACTGCTTCGAGAGCGCGCCGGCAGCGCGAGTCTGTTTCGACCTCGCCGATCGCGAGCGTCTGCACTCGGCCCTGCCGGTCGACGCTGACCTCGCCAAGGCCGACCCATTGCTGGCGGCATCCAGTCTCGGCGAGAACCGCGGCTGCCATCCCGGAAGGGAGAACGGACGGAGCGAAGAACGGTGCGGCGATGACCGGGTTGATCGGCACCGACGAGCGTCTCTGCCCTCTTCGCCCGGACTTTTTCTCATCCGGCAGCATCGAGCTCACTTCTTCGCTGCTCAGCACTTGCAGGAGAGCTTCGCTGCGGCGAAGAAAATCCGTCCCTTCCGCAGTCGCGATCCACTCCAGCCAGTCCGCGCGCGTGGAAGCCTTCCCGCCGGCGAGCCGCCGCGCGAGCTCGCGCCGAAACGAGATCCTGGCCGGTTCCGTTGCCTCGATCTCGAACCGTTCCGCCAGAACCTCCTTCGCCTTTGCATCGACCCGTTGTTGCGGATCGGTGAGTGACGTGACGGAGAGATTGATCGTGCTCTCGCGGATCTCCTCGTCGGGGTGGCCGAGCGCGACGCGCAGGACTCCTGCTTCGAGGTGCATCGACGATTCGTCGAGCGCGCCGATGAGAGCCTTCCATGCCGCCGGGTCGCCGGTGCCGAGAATCCGCGCGGCCGTCGACGTGACGAGCACGGGCGTCCCCCAAAGCGCGACGCGAAAGAAGTTCGTACGCGGCGTCGACTCCAGGTTCTTCAGCGTTGAGAAATAGAGCGGGATCGCCTCACCGGCTCCGAGGCGTGCCACGGCGACGGCGATCGGACCATCGAGGCGATGGTCGAAGCGTGCGCTCGCCGCGAGAGCCGGCGTGACGAGATCGCGACCGCCGAGCAGAATCGCCGCGCGCACGAGCTCGCGCGCGACATTGATGTCACTCTCGGTTGCGAGTTGCGGTTCGATCTTCTCCAGCAGCACCTTCCGATCCCGCACCGCCGCCACCCGCGCCGCCGCAACACGAACATCCGCCGAAGGACTATCGATCGCCCCGATCAACGCCGCATCGAGCTTCGCGACGTCGGCCTCGAGCACGAGCATCGCCGTTTCACCATAAGGGGTGGCGGCGAGGGGGAGGGAGAAGAGGAGAAGGGAGACGAGAACGAGAAGGCGAAAGGAACGGGCCATAGGGGACTGATTCTACAAGACGCCCAGGCACTGGGACGCGGGTACCCTGCAACAGTTCGACGTGCGCATGTCTCGAGGACCGTGATCGTTCTCTCTTGTCTTAGTTCGATCTGACCCTGCATAGGGAGTGATGTTAAGCAAACATCGTAACGTCGTCTGGCGAGACAGCAACGTCATCGATGGGCCTATGCCGAGCCAACGACAATCATCTCCTCGAAAGTTCCCGCACTGCGGAGGAAATCCTCGGCGGCTGCGAGCGGCATGGCGATCGTGTCCGGACCAAACCCAGAGAACGAAATGCCTGGCTGCACGATCACGACTTGATAGCGAACTTCCTTGGACTCGACTTCCTTACGAAGTCGCTTTAAATCGTCGCGCGTGCCGACGACGAGCCTATCTTCGATGTCGAGGCATCGCGCAAGCAACCGATCGATGAGTTTTGCCGGTGGTACAGTCCAGCGCATGCATTTCACTGCCTGCATACAGACCTCATGGACGTCCGCCACGCGCTGTCCTGCCTTCTTCTCTTTCGTTGCCTTCGCGTGGTGCAATCCGATTCGAACGACATTGTTCTTCTCGTTGATTGTCACAAAGTCTGCAATCTCGCCGCTCCCGTCATCGTACACAACGACAGAGTGTCCTTCGTCACTGAGTCGCTGGAGCAGGTACGAGTGAATCGAGTCGTGACCCTCCTTGGGGTTCTCTCGCTCTGCACGAATGTCGACGTGATGCGAAGCCCAGTCCACGACTTCGATGCGTTCCCGAGGAAACACGAGGCCGTCTGTGACCGCGCGAAGATACTCATTTCGCCGCAGGGTCGAGAAATCTGCGAAATAGAAGGTCGGCATAAGGACCCGCACAAAGTCAGTGAGCGGAAGCTGTTCGTTCTCCCATTCAACCGTAGGCCCATCATCCTTGTCCCAACCCACCGCTGTGACGGTTGGCTCGGGGCGCAGTGCGAACTCAAAGGGCCAGTGAAGGTCGTCCAACACAACGGAGAATCGAATCGTATCCACTGGTTGATCTTCATCGATCACGAGATCGCAGTCGAGGAGGGACACCTCTCGCACCGTACCGTCCGCAATGAACCGTAGGATTGGCGGATCAAGATAGACAGCTTCCTCCCAGTCTGCAGCAATTGCGCGTAGCTTTGGCAAGTTGTCGATTCGTTTCGACATGGGAAGGTAGTCCCAGTTTGAAGGCGAATGCGACGGCTTCTTATTGGCCAGCTTAGACGCCACGTGACTACACCATCGCAAGAGGTGGGGGATCTGGAGATAGGCGTTCGTCCAGACTTTTGATGCGCTGCTGAGACCGATTGTCACGTCGGCGCCCCCCTCCTGGCCACGGAACATCGCGTGGCCTCGGTGGTACATCCTCCCGTCGCTAGGCTTGATCGCCTTTGCCGCGTTGGAGCCGGCCATGATTCGGTAAGACTCGGCGGAGGTGTGCATTCGCGCACGCATTCCAACGCTGAACGCCTCCGGCTTGGTGATGTCGTTCAGGACTCGATTGATCACGTCAACCGCCAGGATCCTGTTCCGGTCACCCGTATACTGGGAAATGAGGTGACGATAGGTAAGCTCACGACGGCGGGAAGTGCAGATGAATAGGAAGCCTGTCGCCCTATCGATGTACACGATGAATAGGTCGTACTCGATTTTCGTAAAGCGGCCGGGAGGCGCCCATTTCGGCTGCACTTCCTCCTTCGTAATGAAAATGACGGCGGTCTTGTCTTCACTCAACTCACGATGCCTGATTTCAAGACCCTGCGTCAGCTGCACGTCGGCTGTGATATCGAGCTGCGGGTCGACTTCGTAGATCTTCACGTGGCTATACGGCCGAATCGCGTACAGCGACAAGTCTTCCGTCTCATCGTCCACAGAGAGACGAGTGTCAGGTCTAAAGCTACTCAAGATGTTACGCGTTTGGAGCTCGTCCTGTACACGCTCATCGTTGAGCATCGGAATAATCTCTTGCCACTCAGCGCCTTCGTCGTAGAGATCCCGTACAGCGCCCTTGATTTCCTGAAGCACTGCCACGAATTTTGCCTGTCCGATTGTCGGGCCTCCGGTGCGCGCGAAGCGGCCAATGAACTGGAGTGTCGCCGCCAGCGATTTATGTGGGCTATGAACGGCCGCGATCTTTAAGTTTGGAAAGTCGAAGCCCTCGCCAAGCATGTCGACGGCGATGATGCCGTCGAGATCTTTGCTTCGTAATGCTTCGATTGTCTTCTTGACGACCTTCAGCGAGAGTCCGCTATGGACGGGCCTGAGTATGAGCTTCGTCTCTGTCGCATACAGCCCCGCGAGCTCGGAGGCACGCGCTTTGGAGTCCGTTCGCACCATGAGGTAGTGATCCAGACCGCCGACCCGGTCCTCCAGAAAGATCTCTTCTGCCGCCTTGGCGATCGCCACATCGTTCTGTTGCGGGCCACGATCCTCGATCGATCGATACTCTACCGACCCAAAGACTCCGTCTTCGTATGCCTGCCTTACGGGATAGTCGAAGATGAATGTTCCCTTGATCTCTTTTCGGTCCCGTCTGAAAGGCGTCGCGGTGACTAGCAATTTCCGAGCGCTAGGGAAGGCAGCGAGAATCTCACGCCAGGTCGTTGCCGGACTGTGATGTGCTTCATCCATCAAGATAAGATCGAAGAAGTCAGCGGGCGGCGATGCGATTTTCTCTAGCGCAGGGCTAACGCACATTGGTGTGCCGACAACCACATCGTAGTTCTCGAGTTCCGCCCAAGCCTCCGCAGTACTCAGGCGATGATCGGCTTCTTTCACCGAGGGTAAAGGAGCGTCGTCAGGTAGTGCCCCTGCTGCCCGGATCTGTCGGAAGGTGCTGAATTCCTCGGCGAGCTGACTTCGAACAAGCCGGCTAGGTGTGATGACGAGCACTCGCCGCGCACGGGTCAACGCTGCCGCGAGTGCAAGGACGACACTTTTCCCCGAACCAGTAGGCATGGTCACGACGGCGGGTTGATCGCGTAGAGCGAAGTACGATGCGATGGCGTGGAGGGCCGCTCGTTGCCCCCGCCGGAGCCCAGGTCGTTCGGTTGACCCAATAGGGAATCGAACTGCCTCGTAAAGTCGGGAGAAGTACAAACCGTCGTGTTGGGGAGGAGTTTTGGACATAAGCTTGGTCAAATGGTAACAGCCGCATTCATCGGCGTGTCGATACTCCTCACAGAGTAGAGTTGCGACTTTCTCGAATCGCGCTGCCTCCTTCGCTCACCGGGATTGCAAGCCCAGATCCCTTCTTCTGACAGTGGATTTGACTGATGCCATGCAGTACCAAGCCCGGTGCATCTCGTGTAGCCTCACCCCATGACTCCTTGGCAAATCATCGGCATCGATTGCGCGGTCGACGAAAAGAACGTCGCCGTCGCACGAGGCTACGTTGACGAGGGCTTAGTTCGCGTAACCGACGCGATTCAGTGTGGGAAGCGCTCTCCCGCTGACGTCGTATGCGAATTCGCCGAAGAAGCCAAGACCATCCTTGCCTTCGACGCTCCGCTCGGGTGGCCATCGGCCCTTGGCGCTGTTTTGATCAACCACCGCGCGGGAGCTGAACTGTCTTCATACGGACATGCGTTGTTTCGCCGCACGACCGACATCATCGTCAAGAGAGAAACCGGTCAACAGCCGCTCGATGTCGGCGCAGATCGAATCGCGCGGACTGCGGCCGCGGCCCTGTCCTTGCTCGGTAGCATTCGTGAGCGACTTGAGAGACCAGTCGCACTTGCCTGGAATCATCAGGAGATGGCGGACATATCGGCGATCGAGGTCTATCCCGCTGCGACGCTTCGACGGTTGGGCGTGAACCATCGGTCGTATAAGAAGCCCATTGAGAAGGACAGGGAAGCCCGCGTATTGATGGTGGAGGCGCTCGCCCGGTCACTTGACCTGCGCGCGGTCCGCGAGGCCGTTCTTCAGAGTGCCGACGCACTCGACGCAGCCGTCTGTGTTCTGGCTGCTGCCGATTTCCTTGCAGGAAACTGTCGTGTCCCTTCTTCGGAGGAGCGGGAAGTCGCTGAGAAAGAAGGCTGGATCTGGTTTCGACAGAAACCGCCAAGTCAATTACAGAGCTAATCTTCGCTCCCATTTCCTCTCGCCGCCTCCAGACGCTATGCTTCCCATCCAATGCAAACCTACTGTTTCTGGAACCCGGCCTCCGTGGTGAAGCGTGACTGACAACGCCTTCAGCTTGCGCAACCTGCCCGAACGCCCTCCCGAAGTCGGTGAGCTGGTTCAGGTGCGTTCGCGCCGCTGGCTCGTCGAAGAAGTGATCCCCCCCGAGAAGCCGGGAGGCACGGCGCTCGTCCGCCTCGCCTGCGCTGATGACGACAACCAGGGACAGACGCTCGAGGTCTTCTGGGACTATGAGCTCGATCGCCGCATTCTCGACGACGAAGGCTGGGACGATCTCGGAGCGAAGGGATTCGATGCTCCTCGGTATTTCGCGGCTTTCCTTCACACCCTACGTTGGAACTGCGTGACTGCTACGGATCCGAATCTGTTCCAGGCTCCGTTCCGCGCAGGCATCAAGATCGAGGCGTATCAGATGGAGCCGCTCCGGAAGGCTTTGCGTCTTCCTCGCGTCAATCTTTTCATCGCGGACGACACCGGCCTCGGAAAGACGATCGAGGCGGGGCTGATCGCGCGTGAGTTGCTTCTTCGCAAGAAGGCGAAGGCGATCGTCGTCGCAACTCCCGCATCCGTTCTCGATCAGTGGAAGGGAGAACTGGAAGACCGCTTCGGCCTTGTCTTCGAGATCATCGACCGCGCATACCTTGCGAAAGTGCGCCGCGAGCGCGGGTTCGGTGTGAACCCCTGGCGCACGCACAGCCGCTTCCTCATTTCGCACAATCTTCTGATTGATCCCGTCTACTCCGATCCGATGAGGGAGTGGCTGGGCCCGATGATGGCCGGGAGTCTCCTCATCCTCGACGAAGCCCATCATGCCGCTCCGTCGAGCGGCGGCAGGTACGGCATCGAGACAAAATTCACGCGTGCCGTGCGCGATCTCGCGGCCCGTTTCGAGCATCGTCTCTTTCTCTCTGCAACCCCACACAACGGACACTCGAGCAGTTTCTCGACACTCCTCGAGCTTCTCGACCCGTACCGTTTCACCCGAGGCGTGAAGGTTCGCGGGAAGAAGGCGCTCGAGGATGTGATGGTGCGCCGAATCAAGGAAGACATCCGCGAGGTCCAGGGCGGGTTTCCGATTCGCAAGGTTGAACGAATCGCCATCGACAGCCTCCCTTCGGATGCGCCAGAACTGGTCCTCTCGACGCTGCTCGACGAGTACCGCTCCGTACGCGAGGAGCGTTTCGCCTCGACGTCCAAACGAACCCAGAACGCCGCTGGTCTTCTCGTCGTCGGACTCCAGCAGCGCCTGCTCTCTTCGATCGAAGCGTTCGCGCGAAGCCTGAAGGTTCATCGCGCCACCGTCGCGCGGCAGTGGGAGAAGAGCGCGAAGCCGGCCGTCGATCTCGATCAGTTCACGAGCGCTCCCGACGCCGACGACGAGCGGGCCGAATGGACAGGCGAGGAGCTCGAGGCGGCAGAGAAGGCGGATATCGAAGCAGTCACTGCGGCCGCCGAATCGGAAGCGCCACACGACGCCGCAGCCGAAGCTCTCTGGCAGAAGGAGCAGGCGCTTCTCGAGAAGATGCAGCAGATCGCCGAAAGCACGCGGCACCTCCCTGACGCCAAGACCCGTCGCCTCATCGACTGGATCCGAGAGAACCTCTGCTCCGGACTTCCGCAGTACGGCGAGCGAGTGAAGGGACCCGCGCCGGAGTGGAACGATCGCCGAGTGCTCATCTTCACCGAGAACAGGGAAGGGACGAAGCGGTACCTCAAGCAGGTCCTCGAGCATGCGATCGAAGGAACTGATCGAGCCGACGAGCGCATCGAGGTGATCGACGGTCTCACAAGCAGCGCAAACCGGAAAGAGATCCAGCGGCGATTCAATACCGATCCTGCGAAGGAGCCGCTCCGCATTCTCCTCGCCACCGACGCCGCACGAGAGGGGCTCAACTTCCAGGCGCACTGTGCCGACCTTTTCCATTTCGACCTCCCCTGGAACCCCGGACGGATCGAGCAGCGCAACGGACGGATCGACCGCAAGTTGCAGAACGCGCCCGAAGTGCGTTGCCACTACTTCGTTCTTCCCCAGCGCGCGGAAGATCGTGTTCTGGAAGTGCTCGTCAGGAAAACGGACACGATCCGCAAAGAGCTCGGGAGCCTTTCCAAAGTGATCGACGACGACATCGAACGTCGCCTGAAGGGTGGCATACGGCACCGCGACGTTGACGCGATCGCGAAGGAGATCGACACCGCCGACCTCGACGCCGAAAAGAAGCGGATCACTGAAGAAGAGCTCGAGGAATCGCGCGAACGTCAGGACGATCTGAAGGCGCAGATCGCAAACTGCCAGACGCTTCTCGATCGCTCGCGCAACTGGGTTCGCTTCAAGGAAAGCTCCTTTCGCGACGCGCTCTCCTGTTCCCTCGAGATCCTTGGAGGCGATCGTCTCCGTCCCGAAACGGACGACGACGGGCGCTCCGTCTACCGCTTTCCATCGCTCGACAGGCAGCCAGACACCGACGCGAGCTGGCTCTCCACCCTGGACACGCTCCGCGTGCCGCGCAAGCGCGACCAAAAGCTTGCGGAGTGGCGCAAGGAAGCTCCGATCCGTCCCGTGGTATTCGAGGACGCAGGCGAGCTGACCGAGGACATCGTCCACCTCCATCTCGAGCAGCGCGTCGCGCAACGGCTTCTCGCTCGCTTCCGCTCTCAGGGGTTCATTCATCATGACCTGTCGCGCGCCTGCCTTGCCCAGAGCAGGGATGCGATTCCGCGCGTGATCCTTCTCGGGCGTCTCTCGCTCTACGGGACGGGCGCGGAGCGGCTCCAGGAGGAGATCGTTCCGTTAACCGCGCGATGGGTCGATCCGTCGCAGCGCAAAGGGCCGCTCACGCCGTACGCGCGCGAAGCGGAGGCGAAGACGCTCGACCTTCTCGACGAGGCGCTCTCGAGCTACGGCGAGGAGCCGAACGAGACGATCCGGCAGCGCCTCCTCGACGCCGCACCGCAGGACGTCGAGGAGCTGCTGCCCAAGCTCGAGCCGCGAGCCGAAGAGCTGGCTGCCCTCGCGATCGACAGGTTGAAGAAGCGGGGAGAACAGGAAGAGAAGGAACTGCGGGAGACGCTTCAAAGGCAGCGAGCCCGCGTGAAAGAGGAGCTCGAAAAGCAGGGGCATGCCGTCGATCAGCTCACCCTCGGATGGGCTGAGGAAGATCGGCGCCAGTTGGAAGCGAACATCAAATCGTGGCGCACGCGCATCGACCAGTTCGATCGCGATCTCGAGAGCGAGCCGCGGCGCATCCGCGACTTTTATCAGGTTCGCGTCACGCGGATCGAGCCGGTCGGTCTCGTTTATCTCTGGCCGGAGAGCAACTGACCGTGGCCAAACTCGATCCGGCGGTTCTAGCGCATCTCGAATGGCTCGGCTTCGTGCAGCCGACCGGCCTTGTCGTGTCAGCGCCCGCTCTCGTGCGCGCCGGCGCGAACCTTCAGCGGAACGATACTGATACGCAGCGTGGCCTTCGCGAGCTGGTCGTCGAGCGTTCTCCTGATCCGAAGAAGGATCCTGTCACAGTCCTCCCGGACTTCCGATCGTTCGCAAGCACCGTTCTCGGATGGAGCTTCTCGGCGAAGGCGTACGCCGGCACTGACGAGAGTCCCGTTCCTGACGAACTCCAGTTCATTGTCGAGGGCGATCTCGTCACATGCGATTTCGCCGTGCGCGAGCTCGAGCCGCAGAGTGGAAGACCGGAGTGGCAATTGCTCGTCCGGGAGCTCGAGACTGGAGCGCCGTTCGACCGGGCGGTCCGCCGCGGTGGCTCGCTGGAGATGTCGGAGCACAGCCGGATGGAGCGGCTGCTGCGGAAAACGGGCGTGGCCGCGGGACTTCTCTTCAACGGAACGGCGATCCGCCTCCTCTCCGCGCCGTCGGGTGAGAGCTCAGGCTGGCTCGACTTCAGCGTTGCCGACATGTTGCAGACTGCCGGCCGACCAATCGCGACGGCAATGAAGCTTCTCCTCAGCCAGGAGCGCCTTCTCGCGCTTCCTCGGCAGCAGCGCCTGGCCGCGCTCCTCGACGACAGCCGAAAGTTTCAGAACGAAGTGAGCGAGCGGCTCGCCGAACAGGTGCTGCACGCGCTCTACGAGTTGCTGCGGGGCTTCCAGCACGCGAATGACCGGACCAAGGGCGACCTTCTCCGATACACGCTCGCCGATCATCCGGACGAGATCTACCGCGGCCTTCTGACTGTGCTGCTACGCCTCGTCTTTCTAAAGTACGCCGAGGAGCGCGGCATGCTGCCGAAGGATGAGGTCTATCTCCCCAGCTATTCGCTCGGCGGTTTGTACGAGCGCCTGCGCGAGGATGCGGCGCTCTATCCCGACACGATGAACGAGCGCTACGGCGCATGGGTCCAGCTCCTCGCCCTCTTCCGCATCGTTCATGATGGCGCCGATGCCGGCAAGATGCAGCTGCCGAAACGTCACGGTGTGCTATTCGATCCCGACCGTTATCCCTTTCTCGAAGGGCGCTTCGGTAGCGCGCGGCAGATCCACGAGCGGATCGACCCGCCGCTCGTACCGGACGGCACGGTCTGGCGCGTCCTCGAGAAGCTCCTCGTCCTCGAAGGAGAGCGGATCTCCTATCGCGCGCTGGACGTCGAGCAGATCGGTTCGGTCTACGAGACGATGATGGGTTTCCGTCTCGAGCGGACCACCGGCCCGTCGGTCGCGATCAAGGCGGCAAAGAAGCAGGGGGCGCCGACGGGGATCGACCTAGAGGAACTACTCGGGGCTGGCGACATGCGTGACAAGTGGATTTCAGAACGAACCGACCGGAAGCTCACCGATCGAGTGAAGAAGGATGTGAAGGCCGCGCAGACGATCGACGAGCTGCACGCCGCGCTCGCGCAGGTCATCGACCGCGCAGCCACACCGGATCTCGTCCCATCAGGCTCGATGGTCCTGCAGCCGAGCGAGGAACGGCGCCGATCCGGGTCACACTACACACCGCGATCACTTACCGAGCCGATCGTCCGAACGACGCTCGAGCCGATCCTCATGCGCTTGCGTGGCGAGGGCGACCGCCCGCCGAAGCCCGAGCAGATCCTCGAGCTGAAGGTTTGCGATCCGGCGATGGGTTCGGGGGCGTTCCTCGTCGAAGCCTGCCGGCAGATAGGCGACGCGCTCGTCGAGTCGTGGCATGCGCACGACGCGATGCCGCAGATCCCGCCTGACGAAGACGAAGTCGTCCACGCCCGCCGCCTCGTCGCGCAGCGATGCCTCTACGGCGTCGACCGCAATCCGATGGCCGTCGATCTCGCCAAGGTCTCGCTCTGGCTTGTCACGCTTGCGAAGGAGCACTCGCTCACCTTCGTCGATCACGCGCTGCGCCACGGCGACTCGCTGGTCGGCCTCTCCCGGCGACAGCTCGAAGCCTTTCATTGGGACGATTCGCAGCCATTGCTCAAAGGCCTCGGCGTGCGCGAGCCGCTCGACCGCTACCTCGAATTGCGCCGCGCGATCCGCGAGGCGGGTGACGAGGTGACCGACCGCGAACTGAACCAGATGTGGTCGGAGGCGAACCGCGCGCTCACCGACGTGCGTTTCTTCGGCGATCTCGTAGTCTTCGCGTTTTTTGAAGGACAGAACGCCAGGGAACGAGAAACCAGGCGGACTGAATATGCATCTGCTGCTCTGAGAGGGAAAACCGATCAGTATCGGGACGGCCTTCGGGATCGGCGAGTTGCGTCGCCGCCACTCGCTCCATTCCATTGGCACATTGAATTTCCAGAAGTCTTTGTGGGCAAGAACGGCGGCTTCGATGCATTCGTAGGAAATCCTCCGTACGCCGGAAACAAGACGCTTGCGGACGCTAACATCGAAGGATACTCATCGTCGCTGCGAGACCTATATGCAAATGCGTCGGGTAGAACCGATCTCGTCGCGTTCTTTTTTCGACGAGGGTTCGAATTGTCCAGACAGGGAGGCACGCTTGGGTTTCTGGCAACGAACACAATTGCGCAAGGCGATACGCGGCGGTCAGGGCTCGCGCATATCTGCAGAAGCGGCGGGATAATCTACGCTGCGCGAAAGCGGGTTAACTGGTCCGGGTCGGCGGCGGTCGTCACCTCGATCGTTTGGGTTGCCAAAGAACTGATCTTTACACTGCGACATCTGAACGGACGACCTGTGAGCGCTATCTCACCGTATCTGCTCCCGGTGGACGTCCTCGAACCGTCCCGCCTGTTTGCCAATATGGGACACTCCGCACTCGGGTGTAAGCCTGGTGACTCCGGATTCGTCGTGGAAGGAAGGGAACTGTCTACTCTGGGTCCGATTGAAGAAGGGACTCTCGCGGAGTATGTCGGTGGCTCGGAGTTGAACGATGACCCGAGGTTGCGTTCTCCACGAGCAGTGTTCAAGCTCGGCTTATTAGATGTAGGTGCGTTGGGGCAGTATCCGCTCGCGACGGCAATACTTAAGGCACGTCTACGCGGCGGCTCATCGAAGACTGCCTGGTGGACGTTCGCCCATACCGCTTCAGGAATGATGGCGCGGGCTTCCGTGCTTCCGAGAGTACTAGCAAAAGCGGAAGTGAGCAGTACTCACGCTCTCGCCTTCAAGGATCCGAATCGGTGCGTGTTTTCCAACAAAGTCATCGTGTTTTGCTTGGATGACTTCGGGTCGTTCTCGGTTCTTCAATCTCGGATTCACGAGGAATGGTCGAGAGTCACCTCCGGAACAATGAAGGACGACCCCAGTTACGTGCCCGCTGATAGCTTTGATCCGTTTCCTTTTCCTCACGAGTGGCGGACGACTGAAAGGTTGGCTGCAGCAGGAAGTTCTTACTACGAATTCCGAGCCGAGCTGATGGTCCGCAACAACGAAGGACTGACGAAGACCTATAACCGCTTCCACGATCCGGAAGAACGCGATCCTGACATCCTAAAGCTCCGCGAGCTGCACGCCGCCATGGACCGCACCGTCCTCGACGCCTACGGCTGGAATGACATCCGGACCGAATGCGATTTTCTCCTCGACTACGAAATCGACGAGGAGGGGTGGGGGTCGAAGAAGAAGCCATACCGCTACCGCTGGCCCGAAGACGTCCGCGACGAAGTCCTCGCCCGCCTTCTCGAACTCAACGCAGAGCGCGCCCGCGAGGAAGCCCGCAGCGGCGCCGCCGCAGTTTCGAAGAAGCCCCAAAAAGGAAAGCTGCGCCAGGCTGCGGGTGCCGAAAACGGAACCGAAGACGCCGCCACCGCGCAGAACACGCTCTTCAAGAGCTCTAGCTAAGGAAAACGATTCGATGGACTCTGGCATCCTGACAGTTCGCACGATCTTCGGACAGCAACGACGCAACCTCGTCCCGCTTTACCAGCGGCCGTATGTCTGGACGCAGGAGGATCAGTGGGATCCGCTATGGAACGATCTGCGCCTGCTGGCGGAACGGCTCCTCGAAGGGAAAGACACGCGCCCTCATTTTCTCGGCGCGATCGTCCTCGATCAGGTTCTTAAGCAGACCGGATACGTCGAGTCGCGCTGGGTCATCGACGGCCAGCAGCGGCTGACGACAATGCAGATCATCCTCGAGGCGTTCAGCGATCTTTGCCAGCAGTACGAGGTCGCGAATCAGGCATCCGCGCTCCTCGCCCTGACGCAGAACCAGAATCCGATGCAGGAGCCTGATGAGGTCAAGTTCAAGGTCTGGCCGACGAACTCGGACCGCGATGCATTTCGAACGGTGATGTTGGCAAAGTCCGCAGCCGAAGTGAGAGCCTCGTTCGGCTGTCGTCCTGATGCATTATCGGTCGGACAGGCGATCCCCGACGCCTACCTCTTCTTCCACGATGTGATGGCCGAGTGGCTCGCACACGGGAGCCCCAACTTCGAGGAGCGCCTTAATGTTCTTTTCAAGGCGATTCCGGACTTCGTCAAGATGGTGGTGATCGATCTCGGTCCCGATGACGACGCGCAATTGATCTTTGAGACGCTGAACGCGAGAGGCACGCCGCTTCTGCCGGTGGATCTTGTGAAAAACTACCTCTTCCACAAAGCCCAGTTGCAGAACTTGCCGATGGAGACCCTATACGATGCGTATTGGCGGCCGTTCGACGAAGACGCGAAGTACTGGCGGAAGGACATCGGCATCGGACACAACGCACGCCCGCGCATCGATGCTTTCTTGCAGCAATACCTGACGCTGAAACGCCGGGACGAGATCGGCAAGGCGCATCTCTACGGCACCTATTGTGACCTGGTGGAAGACAACGGTGGCGATCCCGAGCCGCACATGAAGGAGCTGGCGTCCTACGCCAAGGTGTTTCGAGCATTCGACCAGCCTGTGGCAGGAAGCAGGGCTGCTCTCTTTTTCCAGCGGCTCAACGCCATGGACATCACGGCCGCCCATCCATTTCTCCTCGAATTGTTCGCGCGCTTTTCGTCGGCCGACAAGTACCTGCATGAGACACTGACATGGATCGAATCGTTTCTCGTCAGACGCATGATCTGCCAGCTAAGCGCCCGCAGCTACAACCGTCTTTTCATCGATCTGATCGCCGCACTCGACGGTCCGGCCGAGGGACTGTCTCGTCGAGTGTTCGACGGGCTCGCGAGCCACGAAGCTGAGAGCAATCGATGGCCGCGCAGTCGTGAATTCGAAGCAGCCTGGAGTATGTATCCCATATACCGGACTCTGAAGCGACAGCGGGTCGTGATGATTCTGAATGCACTGGAACTTTACCTGCACGATCCAAAGAGCGAATCCGTCACGTTCGGCAAGCCGCTGTCGATCGAACATCTGCTGCCGCAAAGCTGGAAGACCGACCACTGGCCCCTCCTCGGGCGAAACGAACCAACGACCGAGACGGAAGAGCGCGATCAGCGGCTGCATACCATCGGTAATCTGACTCTGCTACGCCAGAAGCTCAACTCGTCAGTATCGAATGGGCCATATGTATCGAAGAGGGCGGCGATCCTCAAGCACAGTGCTTTGAATCTCAACCGCCCGCTGCTCGACTGGAATGCGTGGGACGAAGATTCAATCGCCGAGCGCTCCGAGCAGCTCTTTGACGCTGCGCAGAAAATCTGGCCGGCGCCAGCCGAATGAGCTCTCGCAGGAGTTTATAGAATGACCTCTGATTCCAGCGATGCCGCACGTTCGTCCGTGAGTGAACTCGCTCGCGTGACGTCGGTCCAGGTGCGCAAGCGTCTCGTCGAAGCCCTCGAGCTCGATCTGATCGGCCCCTGGCCGGGTCATGCGTTCGCCGAGGAGCGCCTACCCGGCCGGGTTTGGCCGTCGAACTGGTACCTCACCGGGTTTCTGATTCCCTCCGGCACGCCGCCGGAGAAACGGGGTGACGCCGACGAGGACGATGATTTCAACGAGGCCGGCGAGGACGCCGGACTTCCGGAGGAGAGCAACGAAGAGCGGAAGGCGGCGAAAAAAGCGTTCTTCCCGTCGTCGATGGGATTGAGCTTCCTCTTTCCGAAGGACGCTCGCTCGTTCGAGGTCCGCGTCTGCTGGGGCGATTACTTCCCCACGGAGATCGAGGGAGCCGACGGCAAACCGATGCAGGTCTGGCAGCGGACGCCGCGCGTGGAAAAGGTGGTAGTGGAACTGCGCGGCGGCATCGACCCGGCGTCGTACGACGTGCCGGACTCGCGCGGTCTGCAGCTCAGCGTGGTAGAGCGCAGTGTGGCTGCCGAGAATCTTGAAGAGCATCTTCCGAAGGGGACGCGGTCGGTATCGGTCTTCCTCGTGAACCATCGGACGCCCAACGAAAAAGAGGCCGATCGAGAGTACGTTTTTCAGCCGGAGCTCGAGGTGAGCAGCGAGGCGCCGTTCGTCGCGCGCCCCGATCTGCGTGGCCTGAATACGGCCGATTGGGACGCACAGGTCTCGGATCTTCACTACGCAGATACGCCGGAGTACGCGACCGGGCATGGTGTCTCGGCCGAGTGGGACCTGTGCGACGGCGCGTGTCAGCTCCTTCGCACCGCCTGGCTCCCGACCGCCGAAGTGGAGCGGACAGAGACGGCGCCGATCGCCGAGGTTGAGCTGTCGATGGATGCTCTCGGAGCTTTGGACGATGGCGCTGCCGCGGTCGCGGCACTGCAGCCGCTCGTGCGGTATTACGGCGAATGGATTGAGGAGCAGCGGGACGGACTTGGGTCGCTGAACGGCAAGCGCCGGGAAACCGCGCAGGAGTTGCTGCGTCTCGCAGATGTTGCTTTGGCGAGGATCGGGAAGGGGATCGCTACACTCGAGAAGGATGCTGACGCGCTCGACGCCTTTCGCGTTGCGAATCGCGCAGTCGCGCACGCGCTCCGCCGCCGTCTCAAGATCGAGAATCCCGAATGGCGCGCATTCCAGATCGCCTTCATTCTTCTCAATCTTCCAGGGCTCGCCGATCCGACTGAACCGCATCGCGAAACAGTGGACCTCCTCTTCTTCCCGACCGGCGGAGGAAAAACCGAGGCCTACCTCGGGCTCGCCGCGTTTGCGATGGTGATGCGGCGGTTGAAGCATCCCGAGGAGAGCGGCCGCGTCGGCGCTGGGGTGAGCGTGATCATGCGCTACACCCTTCGGCTGCTCACGCTCGATCAGTTAGGCCGCGCCGCGGGACTTGTCTGCGCACTGGAGCTGGAGCGGGACAAGAACAAGGCGCGCTACGGTGAATGGCCGTTCGAGATCGGCCTGTGGGTTGGCAAGGCGGCGACCCCGAACGTTCTCGGATTCAAGGGCTACCGGGGATCGGGCGACGCACGAAGCAAAGTGCGCCAATTCAAGAACGACCCGAAGTACAAGCCGTCACCGATCCCGCTCGAGAACTGCCCCTGGTGTGGTACGCAATTCACGCCGGATTCCTTCGCGTTGCTGCCGAACGACGATCAGCCGCGCGAGCTGCGCATTGTGTGCGCGAACTTCGAATGCGAGTTCACACGCGATCGTCCGCTCCCGATCGTCGCTGTCGACCAGCCGATCTACCGACGCCTTCCCGCATTTCTCATCGCGACGGTCGACAAGTTCGCGTCGCTCCCGTTTGTCGGCGAGTCCGGGATGCTCCTTGGCGGCGCTGATCGCTACGACGCCGCGGGCTTCTACGGGCCCGCGGACCCTGGAAGGGGGAAGAGGCTATCGGTATCGCTGCCGCCGCCTGACCTCATCATCCAGGACGAGCTTCATCTCATCTCCGGGCCCCTCGGTACGATGGCGGGTCTGTACGAAGCAGCGATCGAAGCGCTCTGCATTCGCGACGTAAACGGCAAAGCCGTCCGGCCGAAGATCGTCGCGTCGACCGCCACCGTCCGCCGCGCGCAGGACCAGATCCAGGCGCTGTTCGGGCGTGCGAGCACGCAGATTTTCCCTCCGCCCGGCCCTGACCGCCGAGACTCGTTCTTCTCGCGAACCGTACCTTCCTCGGAAACTCCGGCACGACTCTACGTTGGTATCGCATCGCCGGGACGAAACCCGAAAGTTTTGATGCGGAGAGCGTGGCTCGCGCTCATGGGTGGGGCGGAGCGCTCGTATCGCGATGCCGGCGGACATGAAAACAAGGACAACCCGGCCGATCCGTATATGACGGTCCTCGGATACTTCAACAGTCTCCGCGAGCTCGGCGGCGCAAGGCGCATCCTGGAGGAAGAAGTTCAGAACACGCTCAAGAGCTACGGGATGCGCAAGCGCGTCGGCGAAGAGCCGGGGCTCTTCCGCAATCGCAAGAGCTTCTCCGAGGTTCTGGAGCTGACGTCGCGCGTGCCAACGAACAAGGTGGCAGAGGCGCGTCGCCGGCTCGAATTGCCGATGCACGAAAAGCAGCGAGTCGACTCGGCCATCGCTACGAACATGATTTCGGTTGGTCTCGACATCTCCCGCCTCGGCCTCATGGTGGTGCTCGGCCAACCGAAAACCCACGCGGAGTACATTCAGGCGACGAGCCGCGTCGGCCGTGCGAAGGAATGGCCGGGGCTCGTCGTCACGCTGCTTAACATTCATAAGCCGCGCGACCGTTCGCACTACGAGCGGTTCCGCCACTATCACGAGACGTTCTACCGGTCAGTTGAGGTCTCGAGCGTGACGCCCTTCTCTGCGCGCGCGCTCGATCGCGGGTTCGCCGGTGCACTCGTCACCCTGGCGAGGCATCTGGAGAGCCGGCTTACGCCACCTAAGGGAGTGGCGCAGATCGGTGAAGTGCGTGCCGCTTTGGAGACGCGTCTTCGCGACGTCTTCCGTGAGCGCGTCGAAAACCAGCCGATCCTCGACGAAGACGAAAGGCAGGAGCGGTTGCTGAGCGTGCAGGCGCGGGTCTCAGACCTGCTTGACTCGTGGCGGAAGGTTGTTGACGACTACGAAAAGGCCAACGTGGAAGTGCAGTATCAACCATACGAGTTGAAGCAGCCGAAGCCGTTGCTGCGAGAAATGCTCGACACAGAATTCGAGAGCGAGCATCACCGGAAGTTTAGAGTGAACCGGTCGTTGCGCGATGTGGAGCCGGAGGTCAGTCTGGTGATGAAGACGCTCCGCGGTGGCCGTGTGGAGGACGTCGAGTGAGCAAGCGACACGGACAGATCCGCCGAAGCCAGGTCATCACTACGTGGGGACCGGGCGCGCTGCTCGATTTGCCTGACTATGCGGTCATCGTCGGAGGTCTCGATACCTGGCCTCCGATCAGTAAACTCGAGGAGATCGCGGAGCCGCGCCTTACGGCGAAGCTCGAGCTGATGACGCGCATTGATTCACCGAGGTTGTACGCGCCGCCTGCCGATACGAACGACCCGCGAGAGAAGCAGCAGTCGATCGGCGTCTGGCGCTTTCCGGAGTGGTTTGTGGTGCGTGACGAGGAGCCGCCGAAAGACCAGAAAGCGCGAACACGCAGGTTGGTCCATCGCAAGAGCCTCGATGAGAAGAGCCGGTATGATGGAAAGCGGGTCGTGCCGACGCGTTTCGTTCGCGCCTGTCCTCGCGGGCATGTCGATGATCTGAACTGGAAGGATTTCGTCCACGGAAATCAGAAGTGTCTCCATCTGGAGTTGTGGCTTGATGAGACTGGAACGACCGGAGACCTCGCCGATCTTCAAGTGCGCTGCGAGTGCGGTGCGTCGCGCCGGCTGAACGAGGCGACGCTGATTGAAGCGATTCCACTCGGCACCTGTTCCGGGCAGCGGCCCTGGCTTGGCGCGAGTGCGCGCGAAGAGTGCAAGCTGCCGAGCAGGTTGCTGATTCGCTCGGCGTCGAACGCGTACTTCGCGCAGGTGATGAGCGTGCTTTCGTTGCCGGACCGCGGCAGTGCGGTGCAGGTGGTGGTTGCGCAGTTCTGGGATGACCTGAGCATCGTCGATGACGCGAGCGATCTGAAGTTCGTTAAGAAGAAGCCGAAGATCGCTGACGCGCTTGCGGCGTTCAGTGATGACGAGGTACTGAAGGCAATTGCAGCTCGAAAACGCGGTGGGGGAGACGAGAGGCCGGTGAAGCTTGTCGAACTGGAAGCGCTGCTCGCGGTACCGGAGGGTTTCGGAGACGACGTGCCGGTCGACCCGAACTTTCACGCGAGGAAGCTTCCGCGGCACACCTGGGACAAGTCGAAGCGGTGGAACGCAATCGAGGCGGTCGTTCAGGTGCACCGTCTTCGAGAAGTACAGGCGCTCATGGGATTCACTCGTTTCGAAGCGATCACGCCCGACATCAACGGCGAATACGAGACTGACGTGGAACGCGCCGATCTGGCGCTCGAGCCGAAATGGTTCCCCGCGGTCGAGAATCGCGGGGAGGGGATCTTCATCCAGCTCCGCGCGTCCGCGATCCACGCATGGCGCGAGAGTAAGGAGGTCGCAGGTTGGCTCGATCATCTTTCGAGGGGGCACGATCGACTGATGGAGGAGCGTGCTAAGAAAGCGCAGAAGCCATTCCCCGGAGGACCGTATGTTCTGCTTCACACGCTTTCGCATCTGCTGATTCAGTCACTCGCGATGCGTAGCGGTTATCCAGCGAGCTCGATCCGCGAGCGCGTCTATGCCGATGCGGAGTCGGGACACTACGGGATTCTCCTTTACACCGGTTCACCTGATGCCGAAGGAACACTGGGGGGGCTCGTTCAGCAGGCGAGGCACCTCGATAGGCACCTGAGTGATGCGCTCGCCACTGCGTCACTCTGCTCGAACGACCCGATCTGTGCCCAGCATGACCCCGCAGATGCGAGCGAAGGCCGCTGGCTGCACGGGGCGTCCTGCCACGGCTGTGCGCTCATCGCCGAGACGTCGTGCGAGATGCGGAACGATTATCTCGATCGCTCACTCGTGGTGCCGGTCGTCGGCCGACCGAACGCCGCGTTCTTCGGAGGCCGTGGGTGACCGACGCGCTGTTTGCGCTTCCCGCGCACCTGAGACGGCGTTTGATCGAGGCGCTCGGATCGGGGACGCTTCCCGCGCCGTGTTCCCCCTCGTCTCTCAGCTCAGTTCTCGGCATCCGGGATGGAGCAGAAGCGGTTTCAAACGCCATTACCTCGCTCGTGGCGCTTGGGCTTTCAGCACCCGGCTGCGCCGAATGGATTCGCTCGGTGGAGGCAGTGTCGTCACGCACTCCACGGCCCGACCTCGTGTGGTCGGGCCCCGAGGTGGCAGGCGTGCATTCCCGAGATACGCGACAGGTATTCGAGGAACTGCTCAGCCAGGCGCAGAGGAGTATCTGGGCGTCGAGCTATACGTACTTCGATGGACAGAAAGCTTTCAAGGGACTGGCGGAGCGAATGGACGTGACACCAGGGCTCGAAGTGACGCTCCTCTTGAACATCGGACGCAAGCGGGGTGATAAGACGGTGACGGACGATGTCGTCCGCCGTTTTGCCGAGCAATTCTGGAACGACGATTGGCCCGGAACGGCACGACCGCGCGTATTCTACGACCCACGAGCCCTGGAGTCGGATGGTCCGGCAGGGGTCCTCCATGCGAAGGCCGTAGTGGTTGATGAGCAACAGGCATTCATCACCTCAGCGAACCTTACAGAGGCAGCGTTCGACAGGAATATCGAACTTGGAGTGCTCGTGAGGGATTCCGCGCTGGCGTTAAGTGTCGTCAGCTATTTTAGGGCTTTGATTGAAAGTAAGCTTCTGCGGCTATTGCCCTAACCGGAATATCAAATGATAGGATTCGCTTGACTATGAAGCGCCGGAGAGTTAGCTTTTCTTCTGCAACCAGATCGTATGATCGGTTCAGGAGCAGTTTTTGATAGATCCGGGATTCCGCATCAGTTGCGCCCGGATGGCTCGGAGAAGGAGCACAAGGGCTCTTGGCTGGCCTCGCGATTGGAACCCGGGAGGCGTATGCGATCCCCGCCAGGATCAGACAGTGTTCACCGAAGCGGGTGCTTGGGAGTTCATTGCTGATCTCTTAGACGATGGATGTGAAGTTGAGACGAAACTTCTGGATAGTCCTCCTGGCGGAAAGGGTTATGTGATTCTCACAAGTGGCGGAGCGGGTAAACCCGATGTCTACATCAAGTTCCAGGTTATAGGCAATCGAATTTTCGGACGCAGTTTTCATTACACCCACCATGAAAAAAATTAAACCTTCCTTGGTCAGTGATGTGGTTGAGGTTTGTCCCTCATGTGGAGGCGAGACGACGAGCAGAAGTGAAGTTGACTCTTTCACATATGGGGCAAGTAGTGATCAGGTCCAGTTAACTGCGTCGGTCATAGTGTACGCATGTAAGGTTTGTACATTCGAATTCACTGGACCTGATGCGGAACTCAGCCGGCATGAGGCTGTATGTCGTCACTTGGGGTTGCTAACTCCCACCGAAATAAGGGGAATTCGAGAGCAGTTTGAGATGAGCCGTGCTCAATTCGCAGCCGCGACCAAGTTGGGTGAAGCAACTATTGCGCGCTGGGAGCGGGGAACGTCTCTGCAAAACCCCGCATACGACGTGTATCTCCGTTTGCTCCGGAACCCGACCATCATGGCGACGGTAGTTTCCGAAGCCACTGGAGCCAAGGACGCGCCTCTGAGTGAGTTCGGTCGTTTCCGTGTTCTCCGGGTAACGGAAACAATGCGCTCACATAGCAAGTCCTTCTCTCTACGGACCGCCTGATGTACGTAGTCACCTTCTACTCGTTCAAGGGTGGAGTTGGGCGCACGCAGGCGCTGGTAAACGTTGGCGTCGAATTGGTCAAGCGAGGACGTCGAGTTCTGCTCGTCGATTTTGATCTGGAAGCTCCAGGTATCGACACATATCAAATCGCCCATTCTCCCGCGCCCACACCGGGCATAGTCGAATATATTAGTGCCTACATTCGAAGTGGCATCGCGCCAGACGCGCGAGATTACATGTATGAAAGCCGGTTGGCGGAGGCAACCGGGAGCCTCTGGGTCATGCCTTCAGGATTGCAGGATGACTCGTACGGAAGTCAGTTGACGGGTATCGACTGGGTGAATTTATACGAGAAGCACGATGGCTATTTGCTGATGGAAGATCTCAAGCTGCAGTGGGATCGACTCGCCGCGCCTGACTACGTGCTCATAGATTCCCGCACTGGACATACGGATGTCGGTGGTATCTGTACTCGCCAATTACCTGACGCCGTCGTGGTCGTATTTTTCCCAAATCATCAGAACCTGGTCGGCCTTTCAAAAGTAGTTTCAGACATTCGCGCAGAAGCAACGGGTCCTCGTCAGAAAAGCATTGGTTTACATTTCGTGATGTCCAACGTTCCCGTACTCGATGATGAGGAAAAGATCTTAGCCAATCACGAGCGGCTTTTCCGCGAAACGCTCGGATATAAGCAGCTCACCGCAGTGCATCGATACGAAAGCCTTTCGTTGCTCGATCAGGTAGTCTTCACATCGGAACGACCTAATACGCGCTTAGCACGCGAGTACCGTAAATTAGCTGATATCATTATTGAATCCAACGTTCAGGACCGGGAAGGTGCATTGGCGTTCCTCTCGCGTCTGGAAGCGCACCATCACGAGATCCAAAAGCAGGGTTTGACACCCGAAGTGATTGAGGGCCGGATCGCCGGGGCTCAGGCAGCGCATCCCAACGATCCCGACATTCTCCTTGCGGTCGCCACACTCCGAGTGAGGCATGCGAGATGGAAGGAAGCGATACCACTCTTAAACAGGGCGGCTGCGGGAGGTCTTGAATCTGCGGATCTGTGGCTGGCTCGAGGTGAAGCAAAGTTTTTTGCCGACGATCAACACTCGGCCGCTGAGGATCTGGCACGCGTTCTCAACTCACCCGACGCGGAACACTTCCACCTGGTGCGGGCCTTCGGGCTGTTGCGTCAAGCCAACCCTAATATTCTGCGTGAACTTGGTCGCAGCCGTGGCATCTCAGCGTTGAATTTCGAGTCGCAGCTATGGATCGCTATCCAGCTTGACCAGGGTGAGGAGGAATTGCTGGCAGCGGAAGGTATTCTGCGGAACCTATCAACGAGTCCACAAGTAGACCAGGAGGTTTTGCAGGAAGCCGAGGAAACGCTTTGCCTGAGGCTCATAGGGTTGCGAAGGTTTGATGAAGCAATTGAGAAACTGAAATCTCTCAGTGATCAAGGCATCAAGACAGCTTTCAACCTAGCGATGGCAGTTTGGGGCAAGACCTTAGTAGCGCCGGTTGATCTCTTCGCCGCGGTGCTCGATTTAGATCGCCAGGCTGGCGAATCGTCGCTTACAGGGCCCAACTACGACCAGTGCCTGGCGCTTGCTTGCGCAATAGCTGGGTCGAAGGACGATGCGATGACCCGGGTCGCGTCGGCAAGAACGGGTGTCGTGGCGCATGCTGCATTTGTTTACTCGTGCTGGAGGTACCAGACGACAGGAATTCAGGAGTTCATGGCGGACCTTGACGAACTTTCAAGGTTCATCACGGAAGGAGATCCTTTACCGCTCGTACTCCGCGAGGGCAATGTGCGTTCTCAATCTGAGAGCAATTAGCCCTTTGGCGATCACGCTTCGTCTCTGTCGGCACTGAGCCACCTATTTGAGGCCGGCAGAGTTTCGTCCCCTCAGAATTTATCCACTGCTCGTCGTTACGGCTTGGCTGCTAGTCGGATCGCCCGATCTCGTCTCTATCGAGTGGTAGAGGTGGACCTTCGGTTTGCTTTTCGTGACTCCGACTTCGCGCATAATGCCTCTCAATGCGCGGCTTCGTCGCCAACACTGACTACGACTGGTTCACCTTCCTGCGCTCGATCGAGCCGCCGGTCGATGAGGTGAACTTCTGGCGGCCCGGAGCGGATGCGGCGTTCAAGGCGCTGCAGGCGGGCGAGCCAATGTTCTTCAAGCTCAAGGCGCCGCGCAATGTGATCGCGGGGTTCGGCTTCTTCGCCCACTATTCGACGCTGCCGGTGTCGATGGCCTGGGAGGTCTACGGGGCCGCGAACGGCGCGCCGACGTTCGATGACGTGCGCGGCCGGCTGCTGTCGATCCGGTCGCGGTTCCGCATGGAGACCGATGCGAGGAAGGACTTCTGGATCGGCTGCATCCTCGTCAACCAGCCGACGTTCTTCCATGATCGCGACTGGATCTCGATCCCCGCGGACTGGTCCGGGAACATCGTCCAGGGGAAGGGATACGATCTCACTTAGCCCGCATTTCTCACACTGCTTCTGCTGCGGCAGCCGATAGCGGCCTGTCAGCTTCGTTGCACGACGGTTTCGCTCCTCGACATAGTCACGACTATGCCTTCGTCGCGAAACCGCCGTACGCCTCGCATCCAGACCGCTCTCGACTGCCTCGCGACGAAGCAGCGTGAGAAATGCGGGCTTCGGCGAAGGCGAGCGGATCTGGCTCGAGTGTCTCGCGCGTGCGCGTTCGACGACGTCGATGATCGCAGAGATGCCCGCTCCGATCGAGGGTGGATACGGCGCGCCGGTGATGCATCTGCCGAGGCTCGGTCAGAAGAGTTTCCGGATCGCGGTGCTCGACTCGTATGCGCGGCGCTGCTCGATCACGAATGAGAAGACGCTCCCGGCGCTCGAAGCTGCGCACATCCAGCCGTACAGCGTGCTGCCGCAGCACTCGGTGAACAACGGTATCCTCTTCCGCGCGGATATTCACCGCCTCTTCGACAGTGGCTACGTCACCGTGACGCCGGATCTGCATTTTCTCGTGAGCGCGAAGATCCGGGAGGAGTTCGAGAACGGACGGGATTATTACCGGCTCAATGGTGCGGCGATGCGGTTGCCGGAGAGGGTGGGGGATCGGCCGATGGGGGAGGCGCTGCGGTGGCATAACGAGGAGCGGTTTTTGGGGTAGGGGGGCTTGGCCGACGAGAAGCTCTTAGGAGCGCCCTCACCCCTGACCCCTCTCTCGCGGGGAGAGGGGGAGGGCGGGGTCAGATCGTTGCCGGGGTGAGAGTTCGCGATCGTCACCCTGCGGGCTTTGCAGGTTCGCGGTGAGGCGGTTTAAAGCCAGCAGAATCATTCGGTCGTCGAAGAGCCGCAACTTGCGCTCGCCGGCGCCCTTGCCCCCCGTCCAGCTTCGCAGAGCGGCTTTGATCTCATCGAGCTCAGGCTTGCACCCCTCTCGAGCGATCAACCAGTCAATCGTGGCAAGGAGCTCCATCCCGAGAGGCGATTCGTATCCCGAGACTCGACGTGACACTCGGTCCAGAGTGCTGAGATACGTGGATGCTTCGGACTTCAGGTAGGCTGCAACTGCATCTTTCTTGGCGTCGTTGAATGCGATCACATCTGTAGGCTTCGCATCAGGGATGCGAACTTCCGAGCGCAGATAGCTGCCATCCAAGTGGTCGAGAAGGTGAGTGAGGCGGTGTGCATAAGGGCCGTACCGGTTGGCCACGAACTGGAGGTCGAGATCATTATTGAGGCCTGACGAGGTGATCTCACGCTCGAGAAACCAGGCCAGCTTCTGAATTTCGAGGAGCGAGCATTCGATGCCCAGAACCCAGTAGCGACGAACGAGCTCCGCGATCAATGCCCGCGCCGGAGTGAGCTTCTCGACTCCGGCTCGCTTCGCTACATTCTGGTACTCCCGAGTGGGTTCGTAGATAGTGATTTCCACATCCTGTAGATCTTCCAATGCCTGTTCGATCACAGGCCGGACGACGATCCAATCGAGTCCGCCGTTGCCGCAACCAAGTGGGGGGATGGCAATGGAGCGAATCTGCTTTTCCTGGATCACGCGTCGGAGATCATCGAGACCGGATCGGATCCATTCGATTCGGGTCTTTCCGCGCCAGTGTTCCTTGGTCGGGAAATTGATGATCCAGCGCGGCGGTCCGACGATCGAGGGGCGCTCGGTTACGAACATCCTGCCCGTTTGGACCTCGCCCCTCTCGGAGGCCGAGGCGTACTCTCGATAGTTCGCGGGAAACGCCTCCTTGAACATCAGGGCGATCCCTTTTCCCATCACACCGACGGTGTTTACCGTGTTCACAACGGCTTCAGTTTTCGAATCGAGCAGATTACCCTGGGCAAAGCTGATCATTAGAAGTACCACTCCGCGCGATGAACGATGTTGAGGTTGAGTCCCAGATCGGAGCAGGTCGCTTCGAGTTCGTCTTTGATGGATGGAGTGTAGCAGGCAATGCCGAGAAGTGCCTCAGTAGGCACGTACCGATGAGCCAGAGCCTCAGCCTGATACCGCTCAAATCTGTCGGGATGCTCGGGATCGCGCTTGAAGTCACTTCGCTGAAGTTGCGGGAAGTCGACGGCCGATGGCAAGTCGCTGTCAGTGTTGAAAAACCTTGCGGTCTCAAGGTAGGCGTGGCGGTCGGTGAACACGTACGGGACACCATTCTGCCTCAAGGCATTGAGAGACGAAACCAGGATAACAATCTCGTCGTTCTGACGCTGGCGGACGCCGGCATAGCCGGTTTTGATGTTGTATAGCATCGGGCTTCGAGGTGTGAAATAGAAGGCAACATAGTCTTTGAGCGCTCCGCCCGGCGGCACGTCTACTTTTCGATCGCGCCGTAATTCGATCAGCTCGGGATTGCCGATTCTGACGAATCTCGGATCAGACACGTCATCGTCGGGACAATGCAGCCCGTTCTTCAGAGTCCAGGGCACATTGGAACGATGTGTGATGCGGAAAATGAGCGCTTTTTCCGGTGTGAGCAGCTTGCTGAATGATGGTGTCACTCGTCGA
This sequence comes from Thermoanaerobaculia bacterium, assembly GCA_041748075.1. Classification (GTDB taxonomy): domain Bacteria; phylum Acidobacteriota; class Thermoanaerobaculia; order Gp7-AA8; family Gp7-AA8; genus JBGSYJ01. The sequence goes on from JBGTDX010000103.1 coordinate 26,978, forward strand.
GTCTACTGCAGCTCAATGGTGAGAGAATCCAGCTACCGAAGAATCCGGAGCATCGGCCGATGGCGGAGTCGCTGCGCTGGCATAACGAGGAGCGGTTTCTGGGGTAAGTAGGAGGACAACATGAGCGACGAGCCGATCGATCGAGTTCCGCCCGAGGTCGCCGAACGCCTCGGTTACTACGTTTACCTCTATCTCGACCGTCCTGATGGCAGATTTTCTACGTCGGAAAAGGGAAGGGTGGCCGCGTCCTTTCTCACCTCGATGAAGAAGCAGAGTCGCGCAAGTGCGAGCGAATCGCGTCGATCCGTGCCGAAGGGCGCGAGCCGCATCTCGAGATTCTCGCGCATGGACTGAAGGATGAAGAAACCGCACTGCGGATCGAGGCCGCCGTGATCGATATCCTCCAACTGAAACTGCTGACCAACCAGGTGCGCGGCTTGAGGAGTGTTCAGCAGGGCCGCATGCCGCTCAGTCAACTGATCGGCTACTACGCAGCGAAGCCCGTCGACGTCGCGGTCCCTGCACTGCTCATCAGAGTCAATCGTTTGTATCGTCACGGGATGTCTCAGGACGAGCTCTATGATGTCACGCGCGGCATCTGGAAGCTCGGCAGCCGTAAAGCGGGAGCGCGTTATGCCTTCGCGGTGTTCGAAGGTGTTGTTCGCGAGGTCTTCGAAATATACAGCTGGCACCCATCCGGAACTACGCCGTATCGTTCTCGTGATACGACCGGGTTCCTCGCGAGAAAACGATGGGAGTTTCTGGGGGCGCCTGCGCCTGAGTCGATCAGGTCGCAGTATGTGAACCGTTCGGTAGCCCACCTGTTTCCGAAAGGTCTGCAGACGCCGACCCGGTACGTCAACTGTTGAGCAGGCAGAGCGAAGAGTTTCCTTCTCGCCGCGGCGGTCGGCGAGGGCGTCGAAGTGAGGTCTACCAGACGGAGCGACACCCGCGGCAAGTGGCCCCGCACAGGAGCGCAGGATCATCTGGTGGAAAGTGCGGTGAAGCTGGGCTCGGAGTTTAGGGATCTGAAGTTGGCGCGGCGGCGTAATCGGCGTTTGATGCTTGGGCTTGATAAGATTCTTATTATCAACGATGAATGAAACTACAGCTTCTGAGTTACAAGAGAGTAGCGGCTACATGTTCGCGGTTCCCCTTCGCATTCGCGAGAAGGTGAACGTAACTAAAATGCTAGTCGTTGGATCGCCATGGCAACCAATGCCCCTTCAAGCGATGAGCGGGTACCTGGACGCCACCGAGGAGCCGGTATTCATCGTGCCGCACGAGATGCCCCTTTGTGCACTCACACCGCATCTGCCGCTAAGCAAGGAATCTCTGGAGTTGCTTCACATCGAGCACTTTGAAACGGACCACGCGATTGCTACAGGATCAAGGCTCTGGCAGAGACTTGTGCCCGGTTCAAATCCACCTGACTTTTTGGCTCAGACGCCTGAAGGTGACAGAGGAATCGACTGCGTGCAGTTCACTGCAGAAGCCCGCCGGGAAGCGGCCGCTCGATCCGCAAGTATCCGAGCGGCGTTCATGGAGTCGGACCCTGCGCTTTTCTCTCATCTCTATGGCCTGCTTGTTTATGTGTGGGTTTCAGATTCAATCGGATTTCCGCTTCCTGCGAAGAACCGAGAAGAGTTGATCGATGCACTCTGTTCTTTCCGTTCGATCCCAAGAATGGCCTCGTACCCATTGGACCTCTTCCCAAGAATGCTCCCGATCTGGGCATTGCACGCACTCAAGCAGGCTGGGAGTTTTACGCCACACCATTTGGCACAGCGGCCCCGCTCACGCCGTTCTTCGGGCGGATGGGCTTCGAGTTAGCTTTCGTATACAACAGCGTCCATCGAATGAGTTCGCTCGTGTCAGAGTGGCAGCGACTGATCAATCAACACGACAAGCCCGGAATTCAGGATCTGCTCTTCACCGTCGGCGGTCCCGATCGGTCAGGCTTTGTTCACCCGGCGGATGCGTTGCTTTTCGACTTCATGCAGAGCGATCCCTCTGCCGACGTAACGGAGCGGTTGCACCTGAAGCGAGTTCTTGTTCACTACTGGGCTACTGGGAAGATTCTGCAGATGTATCCGGAACGACGTGTCGTCTCTCCAGGAATCTCGGCGGGTTTTGTCCCGGCCCATCGTCCGCTTGTGCAACGGAGTTAGTCGGATGCGGCGTTCAAGGCGCTGCAGCCGGGTGAGCCGTTGTTCTTCAAGCTCAAGGCGCCGCGCAATGTGATCGCGGGCTTCGGCTTCTTCGCCCACTATTCGACGCTGCCCGTGTCGATGGCCTGGGAGGTCTACGGGGTCGCGAACGGCGCGCCGACGTTTGAGGACATGCGCGGCCGGCTGCTGTCGATCCGATCGCGATTCCGCATGGAGACCGATGCGAGGAAGGACTTCTGGATCGGCTGCATCCTCGTCAACCAGCCGACGTTCTTCCATGAGCGTGATTGGATCTCGATCCCCGCGGACTGGTCCGGGAACATCGTGCAGGGGAAGGGATACGATGTGACCTCGGGTGAGGGCGAGCGGATCTGGCTCGAGTGTCTCGCGCGTGCGCGTTCAGCGACTTCGATGATCGCGGAGATGCGTGCGCCGATCGAGGGCGGGTACGGAGCGTCGGTGATGCGTCTGCCGAGGGTTGGGCAGAAGAGGTTGCGGATCGGGGTGCTCGATGGTGGCAGGTGTGCCCTCACCCCGGCTCGCTGGCGCTCGCCACCCCTCTCCCTCGGGAGAGGGGGAGATGCGTCCGGGGAGAGGGGAGTTGAGGGTCGCAGCACTCGGTGAACAACGGCATCCTCTTTCGCGCGGATATTCACCGGCTCTTCGATAGCGGCTACGTCACTGTGACGCCGGATCTACATTTTCTCGTGAGCGCGAAGATCCGGGAGGAGTTCGAGAACGGACGGGACTACTACCGGCTCAATGGTGCGGCAATCCGGTTGCCGGAGAGGGCGGGGGATCGGCCGATGGGGGAGGCGCTGCGGTGGCATAACGAGGAGCGGTTTTTGGGGTAGGGGGGCGTCATAACCGCCCCACACTGGCCCCTTTTCCGCCGGAGAGGGGAAGGGAGATTCGCGAGCTGCTCCGGGCCCATGTCGGGTGGAGTAACATGAGCAGCTGTATGGGATGCCACCCGGTCGTATCGTCAAGCACCGGCGTCCTCGGATTGAAGATATATAGGTAGAACGCTGACGAAGGAAGAGATCTTCGAGCTCTCGGTCTCCGAACGTCTGGAACTGATCGAGACTCTGTGGGACAGCATTTCACCGGAGGAAGTTCCCGTCCCCGAGTCGCATCAGCGTGCGCTCGATGAGGCACTCGACGCCTATCGTAGCGAACCGGAAGCAGGGAAAAGCTGGGAGCAGGTGCGGGACGATCTGATCCGCAAGCGATGAGTCCTGCTGTTTTCATCCAGCCGGCTGCGGAACGTGATCTGGCCTCCGCTCATGACTGGTACCTGAAGGAATCGGACGCGCTGGCGACGCGCTTCGAGGTCGACGCGGCGACGCGTCTCCATTGCGCGGAACCCTCAGATGTATCCGTGCGTGCGCGGTGAGATCCGTAGAGCGATGACGGCAGGGGTGTGCTGCAGGCCCGTCCGTCCTGACAGGAACCAGGATCGCTGAGCGTAGAATGCGGGCATGAAACTTCGGATTTACACGGATACCTCGGTTCTGGGCGGCTGCGAAGACGAAGAATTTCGCGAACCCTCCCGCCCTTCTGCTCGAGGCATTTGGGCGGGGCGACCTCACGATGGTGTTATCTGAGCTGACCGTCCGGGAACTCGAGACGGCTCCCGCGGGCGTACGTTCCATCCTGAAGCAGGTGCCGGTCGAGCACATAGAAACTCTCGCTCTGTCCCGAGAGGCCGAGGAACTGGCTGTCGCGTATATCGAGGACGGTGCGATCGGCGCGCGAATGCGTGCGGACGCCCTGCACATCGCCCTGGCAACATGGGCTCGAGTTGATGTTCTGGTGAGTTGGAACTTCAAGCACATCGTCAACCTCAAGCGCATCCACGCGTATAACGCGGTCAACCTCAAGAGAGGTTATCCTATGCTCGAGATTCGAACTCCACGAGAGGTGCCGGGCGATGAGTGAACAGTCAGCAAAGACATTCGATTGTGTTCAAAGTATGCGTCAGGCGCGGGACAGGATCAGCTCGGAGGTCGGGAGCATGGGCTACGACGAGTTGGTCGAGTGGCTGCGTTCCCATGAGTACGCGGATCCGTTTCTGCAGTCCCTGGCTGAGAAGGCTGCTGAGCAAGCCGGCGAGCGCTTGAGGAACGATCAATGACGCATCGTTACGAGATCATCATCTTCTGGAGCGATGAGGACCATGCGTTCGTCGCTGACATCCCCGAGCTTCCTGGATGCATGGCCCATGGTTCGTCGCATGCGGATGCGCTGGAGAACGCTCAGGAGGCGATTGCCCTCTGGCTGGAAACGGCTCGGGAGCACGGTGACGCCATCCCTGAACCCAAGGGACGCCGTTTGCTTTACGCGTGAGTCGGGACGCGATTCAATGCGTACGAGCAAATCTTTGAATCGCGTCTCGGATGTGCAGTAGCCGTACGGTGTCGCGGCTCAAAGAGGAACCGCCTCCGCCTCGATCGTCTCCCGCAGGTAAGGGCTGATCGACCCTGGAGTGAGTACATCCACCGCGATCCCGAGTGATGTTTCCGGTTCGCGCTCGAGTTCGATCAGGTCGAGTAGAGATCGTCCCTTGTCCATCTCGACGAGCAGGTCGAGATCGCTGTCCGCGGACGTGGTCCCTCGCGCGCGGGAGCCGAAGACGCGCACGTTGCGCGCCCCGTGCTTCGCCGCAACGCTTCGGATCACTTCGCTCTGACGATCAATCTCGGGGTCCATGGTGTTCATGATGGCGCTCCTGGCCTTCCGGTCGCAAGTCTGACCATCAGAACCTCGACGGGGGCTACGTCACCGTGACGCCGGATCTGCATTTTCTCGTGAGCGGGACGATCAAGGGAGGAGTTCGAGAATGGGCGGGATTACTACCGGCTCAATGGTGCGGCGATCCGATTGCCGGAGAGGGCGGAGCATCGGCCGATGGGGGAGTCGCTGCGGTGGCATAACGATGAGCGGTTTTTGGGGTAGGGGG
>JBGTDX010000104.1:0-45594 GCA_041748075.1 Thermoanaerobaculia bacterium
TTTCCGGTGCCCAATCCCTTATGTACTATCGCCGGAGTTCCCTCGCCTCTCCCGCCCGCACGCCCTCGCTCGGGATGACAAGCCCTTCGGATCCCTGCGAGAAATTCAGGGCTTCAGCCACACGCTCATGTTTCCGCTGCACTGCATGACCTTCAGATACAATCCACCGTCGGTCACCAAACCCCTAAAGGAGTTTTCATGAGAAGAACCAGACTGATGATCGTGTCCGCCGCTCTTGCGGCTTTCGCGCTGTCGATGCCGGCGCAGACCAGACCCGCGAAGCAGCCCGAGAGGACCCCGATGAAGGCTTTCGACCGCGCACAATTCAACATCCCGCACCAGAAGTTCGTTCTGGACAACGGCCTGACGCTTCTGGTCCATGAGGACCACAGCGTGCCGATCGTCGGAGTGAACCTCTGGTACCACGTCGGCTCACGTAACGAAAGCCGCGGAAAGACGGGCTTCGCACACCTGTTCGAGCACTTCTTCTTCAACGGGAGTGAAAACTATCCCCACGGATTCCGCGAAGCGATGGACGACCTCGGCGCGAACAACCGGAACGGAACGACGAGCACCGATCGCACGAACTTCTTCGAGGACGTACCGGTGTCGGCACTCGAGCGGACGCTCTACCTCGAAGCAGACAGAATGGGCTTCCTTGCCGGCAACATTTCCGCCGAGATGCTCGAGCGTGAGCGTGGCGTCGTTCAGAACGAAAAGCGCCAGGGTGAGAATCAGCCATACGGCAAGGTCTTCACACAGATCGTGGAGACGATCTATCCCTATTCCCACCCGTACAGCTGGTCGACGATCGGGAGCATGGAGGATCTGGACGCCGCCTCTCTCGATGACATCCGGGAGTGGTATTCCACGTACTACGGCCCGAACAACGCGGTGATCTCGCTTGCCGGAGATATTACTGCCGAGCGCGCGCTGGAGCTGGTGACGAAGTACTTTGGCGGCATCCCTCCCGGCCCGCCGCTAAGGCGCGCCGAAGAGTGGGTACCACGCCTGGACAGAAACATCCGCGATCAGATGGAAGACCGGGTTGCACAGGCCCGCATCTATCGTGTGTACCACGCGCCGGCCTGGTCCAGCCGGGAGCTACAGCACATCGAGCTCCTTGCCAGCGTTTTGAGCGGCTCGAAGAGCTCGCCCCTCGACCGCCGCCTGGTCTACGAGAAGGATCTCGCAACGAATGTCTCTGCCGGAACGATCGGCCGGGAGCTCGCCGGCATGCTGCTCGTCACAGCGACCATCAAGCCGGGCGTCGATCCGGCCATCGTCGAGCAGGAAATGGATTCGGTGATTGCGGAGCTGCTGTCGAAGGGACCGTCATCCGCCGAGCTGCAGCGTGCACAGAGCCGCAGAATGGCCGACTTCGTTCGCGGGATGGAACGCCTCGGCGGTTTCGGGGGGCGCTCCGACATCCTTGCGGAGAGCATGACATTCGGCGGCAAGCCCGACGCTTATCTCGACCGGCTCCAGACGCTCGCTACCGCAACGCCGAAGGAAGTGCAGGCAACTGGAAAGAAGTGGCTCGAAGCGAATCACTACACGCTGCTCGTCAAGCCGTTCCCGAAGCTCGCGGCCGGCAAAAGTGATGTAGATCGCAAGATCCTCCCTGCACTCGGACCAGCCCCCGACGTCAGTTTTCCCGAGGTGCAAAGAAAGAAGCTTTCGAACGGTCTCGAGGTGATGCTGCTCGAGAGACACTCGGCGCCGATCGTGAACTTTGCTCTGGCGGTGGACGCAGGCTACGCGGCCGATCGGGCTGACAAGGCGGGAACGGCATCGCTTGCGCTCGACCTGATGGATGAGGGAACGAAGACGCGCGACATCTTTGCCATCGTCGACGAGCTCGATGCGCTGGGTGCGCGGATCACCACCGCAAGCTCGCTCGATCTCTCGCTCGTACGTCTTCAGGCACTCCCGATGAATCTCGGACCTTCCCTCGAGATCTACGCCGACGTCATTCTCAATCCGGCATTCCCGCCCGACATGGTCGAGCAGGAGCGGAAGCGACGTCTCGCGCAGATCGCGCAGGAAAAGTCGCAGCCGGTCGGCTCGGCAATGCGCATCGTGCCGCAGCTGCTTTTCGGTCCCGGCCATGCGTACGGCAACCCGATCAGCGGCTCCGGATTCGAGTCGACGGTAGCGGCAATTACCCGGGATGATCTGGCAAACTGGCATCGCCAGTGGTTCCATCCGAACAACAGTACGCTGATCGTCACAGGGGCCGTCACGATGGATCAGCTCATCCCGCAGCTGGAACGCGCGTTCGGATCGTGGAAGGCCGGAGAGGCTCCGACAAAGAACCTTGCGACGGTTCCGCGGACTGCAGGCGGCAGGGTCTACCTGATCGACAAGCCGGATGCGACGCAGTCCGTCATCATCGCTGCGCACGTGTCAGAGGCGGGAGGGCAGCCCGAGGATCTCGCGATCGAAACCGTGATACGCAACTTCGGGGGGATGGCGACCTCACGCCTCAACCGGAATCTGAGACTCGACAAGCACTGGAGCTACGGCACGAGCGCGAATCTTGTCGATGCACGCGGACAGCGTCCCCTTCTCGTCATCGCGCCGGTTCAGACGGACAAGACGAAAGAGTCGATGGTCGAAGTCGCAAAGGAGATTCGGGAAGTCGCCGGCGAGCGTCCGGTCAGCGGCGAAGAGTACGCGAGCATCATGCGCAACATGACGATGCGCCTTCCGGGACGCTTCGAGACTCTCAGCTCACTCGAGTCGGCGGCAATCCACCTGATCAACTACGGCCATCCCTCAGACTACTTCGTCCACTATGCGAAGAATGTCCGGGAACTCACCGAGAAAGATCTCAGTGCCGCTGCAGGCCGGTTCATCCGGCCGAAGGAGATGGTCTGGGTCGTCGTCGGTGATCTCGAGAAGGTCGAAGCCGGCATTCGGGAGCTGGGCTACGGAGAGATCGTCCGCCTCGACGCCGACGGGCGACCCCTTTCGTAGAGTTCTGAGTTCTGAGTTCTGAGTTCTGAGTGGCACCGCTTTCGGGGTGGTGCCACTTCTTGAAGTTGTGAGTTCTGAGTTGTGAGTTGTGAGTGGCCCGGCCGTCGGGGTGGTGCCCCTCGCGGCCGTTGTGTCATCCTGAGCGAAGCGAGACTGTGTCATAACCCCAGACTGTGTCATCCCGAGCGTCGAGCGAGGGATCTGGGCGGGGGCTCATGGGACGAAAATGCGCGTAGATCGATGATTCTTGAGCAAAGGGCCACCACCCAGATCCCTCGCTCGACGCTCGGGATGACACTTCCGGAGTTTTGACACAGTCTCTCGCTCAGGATGACACCTTCGGCTCCATCAATGAACGACTCGATTCTCGAAACCCTCGAACGCGTCTGGGGATACTCGTCCCTTCGCCCCCAGCAGGAGCAGGCGATCCGGGCCGTGCTCGACCGGCGTGATTCGCTCGTGGTGATGCCGACCGGCGGCGGAAAGTCCATCTGCTACCAACTGCCTCCGCTCGTCAGGGACGAACTGACCGTCGTCGTCTCGCCGCTCATCTCGTTGATGAAGGACCAGGTCGACACGCTCAGAGAACTGGGCGTCGAAGCGCGGCAGGTCAACAGCACGAGCTCTTTCGCCGAAAAGAAAGAAGCCACCGAACTCGCGCGGAACGGACAACTCCGGATGCTTTTCGTGTCTCCGGAGCGACTCGCTTCGGAGCGCCTCCAGGAGTTTCTGCATCGCATCGACGTCCGGACGTTCGCGATCGATGAAGCGCATTGCATCAGCCACTGGGGTCATGACTTCCGCCCCGAATACCGGCAGCTGGGCGAGCTTCGCCGGAAGTTTCCCCGCGCGAACATTCACGCATACACGGCCACTGCCACGCCGCAGGTCCGCGCCGACATCGCCCAGGAGCTCAACCTTCTCGAGCCCGCCGTAGTGATTGGTAGCTTCGACCGTGCGAACCTTTCGTACAAGGTTCTGCCGAAGCGGGAACGATTGCGACAGACGCTCGAGGTGATCGAGCAACACAAGGACGAGGCCGGCATCGTTTACTGCATCCGGAAGAAAGACGTCGATGAACTGACCGCCGCACTGCAGGCGCGAGGAATCGACGCGCGCCCCTATCATGCGGGCCTCTCTTCAGAGATGCGGATCAGGACGCAGGATGCATTCGCCCGTGAGGAGTGCAACCTCGTCGTTGCCACGGTGGCATTCGGCATGGGCATCGACCGTTCGAACATCCGTTACGTCCTTCATACCGGACTACCAAAGTCGCTCGAGCACTATCAGCAGGAGACGGGGCGTGCCGGCCGTGACGGTCTCGAAGCGGACTGCGTCCTTCTCTACTCCGCTGCAGACACCCTGCTCTGGAAGTCGATTCTTCAGCGGTCTGCCGCCGAAAGCGATATGGACGACGAGCACCTGAGGGCATCCCTTCGCCAGGTCGACGAGATCGACCGCTATGCGCGTGGCGCTGTCTGCCGCCACAGAGCTCTGGTCAGATACTTCGGAGAAGAATATCCACGCCCGAGCTGCGCCGCCTGCGACATCTGTTTGGGGCACGTCGAGGAAGTTCCCGAAGCGACAGTCGTCGCACAGAAGATTCTCTCCTGCGTCGTCCGGGTTCAGCAGCGCTTCGGAGCCGGCCACGTCATCTCGGTGCTGCGCGGTGAAACCTCCGAGCGCATCTCGCAGCTTCGGCACGATCGCCTCACGACCTACGGAATCCTCGCGGATCACCCCCAGCCCGACCTGCGCGACTGGATCTATCAGCTGATCGGACATGGCCTGCTCGTGCAGGAAGGTGATCGCTACCCCGTTCTGCACGTCACCGACGAAGGGCGCGTACTGCTTCGTGGAGAGGGGTCAGTTAGGCTTGTCCAGATCGCCAAGAAAGAGAAGCGAAGGAAGTCGAAGGTCGAAACATTCGAATGGGAGGGTGTCGACCGGGACCTGTTCGAGGCGTTGCGCACCATGCGCCGCCTCATGGCGAGCGAGCGCGGCGTACCGTCCTACGTCATCCTCAACGACCGGAGCCTGAGGGACATCGCGCGCGTGAAACCGAAGAGCCTCTCCGAGCTGCGGCCCATTTACGGCATCGGCGAGAAAAAGCTCGCTGACCTGGGTGAGGTGATTCTCCGGACTGTCGGAGAGAACGCAGACAGCACACAGTAGACAGACGTGTCATCCCGAGCGAAGAGAATGGCTGACGCGAGTGCGGTGACGATGAACCAGCACTCCGCGCGTGACGCTCGATCCCTGCTGTGTACTGTCTACTCTCTCTCGTCGTGCTATAACGCCCTTCGACACTCATGGCTGCTCCTGTACTCCTCTCCTGCGAGAATCTCACGAAGTCTTTCGGCGCTCGACCTCTGTTCGATGGGCTGACCTTTACGTTGTCCGAAGGCGATCATGTAGGCCTCATCGGGCCGAATGGCTCGGGGAAATCGACGCTGCTGAAGATCATCGCGGGCGTCGAGCCACCCGACGGAGGGACAAGAGTCGTCCGTCGAAACATAACGGTCGGCTACGTGCCCCAGGACCCCGTCTTCGCTCCAGGCAAGACAGCCGAAGAAGTGCTCATCGAAGCGATCGGCGAGAACCGTCCCGCGTTCGACGAGTTCCAGAAGTCCTCGCACGTCGCGCTCGCACTGAGGAAATCCGGCTTCACCGATCCGAGAGTTCGCACCGAAACGCTTTCCGGAGGATGGCGTAAACGTCTGGCCGTCGCGAGAGAGCTCGCCCTCGAGCCCGACATCCTGCTTCTTGATGAGCCGACCAACCATCTCGACGTGGAAGGCATTCTCTGGCTCGAATCACTTCTGAAGACCGAGCCTGAAGCGTTCATCGTCGTCAGCCACGACCGGTACTTTCTCGAGAACGTCGCGCGCCGGATGCTCGAGCTCAACCCGATCTATCCCGAGGGATTGCTGCAGACAGAGGGCCGCTACAGCGAGTTTCTGGAAAAGCGTGACGAGCTCCTGCGCAATCAGGCCAGCTACCAGGACACGCTCGCGAACCTGGTGCGTCGCGAAATGGAGTGGCTGCGACGCGGGCCGAAGGCTCGCACTACCAAATCGAAAGCGCGCATTCAATCCGCGGAAAAACTGATCGACGAGTTGGGAGAGAGCAGATCACGCAGCTCCGTATCGACGGCAAACATCGATTTCACGGCGTCGGAACGAAAAACCAAGCGACTCTGGGCTGGCAAAGGTATCGGGAAAAAGCTCGGCGGCCGCACGATCATCCAGGGAGTCGACCTCCTGCTGACCCCCGGCCTGCGACTCGGAATTCTGGGTCCCAACGGCTCCGGTAAGACAACGCTCCTTCGCCTGATCACGGGCGAGCTGGAACCTGATTCGGGCACGGTCGAGCGGGCGAATGCACTGCGCGTCGTTTACTTCGAGCAGAACCGCGAAAGCCTCGACTCGACACTCACGCTCAAGCGCGCGCTCGCTCCGGAGGGCGACTCCGTACTCTTTCGGGACCGCTCGCTCCATGTCGCTTCCTGGGCGAAACGCTTTTTGTTCCGGCCGGAACAGCTCGAGACATCCGTGTCACGGCTGTCGGGGGGAGAGAAGGCCCGGATCGTCATCGCGCGACTCATGCTCAAACCGGCGGACCTTCTCGTCCTCGACGAGCCGACGAACGATCTCGACATCCCCACTCTCGATGTGCTCGAAGAATCGTTGCTCGATTTTCCCGGTGCACTCGTGCTCGTTACCCATGATCGCTACATGCTCGACCGGGTCTCGACACAGATCCTGGCGATCGACGAGTCGGGGCACGCGGAGCATTACGCAGACTACTCCCAGTGGGAAGCCAACCGCCGCACTCCATCTTCGAAGAGGAAAGAGTCTTCTTCGGGAGCCCCTCGATCGAAAACAAAGAAACTCTCGTACCAGGAGCAGCGCGAATGGGAAGGAATGGAGCAGGCCGTCCTGGAGGTCGAAGAGAGGCTGGAGCTGGCCAGGCGGCAAACGGAGGATCCGGCAATCGCGACCGACCCGGAAGCGCTGCAGAAACGGTTTGCCGATCTAGCTACGGTTCAGGATGAAGCCGACACGCTGTATGCCCGCTGGGCCGAGCTGGAAGCAAAGATGCAGTGAGTGTCAGTAGTCTATAGTCAGTAGTGCCTACTCAACCATGCACATCGAAGACTACGCAATGCTCGGCAACTTCCGATCGGCCGCCCTCGTCTCGCTCGAGGGCTCGATCGACTGGCTCTGTCTTCCCAGCTTCGACTCGCCTGCATGCTTCGCGGCGCTGCTCGGCACCCCTGAGAACGGCCGGTGGCAGATCCGTCCGAAAGACTATCTCGTAAATTCCCGCCGTTACCGCCAGGGCACGCTCGTTCTCGATACCGAATTCGAAACCGCGACCGGAGCGGTCCGGATCACCGACTGCATGATCAACGATCACGGACCTCACACTCTGGTGCGTCTCGTTCACGGTCTCCGTGGCAAGGTGGAAATGACCATGGATCTGGTCATCCGGTTCGACTACGGGTCCATCGTCCCATGGGTAACGAAGAACCCGTTCGGCGGGCTGAAAGCGGTGGCAGGACCAGACGCAATCCGACTGAAGACCACCGTGCCTCTGGTCGGTCACAACTTCCACACGCAATCGGAGTTCGAGGTCGCCGAAGGAGAAACGATCCCCTTCGTTCTCACCTGGACCAGGGCCCACTCCGCCACTCCTGCCGAGATCGAAGACCCGATCGATGCCGTCGAGCGCTCTGTTGGCTTCTGGCGGGACTGGATCGGCCATTGCACGTACGAGGGTCCGTACAAGGACGCGGTCGAACGCTCGCTCATCACACTCAAGGCGCTCATCTACGGGCCGACCGGCGGAATGGTCGCCGCTCCGACGACATCGCTTCCCGAGGATCTCGGCGGCATCCGGAACTGGGACTACCGGTTCTGCTGGGTCCGGGATTCGACCTTCATGTTGTACTCCCTTCTGGCCGCTGGCTTCCGCGACGAGGCCCGTCACTGGGAAGACTGGCTCTTGCGGGCCGTGGCAGGCACGCCGTCGCAGTTGAACCTGATGTATGGCCTTCGCGGCGAGCGGAGGCTTCCGGAGCTTACGCTTCCATGGCTGGCCGGTTATGAGAATTCAACGCCGGTCCGCATCGGAAATGCAGCGTACGCGCAGTCGCAGCTCGACGTGTTCGGCGAGCTGCTCGATTCCTTCCACGTGGGCCGGATCGCAGGCCTCGATGGCGGAGGATCGTGGCGCGTCGAGGCAAAGCTGATCGAGTACGTCGAAACCGCGTGGAAAGAGCCGGATCATGGGATCTGGGAGGTCCGTGGAGGAAGTCAGCATTTCGTCCACTCGAAGGTCATGGCATGGGTCGCGGTCGACCGCGCCGTCAAAGCGGTAGAGCGGTTCGGCATGGAGGGACCTGCAGAGCGATGGAGGGCTCTCGCCGATGAGATCCGCGAAGAGGTGTGCGAAAAGGGCTTCGACCGTGAGCGTGGAAGTTTCGTGCAGTCTTACGAATCCAGGGTCCTCGACGCCAGCCTGCTGATGCTCCCGCTCGTCGGCTTCCTCCCGATCGAGGATGAGCGGATCGCGGGTACGATCCGCGCCATACGTAAGGGCCTCACACGAGACGGCTTCGTCCTGCGGTACGCCCCCGAAGAGACCGAGGATGGGCTCAGCGGCGGCGAAGGAGCGTTTCTCGCCTGCACCCTCTGGATGGCCGATTGCCTGATCCTCCAGGGGAACGTCGACCAGGCCACCGAAATCTTCGAGCGCGTCCTGGCGATCCGGAACGATGTAGGTTTGCTGTCCGAGGAGTATCACTGGGGGCTGGGCCGCCTTGTGGGCAACTTTCCCCAGGCGTTCTCGCACGTGGGACTCATCAATACGGCGCTGAACCTTGCCGCCGCTGCAAGGACCGGTACTCTCCACCGGATCCCCAGAGCGGAGTGATTCGGCTTCTCTCGCGATTCGTCAGGCGGCCAGTACCTGGCTGGCCGGCATCATGCTCGTTGTGGTCGTCGCGGCCGGAGCCGGTTGAGCTGGTTCCCTTTCAGTGACATACATCGAATAAATGAGCCAGCCCAGCGCCACCATCACCAGCAGCACCAGAACCAGAACTATCGGGGAGATCCCCCGTTTTCGCTCGACATGAATTTCCGCCATAGTTGCCTCCTTCTCCGTTACCAACACTGTGGGACCTGAACTGCACTCAGCAATGACGGTACCAGCCAGCTGCGGAGCCCGGCAGGCGCGATCCATGCAGTTCATCTAGAGGGATCCAGCCAATGGATCACCATCCAACGAGGAGGAGACGAAATGCGTGTAGAAAACAAGGAAACCAACTCCGAGAACCGGCTCATGGCCCTGCATGAAATGAAGAAATTCAAAGTCTCGAAGGACGAGCCCGACATCCGCGGCTGGGAGGTCGTGACCTCGGATCACAAGAAGATCGGCAAGGTTCACGAACTGATTGTCGACACGCTCGCGATGAAGGTCCGCTACCTGGTCGTCGATGTCGAAGGCAGCGTTCTGTCGACCAAGTCGAACAGCCACGTCCTCATTCCGATCGCCGGCGCCCAGCTCGACGATGCCGACAATCGCGTTTATCTGGACATGGACGTGGCGAAAATTGCGGCCCTTCCTCCTTACGACGACCGCCCGATCTCCCGCGATTACGAGACGACCATCGCCCGGCTCTTCGGAAGCAGCGACGAAACGGCAAGCCCGGCAGACGACAGGGATTTCTACGACCAGAAGCAGTATGCCGACAAGGCATTCTGGGGCAAAAGACGGGCGGGCCGCGAGGACAAGGCGTACATCGCGCCTGCCGATGAGCGGACACCGGCGGACCGCGAAGACAACATCAAGCGATGAAGGGACCGGAGATCACTGCCTTTGTCCTGGCGCGCGGCTACGCGGTCGTCGAGACTCTGCCGGCGCGACGCCACTTGTAACCGGGAGGACAGACTGGAGTAGGATAATCTCGCTGATTAGGTGGAGGAACCCTGATGCGAAAACTCCTGCTACTGCTCTGTCTCCCGATTGCATTCGGATGCAACAGCGCCGGCACGACAACCGGTGGTACGCCCACGTCGTCTCCCTCCTCGGGATCCATAGCGTTCGTCGATGTGAACGTCATCCCGATGAACCGCCCCGGAGTCACCAGAGGCCAGACCGTCATCGTCGAAGAGGACCGCATCGTCGCCGTCGGCCCGACGGCAAGCGTGAGAGTTCCTGAAGGCGCACGCGTGATCGATGGGTCCGGCAAGTACCTGCTCCCCGGGCTTGCCGAAATGCATGGCCACATTCCGCCGCCTCAGGCGCCCGCCCAGTTCACTGAAGATGTTTTGTTTCTATATGTGGCAGCCGGCATTACCACGGTGCGCGGGATGCTCGGCCATGAGGGTCAGCTCGAATTGAAGGCACGTGCGAGCGAAGGAACGATCGTATCGCCGAATCTCTATCTGGCAGGCCCGAGTTTCAACGGGAACTCCATCAATTCTCCGGAAGAAGCCATCGCAAAAGTGCGGCAGCAGAAGCGTGAAGGCTGGGATCTGCTCAAAGTTCACCCGGGACTCACCCGCGCGGAATACGACGCGATGGCGCGCACGGCGAGAGAAGAGCGAATCCGGTTTGGTGGACACGTGCCGGCCGAGGTGGGTCTGGCACACGCAATCGAGATGGGACAGGAGACCATGGACCACGTCGACGGCTATGTCGAACATCTGGACGGTCAGCAGAAACCGGTCGACGACGGGAAGCTCGCCGAGATCGTGCGGATATCAAAAGACGCCGGGGTCTGGATCGTGCCGACGATGGCACTCTGGGAAACTCTGTACGGAACGGCGCCACTCGAGACACTCGAGTCGTACGAAGAATTGAAGTACATGCCGCGGCAGCAGGTTTCCCAGTGGATCGAGACGCACAAGGCCCGGCTGGCAAACCCGCAACTCGACCCCGCGATGTCGAGGAACGTCATTGCGAACCGCATGAAGATCCTCCGCGCGTTGAACGAGGGCGGAGTTCGAATCCTGATGGGCACTGATGCGCCGCAGCAATTCAGCGTACCCGGCTTTGCACTTCACCGGGAGCTCGAGAGGATGTCGGCTGCCGGGATGAGCGCATGGGACATTCTTCGTAGCGGCACGGTGAATGTCGGCGAGTACTTCCGCGAGCAAGACTCGTTCGGGACTGTGGCGCAGGGCCAGCGCGCCGATCTTCTGCTCGTCGACGCGAACCCGCTCGATGACATAGGGAACGTTGCACACATCGCGGGCGTGATGACGCGCGGCCGTTGGCTCTCGCGCCAGGACATCGACGCGAGACTCGCGCAGATCGCAGCGCGCAATGCAGAGTAGGCCGGAGATCCGATTCCCGACGTCCTCGCTGCTCTGGTGCGTGGCTATCTGTCTGATCTATCTCTACGTATGCATTCATACACTTTTCCATCCGCCCATCCCCGGCAGGGACGGATTCTGGGCAGTACTCTTTCTCGCCGTTGCCGCAGCAGGGATCCTGGCTCATCTGTTCGCTCCTCCCTGGTTGTTCCGGGCCGCGTTCCATGCCGTTGCCACAGTCGCAGCCTGACCTTTCATTGAGTTATCGCAGTGCCGGATTGCCGGAGGTTGCCGCGGAGGCCACCGGAACGGTCACTCCCCGGGATCGCAGGATCGGATAGGGGTTGACTGCCTCCCCCTTCCACCACTCTTTCGAAGGCGGAAGGCGTGAGATCCCGAAGTGCAGGTGTGGATCGCTCGCGTTGCCGGTACTTCCGACATATCCGATCACTTCGCCTCGCCGCACTTTCCGTCCCTCGACCATCTCCGGCGCGTAGGAATCGAGATGCGCGTAGTAATAAATCCATTCTTCCTCCGGATCGGTCTGATACAGAGTGATGCCTCCCGGAACGCTCAGATGAAGTTTGCGAACTGTGCCATCCATCACTGCAACGACCGGAGTTCCGCGCGCTGCCATGATGTCGATGGCGTGATGCGGTCGGCCACCCCAACGCCTGTCGAGAAAGTGATCCATGAGGTCTTCTCTCCTCTTCCCCGCGACGGGAATCGCGACGGCATCAGTAGAGGGGTAGCTCACAGTAGAAACACGGGCCGGAGCCGGAGTTTTCTGCGCTCTGACAGGAACGTCCTTATTCGGCCCCTCCGGCAGAGGCACCCCTACCGGTTGCGCCGGCAAAGCGCCTTCGCGTTCCACCTGCTGTTCAGGGGTGATGACCAGCTGGCCGGTGGTCTGAAGCCATAGGAAAAGGCTTGCAGCCCCTATGACGCAGCCGATGAGAAACGAAATCAGGAACTTCACGGGCATGATCCGGTCTCATCCATGCGAGTGTTGAACCAGCTTTCGCCCTCCGCCCTTCCCACCCATGCCCGTCAGCAGCATTCTCTTGCTCCCGGTTTTCTTTCGGCCACCTGTCGGGTCTAACTTTCGACAGGAGAAGAATCATGCGCAAGACAATCGGTACGCTCGTCATCATTCTGGTTTCATTTTCCCTGACACTCCATACGGCTTGTTCGACGGCCCGAGGCGAGAGCGAACTTGCTGGAACCGTAACGGACGGAGTGGCTCCGCTCGCTGGGGTCACGATCACGCTCACCTCGCCTTCACTCGATCGACCGCGCGTGGCGGCCACCGATGCGCGCGGATCATTCCGGTTCAACGCGCTCCTTCCGGGCTCCTACGAAGTCGCCTTCCGGGCGGAGGGATTTCATGCAGTGTCGTATGGTGTTCAGGTCGGCACCACACCCGAGCATCTCGAAGCGGCGCTCCCTCGAATGACTGAGCAGGAGCGTCTCGTGGCGGAGACGCGAGTCACCACCTCGACAGACAGCGCAGCCAAAGCGGCAAGGGTCCGGAAACAGCGGGATCGCAGGGGCCTGATACCGGGGTTGCGCGATCTGGTCGTCGCAAATGCGCCGGCCATGACGTCTCATGCGGCGGCATCTCCCTTCTTCCATGAGCAGCTGAATACCGAGGAGTATGCATCATTCGCAGAGGGGAGTTTTCTCAGCGCGGCAGAAAAACCGCTCTCTACCTTCTCAATCGACGTCGACCGCGCGTCCTACAGCAACGTCCGCCGATTTCTCAGAGACGCCCAGCTCCCGCCGGCCGACGCGGTACGGATCGAAGAAATGATCAACTACTTCAACTACGCCTATCCCCCGCCCGCGGACGGACGGCCGTTCGCGGTTCACACCGAGATCGCGAGCTGCCCATGGAACGAATCAAACCGGTTGTTGAGGATCGGAATTCAGGGCAGACAGATCGACAGCTGGAAGATGCCGCCCAGTAACCTGGTGTTCCTGCTTGACGTTTCGGGATCCATGAACAGCCCGGATAAGCTGCCGCTGGTCAAAGACGCGTTCCGGCTTCTCGTCGATCAGCTGCGGCCTCAGGACCGCGTATCGATCGTGGTCTATGCAGGGGCCGCGGGCACGGTCCTGCCTTCGACATCAGGCGCAGACAAGCAACGTATCCTCGACGCAATCTCCGAGCTCGAAGCTGGAGGCTCGACCGCGGGAGGCGAAGGAATTCTGCTCGCATACCGGATCGCCCGGGAAAGCTTCATCCCGGAAGGTAGCAACCGCGTCATCCTCGCGACCGATGGCGACTTCAACGTCGGCGCGTCGAGCGCCGGAGAGCTCGAAGAGCTCATCGTTCAGAAGCGGCGTGAGGGGGTGTTTCTCACCGTCCTCGGTTTCGGCACAGGGAACCTCAAGGATGCGAAGATGGAACTTCTCGCCGACAAGGGCAACGGCAACTACGCCTACATCGACAACAAGCTGGAAGCCGAGAAGGTCTTCGTGCACGAACTCGGAGGAACCCTTCTGACGATTGCGAGCGATGTAAAGATTCAGCTGGACTTCAATCCCGCCCTGGTGGAGGAATACCGGCTGGTCGGCTATGAGAATCGCCGCCTGCAGGATCGGGACTTTCACGACGACACGAAGGATGCGGGTGAGCTCGGCGCCGGGCACTCGGTCACGGCGCTCTACGAGATCAAGCCTGTGAAGAAGTCAGGCGCCTCATCGACCGCACAGATCGCCACGCTCCGTCTCCGCTACAAGGATCCGGGCGTAGAAACCAGCCAGCTCATCGCAACTCCGGTTCGTGACCGGGGACTGAGCTGGTACGGAGCCTCCGACGACTTCAAGTTCGCGGCAGCGGTCGCGCAGTTCGGAATGCTGCTGCGCAACTCTACGCATCGCGGCAACAGTGACTGGTCGGGGGCCCTACAGCTCGCAAAGGTGGCCCGCGGTGCCGATCCCGGTGGATACCGTCAGGAACTCGTGGAAATGGTCGAGACTGCCGCCAGCCTTCAGAGCGGCACTCGTCAGATCGTGTCAGGCCAGTAGGCGCGATCGAGCGGGGGCGGTCCGCGGACCGCCCCCGGGACCGTTCATCATGAGAAAATGCGCGCTTCTAGTTGATCACGCTCAAGCGCCGCATGAGCTGGTCCACCGGCGCGTAATCGTCAGTCAGTATCGGAACGCCCGTGACGTTGATCGGAGTCGAGCCCAACGCCACTTTTTCTTCGAGTCCTTCAAGCCGGATCTTCCCCTCGCTTCGCAGAGACGCTGCACGTTCGGAGAGCTCGGCACCCGACTTCCGTATATCGCGGGCCGAGGCCACGAAAACGGTGTTGCTCGGAGAGAATGCGAGTTGATAGGGAAACGCGCGGTACAGGGTCTTTGACATCGCGCGCGTGATCTCCTCTTCTGCGGGCGCGGCGACGTTGTAAACGATCATCCCGTTCTCGGTCAGCTGCCCGGCACACTCCCTGAAGAATTCACGCGTCGCAAGATGCGCCGGAATCGTCGCACCGTAGCGGTTCGTGGTGTAGGCGTCGATGGCAATGATGTCGTACTTCTCGGTACTGCGCTTGACGAACGCACGGCCGTCCTCGACATGGAGCCGGAGTCTCGGCCCTTCCTCGACAAAAAAGTACTGCTTCGCCACCTCGAGAACCAGAGGATCGATGTCTACGGCATCGATGATGACTTCCGGATAGGCATGGAGAAACTGCTTGGGCGCGCTTCCACCGCCGAGTCCTATGAAGAGAACCCGTTTTGCAGATGGATTGAGAATCATCGGCACGTGAAAGTAGTGGATGTAATCGAAGCCGGCTCCGGCCGGGTCATCCAGGTTCATACGCGACTGGTAGGTGCGATCAAACAGCAGCGTCCGGAAGCGGTTGTGATCCACTACCTGTATGTGGTGGAAAGAGCTGTCCCGAACGAGCAGGACTTCGTTGCCGTAGTCCACGGGTCCTCTGAACGCGGAGCTCGGCCCCGCGAACCACAGTGAGAGCACCGTGACTACGGAAAGCCCGGCCATAGCCAGCGCGGAGACGAAACGGAATCGCTGCTCGAACCACAGCCTGCCGAGCTTTTCTCCCGTCATCAGATGAGCGGCCAGGGTCAGGCCCGCGAGCACCCAGGTCAGGATGGCAAGGGCGTAAACGGTCCGGTGGACGCTCTCAAAGAGATCAATCAGGAAAAACCCGGTGCAGACGCTTCCGAGGATGCTTCCAAACGTCGACACGGCCGAGATGGAACCAGCCGTCGTGCCGCTCTTTTCCACCCTGGTTGCGATCAGGCGAATGGCAATTGGCGACACACTCGCGAGGAACAGAATGGGAACGAAAAACAGCGCAATCGTCACGATGGCGGAATGGAGAGGCAGCGGAATCGAGGATGCAAAGACCCGATCGGACACGAGATCATCGAGCCAGGGAACCAGCGCCGTGGTCGCTCCCGCACAGGCCAGCGCAAGGAGCAAGGTACGGAGCCTGGGAAACCGGTCCGCAGCACGCCCACCCGCAAAGTAGCCAATACTCATCGCCGTGAGGCATACCGAGATGACCACCGAGGTTTCCCGAAGGGCCGAGCCGAATGTCTTGCCAATGATTCGGAACCCGAGAACTTCGAGGGACATCAGGATCGCGCCGGCGAACATCGTCGCGATCCATATCGAAAGTACTTCCAGTCGGATTCTCGGTCGAACACTCCCGGGTGCTACCGGAGCATCAACTGCAGACACGGCCACCTCCAGGCTGTCGATGAAACCTCAGACCCTGCCAGGATTATAGCCGCAGCCCGTTCGCTGCTTTTCCAGGGCCGCCGTGTCGGCGGCCCCGGGCGACGATCTCACATCACGTCTTTCGAGTTGATGTCGAAGGTAATCATGAAACCATTGGTTCCCCTGAACTCGAACGCCTTTTCACCGAGCCGGTATGCTTCGACCTCGTTCGGCATCATCACGAACCCTTCGTTCCGTGGCGCGCCCCAGTACTTGAGGTTCTTGATAACGACCGGATCATCCGTGTTTCCCTGAAACCGGGTGAGGACCACCTCGGCCGCTTTGCCTCCGTCCAGGCGGGCGACCGCAGAATCCTTCGTCGCCTTCCACTCCATGGGCGCATCGTCGGCCATGGAAAATGAGTTCCATTTGACCGGATAGAGGTGCCCGAGCACCTGAACGATGCCCTCCCGCTGCTCTTTCGTAACCGAAGGATCGAAGGTAAGCACCGCCCAGTCCATCTCGCCCTTGGAGAAGTCTCCACCGAGGTCGCCGGCGACCCAGAATCGGGCTCCGTCGAGCTTCGTGGCGCCATGGTGACCGCCGTTCACTCTGAACGCGTTGTTGAATCGGCAGAAGTGGCCGTCGCCATGACCGGCGTGCGCTCCCCCTCCAGTATGTTCCGCAGGCTCGGTGTTGAAGTAACACTGGCAGAACATCGGGCAACTGCATGCTTCGATGATGGTCGCGTTCATGGACCAGTCGCCAGCCGACTTTGCCTTCTCCCCTGCAATCACCACCGTTCCGATGGCTGCAACGAGGAGCGCAACTATGGATAGAGAAAGCCTTCGGGCCTGCGCTTTCATACGAGACTCCTTCCACATAAATTGTGATTTTCCACCAGCTTATGGCTTTCATGGTGAACCTGTCCACTCAGTTATGGAAGGTGCGGCGGACAGTGCCGGCGTAGAGCCGCTGATTTGCTTCGAACGACGTCCCGGGGGAGCAGATTCGCTACTCCCGGAGCGTCGTGTGATGAAGCTTGAGCGGTTTCGAGCTGCTCCTGATTTTCAGGTTGAGCGCTTCGACGAAGACAGAGAAGCCCATCGCGAAGTAGATGTATCCCTTCGGGATGTGCTGCTCGAATCCCTCCGCGACGAGCGACATGCCGATGAGCAGCAGGAAGCTCAAGGCGAGCATCTTCACGGTGGGATGTCGTTCGACGAACCCGCTGATCCTTGCCGCCGAGAGCATCATCACACCGACGGCGATCACGACCGCCACGATCATGACAGGCAGTTCGTCGACCATGCCGACGGCCGTGATCACGGAGTCCAGGGAGAAAACCGCGTCCAGCATGAGGATCTGAACAAGGACGCCGCCAAAAGTCGCCGCGACCTTCTTCTCGGTGGCCTCTTCATCGCCTTCCAGCTTGTCATGGATCTCGAACGTGGCTTTGGCGAGCAGGAACAGCCCACCTACGATGAGAATGATGTCGCGGCCCGAGATCTCGTGAGCCATCACCGTGAAGATCGGCGCCGTCAGCCTGATCACCCATGCGAGGGAAAACAGCAGCAGAATTCGCATGAGCATGGCAAGTCCCAGCCCGAGCTGGCGGGCCTTCGCCTGCTGATGTAATGGCAATTTTCCAGCAAGGATCGAGATGAAGATGATGTTGTCGATTCCGAGAACGATCTCCAGCGCTGTCAGGGTGAGCAGCGCAATCCACACCTGGGGATTCGAGATTAATTCAATCAAGGCGCTTCTCCTTCAGCAGCCGGACGACCGTTACAGGACACTAGTGTCTCAGATCAGAAGCTGGTGCGCAGTAAAAAATCAGGCCTGAGACGAGGCTCACTTCCACTTGGAGGGAAGATACTGGAGAGCGCTGTCCGCACCGCGGGTCGCCGTCAGTCCGCCCTGCCCCAGCGCGCGCTCGGCCTTCGTCAGCGCGGGCGCGCAACATCCCTCGAGGGTGATGTAGAAGCGGCCTACGATCCCGCCGGGCGGCTGGTAGAAGACGATCTCGCCGTGCTGCTCACAGTAGCAGCCCATGAGAGTCGTGCGCACGAACTCCGCGACTTCGACGAGAGTCCCCCTGTGATGGAACTCGATCGTCCTGACCGTCTGTAGCTTCATCCCGTCCCTCCCCGCCCGTCCTCGGTATTCTCGCTACAACCGCTGCTTCCGCCGCCGCCAGAACGCTCCGGCAACAACCGGCGATCCGGATGTCGTACTCGCCATCCTGTCCCGTGGCACTCAGATATTCTGCACTTCCGTCGTGATCATGGCAATGGACTCGGGATACGATCCCGCGAACACGATCGCTCACGAGCACGATATGTCCGTGAAACTCCACGGAGAGAGTTCTGACCCACGTCATGGTATCGCGTACGCCGCAAGGAGCAGGAATTCTCTGGCCGAGGTCCCTGCGACTCGCCTGCTTTTCACCATTGTAGACGACCGGGCGTCTGCCGCGTCATCTTTCCTTCAGATCACACGACGCGCTGCCCTCACCGCCGCGCCGGTCGTTTCCGTCCCGGAGCCACCGTCCAGAGAAGCCCGCCTTCCAGGTGCTGCTGAAAGAGCGGCGACTGCCAGACATCTTCCCGATGACCGAGCGCCGTGTAGAAGACGCGTCCTCGCCCATGGGACCGCGACCATGAGATCGGATAGAGTCCCGGCTCGCCCGTGTTTGGATGGCGGTCGAGCGCGACCAGCAGCCGCACGCGTGAGAGATCGAACCGTTTGAACTCGTAGATCTCCTCGAAAATCGAGAACGATGAAGGAAGCTCCCGAGTCGCGGGATGTTTGTCATCCACGACCTCGAGAATCACGCTGGACTGATCGCCGTGTGTATCGAACTCGCCACCGAGCATCTCCAGATAGGGCGGGTAACCGTGAAAGGTATCGGAGGCGCTGTGGACTCCGACGAACCCATGACCGGCTGCAATCCATCCGAGGAACGCATCCCGATCGGGTAGCGGCAGTTCTCCGGTCGTGTTCGCGAAAACGATCAGGTCGTACTTCTGAAGCCCCGCCCGCGTCATCTTCTGCTGCAGATCCTCCACGGTCCTGGCAAACTCGATCGACAGATTGTTGCGGAACGCGATCTGCTCCAGAACCTCCTCCGCAACCGGAATCGATGGGTGACGGAATCCCGTTGTGACGGTCACGACCAGCATCTCCTTGCCATCTCCGGCGACCAGCGATGAAGTCGAGATCAACATGACGGCCAGAATGCGTATGCAGTGCTTCGTGTGACACCTCCCGGCGAGCTATCCGGCACAGTCGAGCTTGCGGACTGCCTATCTCGATGCATGCATGCTGCCACCATCCGGAGATTCCAACGCGATCGAGAATGAATCAGACGTGTCATCCTGAGTGTGAGAAGTGGCGAGAAATGAGCGAGGGTGTCAGCGTCTCACGAACTGCATTCATCCCGAGGCAACCGCACTCGATGAGAAACGCGATACGACGCATCTTCAGCCGCCTTCGTGAAGCCCGCTTCGCTGCGGGACGATTCAAGGGGCTGGTGCTGGCTCCTGTCTGGCTCGTCCGGCGCCCCTACCTCGTGCTCGAGAGGGACGTTTCCGGGTCGAACGGGAATGAGCCGAAAATCCCGCTATCATCGCGGAAGCGATGAGTCCGAATTCCCCTCAGGCGATTGGCAACTCCGAACTTCGCCCTTCGCCTTCTCCCCCGACTCGGGCCTCTGCTCGACGCTCCGATGTTGCAGCGCTCGCTCTGCTTTTCGCCGTGCCGACGATTCTCCTCGCCGACCTGCTCTTCCTGGGATCTCACCTCTACTTCGGCGATCTCACCCCGTTCTATTACCCGATCAACCAGATCCTGAGGTCGATTCTGCTGGCGGGTGAGCTGCCATCGTGGAACCCCTTCTGGTCGGCCGGACAGCCGTTTGCCGCGAATCCCGAGTTCCACGTCTTCTACCCGCCTCGCTGGCTCATCCTGCTACCGGACTTTCAACAGGGGTTTCGCCTGCACATCCTGATTCATATCTATATAGCGATCGGCGCGGCCTATTTTCTTCTCCGGGATCTTCACCTCCGCATCCCCGCCGCGTGCTTTGGCGCGCTGACCTTCGGACTCGGCGGTTTCTACCTGTCATACCTGAAGATGCCGTCGTTCTACTTCCCGGTCGTATGGATTCCTCTCATCTTCGCCCTGGGGCGTCGGCTCATACTCCGGCCGAAAGCATCCACATTCGCCGCGGCTGCGCTTGTATGGGGGCTGCAGTTGCTCGCAGGCGAGCCGACCACGATTCTTCAAACGGGAGTTCTACTCGGCTGCTATGCGCTCTACGAGGCATGGCACTTCCATCGCGAACGCCTCCGCCGTGCATTCCGGAACCTCTCGTTCATCGCGGCCCTGTCAGTGTCGGCATTCCTGGTTGGCGCGGTACAGATGATTCCGGCGGCAGATCACGTTGGAGAGACCGTTCGCGCGCGCGGCCTCGAGTGGGACATGGTCAGCACCTGGAGCATGCCGTGGATACGTCCGCTGGAAATTGTTTTTCCCGACATACTCGGCGAAGTCTACTTACACTGGTATCACAACTTCTATCCGGACAAAGTGTCTGGGTACATCGATTCGTTTCATCTGGGGACAGTTGCAGCGCTGCTCATGCTGGGCGCTCTGGTTCACTGGCGCAGGCCCGCGGGAGTCGTGGCCATCATCGCCACGGGATCGTTTCTGATCGCGGCGGGCAGCAATACACCTGCACTCCGGATCCTGTACGACGCGGGCATGGTCCGGTCGATCCGCTATCCCGAGAAATTCGCGCTTGCAGGAATTCTCGCCCTGACCCTGCTGGCCGTCCTGTTTGCCGACCGCTGCCTTCGCCGCGACCGCGGGGCGATTCGCGCGATTCTGATTGCATCGCTCGGTGTGGCCACTGTTTCAACACTCCTCGCGTTGCTCTCCTTCGCTCCGATCTATACGGATCTGTTTCGCTGGCTCTGGGGAGATGCACCGCCCGTGATTCTGGCAGCGATGGTGAAAGCCTCCCGTCTCGACTGGATCATCGCAGCTGCCACAGCATCGATCGCAACAGCGTTGTTCGCGTGGCTGCGATCGCACGAGCCGGAGCGAGGTTGGTATTCCCTCGTGTTCGTTCTGGTCGTTCTCGATCTCGGGTTCTCCATGAACGAGCGGGTTCCGAGGATTCAGAATGACTTTTTTGATCCCCCTCCCCTCGCGCGATCGCTGGCGAGAGATCTATCCGCATACCGCACATTTCACGCTGCTGATCTGGAGTCGAAGCCACTGAACGCCCCGTGGACCCTGTCAGCGGAGGCGAAATCATGGACTTTCAGAAACGGAATGTATCCCAGGATTCCAGGCGCATGGGGCTTTCGCTCTGTGCTGGAGCTGGACTACGACATGACGAATCTCCTGCCGACTACCGATCTCTTCGACGCGATGTTCGCCATTCGAAGCGATACGCAGAATGACCACTTCTCCGAGACGATCTTCGCAATGTCGAACGTCGGAGCCGTGCTAACGTACGATGCGGAAGCGGAAGCACGCATCCTCGCAACTCCGCCTGAAGAGTTGAGCGTCGACGAAGTGACGCCGATCCGCGCTTCGCTGCGAAACTACCCCCGCTATTACTTTGCCGAAGAGCTCGTAAAGATCGGGAATCTCGAGGATTTCGTGGCACGCGTCGCAGCTCGGGACGCGGCCGGTGATTCCCGGGACATCGCCTACGTCGAGTTCGACCCCGTCGCGATCGGCGCGGGCAGTATCGATGAAGTTCAGGAGACTTCGAACTCCGTTTCGATGACTCTTCAGACAACGAAACCCGCCTATCTCGTCATTTCGATCACGCCTCACAAGTACTGGCGCGCCACGATCGACCGAGCGCCGGCAACCCTGCAGACGACCAACATCGGGTACCAGGGACTGATGATTCCCTCGGGCCGCCATCAGGTCGAGCTCGTCTACAAAAATCCTCTGATCCTGATCGGCGGCATCATCTCCATACTCGCGATCGTGGCGCTGTTCACCACGTTGCTGATCACTCGCGATAGAGCAGGAAGGGCGCGCGTCGCTTCCTGAAGGCATCGAGGTCGTCCTGCCACATTGCCCGGACCTCCTTTATACCCTTCCCCTGCTCGATCGCCTGGATCGTCGGAGGATGCCGCAGCAGCCGGTCCACCTTTTCAACAGTGAACTGCGCCGGGTAGAGACGGTGGAGCGTGATCGCGAAGGTCGTCCCCGCCTCCACTGCGTTGAATGAATTCCGATCGTCGAGCGCCAGCCGAACACCCTGACACGCCTCACCCGCAAAGACGCTTGCGTCCGGCGTGAACCGGACAGGGGTGAACTCGACGCCTGGAATCGCGGCGGCGTTGAGCTCTGCTGCCAGCACATCAGCGTCGATGTACGGAGCGCCGAAGAGCTCGAACGGTGTCGGGGTGCCCCGCCCGACAGACATCTCGGTCGCTTCCAGCAGGCCGACGGCTGGATAGAGGGTTGCCGCGGTGAGGCTCCGCATGTTGGGCGAGGTGTCGATCCATGGAAGACCGGTCTCGTCCATCCATAAACTCCGCGACCAGTTCTCGAGCTCGACTACCGTGAGCTCTGCTCCGAGCTTCCGTTCCTCGTTGAACATTTTCGCGAGCTCTCCCACGGTCATGCCGTGACGCACTACGATCGGATGCCACGCGGTGAAGATACCCTCGCCATCCCGCAACGGCCCCTCGACGTGGGTTCCCGTAATCGGATTAACCCGATCGAGCACGAAGATCTTCACGCCATGCTCGCCCGCCGCCTCGAGCGCCAGTCCCAGTGTCGAGATGTACGTATAGAATCGCGCTCCGATGTCCTGAATGTCGAACACGAGAGCGTCGATCCCCTCGAGCTGTCTGGCCGACGGCTTTCTGCGTTCGCCGTACAGGCTGTAGATCGGCAAGCCGCTGGGGACGTCAACGCTGTCGTCCACCTTCGCGTCGAGAGTGCCCCGGATTCCGTGCTCGGGACTGAACAATGCGACCAGGTTCACGCCGGGTGCTGCACGGAGGAGATCGATGGTCTGGTTCCCATAGCGGTCGATTCCCGTGTGATTCGTGATCAATCCGATCCGCAATCCCCGGAGCGGCCCGAATCGATAATTCGAGAGCACATCGATTCCATTCAACGTTCCCGCGGTTCCCATTGCCGGCGTGATGTTTCCCGATCTCCGCGGCAGTGCACCCTGAACCGAGGTAAAATCGAAATCGACCACTGCCTGCGCCACGAGCGTGCCCAGCTCGCGCTGCAACGTGATGACACTTCCCTTGCCGTCCGGATGCACCCGGTTCGACATGAAGACGTAGAACGTTCCTGAAGTCGGATCGATCCAGAGAAATGTGCCGGTCCACCCCGTGTGACCGAATGAACCAATCGGAAAAAGCGAGCCTCGGGGACGACTGTAGTTCGAGTCGATGTCCCACCCGCCTCCACGCCGGACCGTCACGTTGGGAGGGGTCTGAACAGACGTCATCATCGCGACCGTTTCCGGACGAAAAACACGAATACCCTCGAGAGCTCCTCCACCGAGCAGCATCCGCGCGTAGCGAGCCACGTCCGCTGCGGTCGTGAAGAGTCCCGCATGTCCCGTCACGCCGCCCATCCTCCGTGAGGTGGGATCATGGACCACACCGAGGAGCATCGTTCCATCCGCAATTCGCTCGGTCGGTGCGATGCGTTCTCTCTTCGATGCCGGCGGCAGGAAGCCGGTGTCCGTCATCTTCAGCGGGACGTAAATCTCGCGCGCTGCGAATTCGTGGAGAGGCATACCCGCGGTTCGACGGACGATCTCTCCCAGAAGGATGTAGTTGATGTCGCTGTACCTGAAGGCGAATCCTGAGTCGGTCACGGGGGATTCACCGATCGCACGCTCAACTCCCTCTTCGTAGCCCGACCACGGCGCCGACAGACCGAGCCCAGGGCGCAGACCGGAGGTATGTGTCAGCAAGTGACGGATCGTGATGTCATCCTTGCCTTCACCCCGAAATGCGGGAATGTGACGGCTTACGAGGTCGTCGATACCCAGCAGTCCCCGCTCCTCGAGGAGATAGATCGACGGCGCCGTGGCGAGCACCTTGGTCAGCGAAGCCGCATCGTAGATCGTGTCCGAGGTCGTCGCCTCTACGGCAGGCGCCAGAGATCGATTGCCGTACGCCTTCATGTAGATCGCCTCGCCGCGACCAACCAGGATCACTCCACCCGGAAGGCTTCCACCCTCGATCGCTGCCTGGATGGCCGAGTCGATCTCTGCGAGTTTTTCCGGAACGAAAACCGTCTCTACGGCAGACGGCCGGGTGACGCACCCGAGAACGACCAGAAGAATCGGAAGAAGAAGTTGCTGTGAGCGGGTTCGGTTCATGAGCAGACTATACCTGTCGTTGGTGCCGGCCTGAGTGGCCGAACATTGCATGTTCGGCCCTCGCTTCAGGATGGGTCAGTCCTGGCGACAGGGCCGAACACGCAATGTTCGGCCACTCACACGGACTTCGGATCCCGGGCAATGAAGCGGTCGACAAGCAGCCCTGCGCCGAGCGTCACGAGGCTTCCAACCACGGCGTACCAGGGCCAGGCAACCGGCGTCAGGAATCGCAGACAGAGAACGGCTGCAAGCCCGACAGTCATCCCTGACAAAGCCGCGGCAGGGCCTCCCCGCCTGAGAGCCGCGAGCAGAAACACACCGAGAATCGGACCGTTGAACAGCGAAGCCACTCCGAGTGCCGTATCGAGGGCAGACCGCGCGGAGGTACGCAGCAGAAGGGCCACAACGATCTGAGCGATACCCGCGACGATGACGATCAGCCGCGAGACGTTCAGGTAATGCCTGTCTTCGCGATCACGCACGATGGGTCGATAGAGATCCGTCACGGCTGTCGATGCGATCGCGCTGAGCGAAGACGAGAGCGCCGCCGCCAGGATTGCAGCCACCACCAGGCCCGCCAGGCCGGTCGGCAGGTGATGCGTGATGAAGTCGGCGAAGACCTGATCGCCCGCTGTAAACGGCGCTGCAGCAGGTCCGCTGACGTAATCCGGCAGGAGGTCCGGCCGGTAGAAGGCGAAAAGCAGAACTCCGATGAAGAGAAATCCTATGAACTGCACCAGGATGATCACACCCGAAGACAGCAGTGCGAGCGTAGCCTTGCGCGGGCTTTCGGTGCACAAATACCGTTGCACCATGAACTGGTCCGTGCCGTGCGTCGACATCGTCAGAAAACATCCACCGATCAACCCCGCCCAGAATCCGTAGGTCCGCCGGATGTCGAAACTGAAATCGAAGACCCGGAACTTCTCCTGCACACTGCCCAGCGCGACTGCTTCCTGGACGCCCCCCGGAACAAGCCCTGCGACGATCCATGCCGCGCCGAGCGCTCCCGCAATGTAGATACCGAGCTGCACGACCTCGATCCAGACGACCGCCTCGATGCCTCCGAAGAAGGTGAAGAGAATCATCACGAGACCCATCGCGACGACTGCGGCAATGATCACGATCTCGGCATCGCTGCCCGGCTGAAATGCCCGATAGACGGCGGCGAGAACGATGGCGGTCAGCAGCAGCCGGACGCCGTCAGCGATCGTCCGCATCGTGTTGAACAGCGAGGCCGCCAGACCGCGCACACGCCCACCGAAGGGGCCCTGCAGAAGCTCGTACACCGTCGCCAGCTTTCCCTCGAAGTACCGCGGGATGAAGATCGCGGAGATGACGAGCCGTCCGGTCAGGTAACCGAAAACGAGTTGCAGGAATGTGAAGTCGCCGCCGCGCGCGTATGCGATGCCGGGAATCGAAATGAACGTGATGGTCGAGGTCTCGGTGGCGACGATCGAGGCGCTCACGGCCCACCACGGCATCTCGCGACCACCGAAAAAATAGCGGCTTGTCGAGACCTGCCTGCGGCCGAACCAGCCGCCGGCCAGGACGACCCCCGCGAGGTAGAGGACGATGATCGCGAGATCGAGAATGCTCAACAGGAGGCATTATCCACCAACGCGCATTCCTCACACTCTCTCCGCGCAGAAGCGGTGTGAGAAATGCGGGTTATGATCCGCCGGTGGACCTCTCGACATCACGCAAAGATTTTCCTTCCCTTTCCCAATCGCTCGACGGCAGACCGCTCGTTTTCTTCGACGGTGCCGCCGGCACTCAGGTCCCGCGCGCCGTCATCGATGCCGTCTCCTGGTATTACGAAACGTCGAATGCGAACAGCGGCGGGACATTCGTCACTTCGAGAGAAACCGACGCGATGCTGTACGACACGAGGGAGCATCTGGCCTCGATGTTCAACGCATCCTCCGGGAAGACGATCTCGTTCGGCCAGAACATGACGACGCTGACGTTTCTGCTGAGCAGAGCGCTCGTCAAGACGATGAAGCCGGGCGACGAGATCATCATCACGCAACTCGACCATGAGGCGAATCGCGGGCCCTGGCTGGCTCTTCGTGAGGATGGGATCGTTATCCACGAGGCGGCGATGCGCGACGACGGTCGCCTCGACTACGACGATCTCGAGAGCAGGATCACCTCGAGGACGCGCCTGATCGCCCTTGGCATGGCGTCCAATGCAATCGGCACAGTCAATGACGTGGCGAGGGTACGAGAAGCCTCGCGCCGGGCTGGCGCACAGCTTTTTCTCGACGCCGTGCACTATGCCCCCCACTTCGCGATCGATGTCGAGGCGCTGGACCCCGATTTTCTGATCTGTTCCGCCTACAAGTTCTATGGGCCGCACGTGGGAATCCTCTACTGCCGTGAAGGTCTGCTGGATACGCTGGAGACCTCTCGCCTCGTTACCGCATCGCAATCGGCGCCGGAACGGATCGAGACGGGCACGCTGAACTACGCGGCGATCGCTGGGGTCCGGGCGGCAGTCGAGTACCTCGCTTCGTGGGGTGAGGGGAACGCGCTTCGTGAACGGCTCGTCAGCGCCTTTGCACGCATCGGCGCGCATGAGCGGGCGCTCGCCAGCCGGTACTGGGAGGCTCTCGGCTCGATCGAGGGAGCCGAGCGATGGGGCCCCGACTTTTCCGATGCGCAGCGGGCCCCGACAGTATCCATGACTCTGAAGAACCTGCGCTCCGATGAGCTCGCCGAGCGGCTGGCCGCGCACGGGATCCATGCATGGAGTGGCCACTTTTACGCGAAACGGGCTGTCGAAAGACTCGGCCTCGAAGATCGCGGCGGTCTCCTCCGAAGCGGCTTCTTCATCTACAACACCGAGGAAGAAGTGGATCGGTTTTTAGGAGAGCTGGAAACGAGCGCGCAGTGACCAGAGAGAATTTTGCAGGACAAAACAGATGAACGGTATGTCATCCCGGCGCGGCGCAGGTATAAGGTCCGTGCAGGAGCAAATGTCATCCTGAGCGCAGCGAAGGATCCCCTTCCTACTGGCTGTATCGCAAGGCCTGAGGGGATCCTTCGCTGCGCTCAGGATGACACATTGGGCTGGCCGCCGAGGTGGAGCTTGCATCCCACGCCGTTCCCGTGCAGATTGTGTTTTACGCAGCCACGAAAGGTGACCTATGCAATCAGAACTGCAGACACGACATCCCGAAGTCCGCAATTACATCGGCGGTGAATTCGTTGCCGCCGGCGACACCTCGATGGAGGTGCTCAATCCTGCCAGCGGAGAGCAGATCTCACGCGTTCCTCTCTCTTCGGCAGCGGACGTCGAGGCCGCGGTCAACGCCGCGCAGGCGGCGTTCGAAGGCTGGTCGGACACGCCGATCAAGGAGAGGGTGCAGGTCTTTTTCCGTTACAAGGCTCTCCTCGAGCGCGACCTCGAGTCACTCGCCGCTCTGGTGAGCGAAGAGAACGGCAAAGTCCTCAGCGAGGCCCGCGCGGAAGTGCTCAAGTCGGCTGAGCTGACCGAGTTCGCATGCTCGCTGCCTCAGATCGTCGCCGGCGAGGTGCTCGAAGTGAGCAAAGGCGTCGAGTGCCGCATCGAGCGCTACCCCGTCGGTGTCGTCGCCTCGATCACTCCATTCAACTTCCCCAACATGGTGCCCAACTGGACCATCCCCAACGCTCTGGCCCTGGGAAACTGCATGGTCCTCAAGCCGTCGGAGCAGGTGCCGCTGAGCGCGGGAAAGATCGCGGAGCTGCTGCACGAAGCGGGACTTCCCGACGGCGTCGTGAATGTCGTGCACGGCGGACAGGAGACCGTCGAGGCCATCTGCGACCATCCCGGAATCGAGGGCGTGACTTTCGTAGGCTCGACCAGAGTGGCAAAGATTGTCTATCGGCGGGCTACACAGAACCTCAAACGCGCTCTGGCACTTGGAGGAGCGAAGAATCACCTCATCGTTCTCCCGGACGCAGATCCGGAGATGACTGCGACGAACGTCGTCGCCTCGATGTCCGGCTGCGCGGGCCAGCGCTGCATGGCTGCTTCAGTGATGATGGCTGTCGGCAGCACCGACCACATCGTCGAGCGGATGCTCGAATACGCGAAGGGACTCAAGGCCGGTGGAGAGATCGGCCCCGTGATCTCGCGTGAGGCGAAGGAGCGGATCGAGCGCTACATTGACGAGGCGGAGGCCGCCGGAGCGACGGTGATTCTCGATGGTCGAAAGACTACGGTTCACGGACGTGAGCACGGCTTCTTCGTCGGACCGACCATCATCGATCACGTCCGTCCTGAAATGAAAATTGCGCAGGAAGAGGTCTTCGGGCCGGTACTCGCGATCATCAGGACCTCCGATCTCGATCAGGCGCTCGCCGTGGAAAACTCCTCTCCGTATGGCAATGCGTCGTCGGTCTATACAGAGAGCGGATCTCTCGCCCGCTACGCCATGGAAAGAGCGAGCGCCGGAATGGTCGGTGTGAACGTGGGAGTCCCGGTCCCTCGCGAGCCCTTCTCGTTCGGCGGCTGGAACGATTCGAAATTCGGCGTCGGCGACATCACCGGCAAAGGGTCGATCGAGTTCTGGACGAAGTCGAAGAAATTCACGACGAAGTGGAATCGTGAAGCCGGCGTGAACTGGATGTCGTAAAAGCAGTTGTGAGTTCTGAGTTCTGAGTTCTTGAAAGCAGACGCCTGCGCAGCAGCGACGGTGTCCCTCTCCCCGCGAAGTCGGGGAGAGGGTGGCGCGCGGCATCCGCGCAGACGTTGAGGACTTGCGAGATCGTCGCGCGCCGGGAGAGGGGCGTTGGGGGCTTGCCGCTTCTCTTGCCACTCGGCCGCATTCGAATTGCCTGCGCGGCCCCTCTCCCCTGGCCCCTCTCCCCGTTCACACGGGGAGAGGGGAACGAGCCTGCCGTCGCTCGCTTCGCTCAGGACGACTGCCACTGGTATAGTTTCCGATTCGCAACCAACAGACAGAGGAAACCCATGAGCTCCGATCTTTCGGTCGAATTCACAGGCATCCGCTTCGACAATCCGTTTCTTCTCTCGTCCGCGCCTCCAACCGAGTCCGACAGCAACATCATGCGTGCGTTCGATGCCGGCTGGGGCGGGGTCGTGACGAAGACCATCGGCCTTCACCCCGTAGTGAACGTCAAGGGCCCGAAGACGAAGTTTCTCCGCGCGGACGTCGATTCCGGCGCCCTGAGCATGAAGAAGCGTCCCGGGACGGCGCTCCATTCGTCCTGGAACTGGGAGCTCATCTCCGACAAGACGATCGACTGGTGGGTCCCGCGCATCCACCGCATCAAACAGCAATATCCGAACAAAGTGCTCATCGCCTCGATCATGGCGGGCTCCGAGGATGAGCGCGAGCTCGAGCACTGGCAGACGCTGACGAAAGCCGTCCAAAATGAAGGCGCCGACGGAATCGAGATGAACTTCTCCTGCCCGCACATGGACCGCGAGGACATGGGCTCGAACATCGGCAAGAACGAGCGTCTGTGCGCGACGGTGACACGTGTGGTGAAGGATGTCGCAAAGGTTCCCGTCTGGGTGAAGCTGACCCCCTCGACAACGGACATCGTCGCGGAGGCGCGCGGTGCCTTCAGCGGCGGCGCAGATGCGATCGTCTCGTCGAATACCTTCCCGTCGCTGACGCTGATCGATCCGGAGACGCTCGAGTTCGAGATGAGTGTGGAGGGCTACACGTCGAGTGGCGGGTTGGGAGGGCCGGCGATCCTCCCCCTCTCTCTGGCAAAGATGTCCCAGATGACGCAAGCATTCCCTGACAAAAGCTTTTCCGGCATCGGCGGCATCTCGAACTTCGACCACGCCCTGAACTACTTCCTTCTCGGCTGCGGCACCGTTCAGGTCTGCACCGCGGCGATGCTCGATCACGCAGTCGGTCCGAACGTGATCAGAGAGCTCACGCAGGGAATGTCGGATTTTCTCGAGCGACACGCCGATCGCGGCTGGAAGACGCTCGAGGACTTTCGTGGCATCCGCCGCGACCGCATCGTGCCGCAGTCACAGATTAAACGTCCCGATACGGCGGACTATCACGGCGGCCACGATGCAGAAGTGCCCGAGGGCTACGCGAAGGTACCGAGTTGAAAGGATGGTTGTGTCATCCTGAGCGAAGCGAAGGATCCGCTGAGACATAGGCAACCGACAGTAGGGAGGGGATCCTTCGCTGCGCTCAGGATGACACATATGATCTTCACCTAGGATGCACGACTGAGGAACCCATGACCGACACTGTCGACAAACACAAAGGACACATCTGGCCCTGCGCGGCGACGTATTACGAGAAGCCGCTCGTCATCGATCGAGGCGAGGGAATGCATGTCTTCGACGACGAAGGGAGGCGCTACCTCGACTGCTTCGGAGGCGTGCTCACCGTATCGGTCGGCCACTGCAACCCGGAGGTGACGAAAGCGATCACCGAGCAGGTGAACAAGGTCGTGCACACCTCGACTCTCTACGTGAACAAGCCGCAGGCGGACCTCGCGGAGAAGCTTGCGGAGATCGCTCCCGGCAAGCTGAAGAAGAGCTTCTTCACCAACAGCGGAACGGAAGCCGACGAAACGGCAATCGTCCTGGCGAGAATCTACACCGGCCGCCAGGAGATCATCGCCCTCCGGCATTCGTACCACGGCCGCTCCATGCTTGCCATGAGCCTCGGCGGCCATTCGACGTGGCGCCACGGCGGGACGTCCATCGCCGGAATCAAACATGCCCACGCTCCGTACTGTTACCGCTGCCCGTTCAACAAGGAGCCGTCCTCCTGCAATCTCGAATGCGCCAAAGACGTCGAGGAGATCATTCAGACCACGACCGAAGGACAGATCGCGGGATTCATCGCGGAGCCGATTCTGGGAGTCGGCGGCTTCATCACGCCACCGAAGGAGTATTTCAAGGTCGTGACCGACATCGTAAAACGGTACGGCGGCATCTTCATCGCCGACGAGGTGCAGACGGGCTGGGGCCGCACGGGTGACAAGTGGTGCGGCATCGAGCACTGGGACGTCGAGCCCGACATCATGACGTTCGCAAAGGGAATGGCGAACGGGTCGCCGGTCGGCGCTACGATCGCGACTTCGGAGGTCGCCGACAAGTTCCCTTCTCTCACCTTCTCCACGTTCGGCGGAAATCCGGTGACCTCGGCTGCTGCACTCGCGACGATCAATGTCATGGAACAGAGAAATCTGCCGCAGAATGCGGCCGTCGTCGGTGGATACCTGCGATCGCGACTCGAAGAGCTGAAGGAGAAGTATCCCGTGATCGGCGACGTGCGCGGCATGGGGCTCATGCAGGCGATCGAGTGTGTCGAAGACCGCAAGACGAAGGTGCCGGATGCGAAGAGCGTCGCAAGAGTGTTCGAGGAGACGCGGAAGCGAGGGGTCCTGATCGGCAAGGGCGGACTGTGGGGTAACGTCATCCGGCTCGGTCCGCCGCTCATCGCGACGACGTCGGACATCGACGAGCTGATCTCCGCGCTCGATGGAGCTTTCGGCGCTCTCTGACGCAAGCGTATCCTGGAGGATTTCATGACGACTCTCATCCGGAATGGACGGATCATCACGGCGGTCGACGATTACGAGGCCGACATCCTGATCGACGATGGCACGGTCGTCACGATCGGCCGCTCGCTCGACGTCGAAGCAGACGAAGTCATCGACGCGAAGGGTCGCTGGGTCATCCCGGGCGGCATCGATCCGCACACGCACATGGATCTTCCCTTCGGTGGAACTTCGTCATCCGATGACTTTCGCACGGGTACGATCGCGGCCGCTCATGGCGGCACGACGACGATCATCGATTTCGCCGTGCAGTCGCACGGACAGGCGCTCAACGAAGCCCTCGACGTCTGGCATGCGAAGGCCGAGGGGAAGGCGTCGATCGATTACGGATTTCACATGATCTGCACGGATCTGCCGGACTCCCGGCTGCCGGAGATGAACGACCTGATTCGCCAGGGCGTGAGCAGCTTCAAGCTTTTCATGGCATATCCAGGTGTCTTTCTCGTCGACGACGGAACGATCTTCAAGGCGATGTCGACCGCGGCGGAGGCAGGAGGCCTCATCTGCATGCACGCGGAGAACGGTCTGGTGATCGACGTGCTGGTGAAGCGGGCGCTGGCAGAAGGAAAGACGGCGCCGAAGTATCACGCGCTGACGAGGCCGACGAAGGCTGAAGGCGAAGGGGCCGCGCGGGCTATCGCGATCGCAGAAATGGCCGGATCCCCCGTCTACATCGTGCACCTCAGCTGCGATGACGCGCTTCGCAAGGTCGTCGAAGCGCGTGACGCAGGGCTTCCTGCGTACGCCGAGACCTGTCCGCAGTATCTCTTTCTCGACTACAGCCGCTACGAACAGGAGGGCTTCGAGGGCGCCAAGTACGTCATGACTCCCCCACTCCGTCCTGCAGAGAACCAGGAACAGCTCTGGCGCGGCCTTCGGATGAACGATCTCCAGGTGATCTCCACGGATCACTGTCCGTTCTGCTTCAAAGAACAGAAAGAGCTCGGACGCGACGACTTCTCGAAGATCCCGAATGGAGGTCCTGGCGTCGAGCACCGGATGAGCCTCGTCCATAACGGCGGCGTGGTCACCGGACGCATAACTCCAAACCGCTTCGTCGAGCTCGTCTCGACGGCCGCCGCAAAGATCTTCGGATTGTTCCCCCGAAAAGGAACCATCGCCGTCGGCTCTGATGCCGACATCGTGATCTTCGACCCGAACGAGAAAATGACCATCAGCGCGAAGACACACCACATGAACGTCGACTACAGCGCGTACGAAGGCGTGACGGTTCAGGGAGTGACCAAAACGGTGCTCTCCCGAGGCAAAGTCGTGATCCGAGAGGGGAAGTACGTCGGGAAAGAAGGAGACGGGCAGTTCCTGAAGCGGGGGCTGTTCAATTCACCGAAGTATCACGAATGACGAATCACGAATCACGAATGACGAATGACGAAAGACGAATAGAGACGACCGGGCGATGCTACATAGTTTCCTGGAGGAGCAGATTTGATCCCGACTCTTCATCGTGACGAACAGACTATGTACTACCGCCGGAGGTCCCTCGCCCCTCCTGCCCGCACAACCAGGCTCGGGATGACAAGTTCTGGAAAGCATCTCACGATGACACGCGCGGGACTGTTGCGCCGTCGTCTCTATTCGTCATTCGTCATTCGTCATTCGTCATTCGAAATCATTCGGCCTGGAAATCACGCATGACCGACACACCCGATTTCGTGGAGCTCCACGACGACCTCTCCGCCAGTCCCTACTGGAACGAGGATCTTGCGCCCACGCCGCTCTCGCGTCGTACATGGTCCACCTACAACATCGCGGCGCTCTGGATCGGGATGAGCGTGGTCATCACGACGTACACCCTTGCCTCGGGACTGATGATTCAGGGGATGAACTGGTGGCAGGCGATGCTCACCATTCTGCTCGGCAACGTGATCGTCCTGATCCCGATGGTGCTCAACGCGCACGCCGGAACGAAGTACGGCGTGTCATTCCCCGTTCTTGCGCGTGCGAGTTTCGGAGTGCGCGGCGCGAACGTCCCTGCAATTCTCAGAGCGATCGTCGCCTGCGGATGGTTCGGGATCCAGACCTGGATCGGGGGGCTGGCCCTCAACGCGCTGATGAGCGCCGCGTGGAGCGGCTGGGCGATGGTGCCCGGAGGCCTCTGGATCGCGTTCTTCGCGTTCTGGCTTCTCCAGGTTGCGATCATCCTCAAAGGGATCGAGGGCATTCGAATCCTTCAGAGCTGGTCGGCCCCACTGCTTCTCGCCGGAGGCGCCGCGCTCCTCGTCTGGGCGGTGCGCAACGGTGGAGGCCTCGGCAGCGTCCTGGCCGAATCACAGAAGCTCCAGCAGGGACAGACGCCTTTCTGGACGCTCTTCCCAGCCGCGCTCACCGCGAACGTCGGCTACTGGGCGACGCTCAGCCTGAACATCCCCGACTTCACCCGCTACGCGAAGAGCCAGCGCTCACAGGTGATGGGACAGGCATTCGGGCTTCCGACCACGATGACGCTGTTCGCTTTCATGGGCGTCGCCGTCACCAGCGCGACGATCGTCGTCTTCGGTGAGGCGATCTGGGATCCGGTCACGCTCATCACCCGAATCGGAAGCGCGCCGGTGATCATCTTCGCCGCCGTCATCGTTCTGATTGCGCAGGTGACGACCAACATGGCAGCAAACGTCGTCTCACCTTCGAACGACTTCTCGAACATCAACCCGCGAAAGATCAGCTACGTGACGGGCGGAATCATCACGGCTGTCATCGGTATCGCAATGATGCCCTGGAAACTCTACTCCGATGCTGCCGCCTACATCTTCACCTGGCTCATCGGCTACTCGAGCCTCATGGGTGCAATCGGCGGCATCCTGATCGCTGACTACTGGCTGCTGCGCCGCCGCCAGTTGTCACTCGCTGGCCTCTACGCCGAGCACGGCGCTTACAGCTACAGCAATGGTATCAATTGGAAGGCGATCAGCGCGTTGGTCGTTTCGATTCTTCCTGTGGTCCCCGGCTTCATCCGCGCCGCGACGACCGAGGGTGGCCAGGTGGCCAACCCGAACTTCTTCGATACGATCTACACTTATGCCTGGTTCGTGACGTTCGTGCTCAGCTCGATCATCTATCTCGTGCTCATGAAAAGGGAGCGCTCGTGAATTGTCATCCTGAGCGAAGCGAAGGATCTTCTTGCGAGGATCAGGCGTGGCAAGATCCTTCGCTTCGCTCAGGATGACACAAGGCTTCGACCTGCGCTAACGACCCAGACGACCGTTCATGCAATTTCCCAAGGAGACCCTGATGCCCAGAATCGTCAAATGCGGACTCATTCAGACTTCGATGGCCTGCGGGGTCGACGAGTCGCTCGAAACCATCCGCGAAGCCAATCTGAACAAGACCCTCGCCCTCATTGAGCAGGCGGGCTCGGAGGGCGTCCAGCTCCTCAGCATGCAGGAGATCTTCACCGGGCCGTATTTCTGCGCCGAGCAGAGCACGCGCTGGTACGACTCGGTCGAACAGATCCCCGACGGGCCGACAACACGCCTCATGCAGGAGCTCGCGAAAAAGCACGAGATGGTCATCGTCGTCCCGCTTTACGAAGAGGACGGGAGCGGCGTCTACTACAACACCGCAGCCGTCATCGACGCCGACGGCAGGTACCTCGGCAAATACCGCAAGAACCACATCCCTCATTGCGCACCAGGGTTCTGGGAGAAGTTCTATTTCAAGCCCGGCAACCTCGGCTATCCGGTGTTCAAAACGAGATATGCCGACGTCGGCGTCTACATCTGCTACGACCGCCACTTCCCGGAAGGCGCGCGCGAGCTCGGTCTCGCCGGTGCGGAGATCGTTTTCAATCCGTCAGCGACCGTTGCTGGACTCTCCGAGTATCTCTGGAAGCTCGAACAGCCTGCGCACGCCGTGGCCAACGCGTACTTTGTCGGAGCCATCAACCGCGTCGGTTTCGAGGCGCCGTGGAACATCGGCGAGTTCTACGGCCAGAGCTACTTCTGCAATCCCCGAGGCCAGATCGTCGCCCAGGCGTCGCGCGACAAAGACGAACTGATCACCGCGGAGCTGGACTTCGATCAGATCCGGGAAGTGCGGAACGTCTGGCAGTTCTTTCGCGACCGCAGACCGGAGACGTACGACGGCATCGTGAAGTTGTAGCGGTGCTGCCATGTGCATGCCACCTGTCAGTCGGCCTGCACGGCGATCAGCAGCACCGATCCGCCCCCCGTTCCGGCCGCAAGCGTTTTTCCGTCCGGTGAGAACTGCAGGCTGTAGATGATTTCCGCCTCCCCCAACGCGAGCTCGCTCTGCGGAACCCCGCTCGCGGCATTCCAGAGTCTCACGTGACGATAGCTGCCTGAAGCAATCAGCGGAAGGCGGGGATGGAAGGCGGTGGAGAATGCCATGTCGAGATCGCGGAGAGGGATTCCCCGCACGAGATCACCGGTCAGCAAGCTCCAGACTCGCACGTAACTGTCATACGAGCCCGCCGCCACGTTGTGACCATCGGGCGAGAATGCGACCGACAACGCTCCCTTGGTTGGATCGGAAAACTCGCGGACGATCGCTCCGGTTGCCGTGTCGAAAATTCGAAGAACGTTGTCGTTCGTACTCCCCAGGGCCAGCCTGGTTCCATCCGGAGAGAGCGCGATCGAAGGATTCGCGTTCCCGGAGATTGTGCGAACAGATTCTCCGGACGCGAGGTCCCACACCATCACGCCGCTGGAGATCGTTGTGTACAGCAGGCGACCATCCGGCGAAAACAGAACGGACCCGACGAGCCCCGACCTTTCACGGATCGGTGAGCGGATCTCGCTTCCCGAGCGGGGATCGTGAAACGTGATCGTCGAACCCGAAGAATCGTAACCGCCCACTGCAACCATCCGGAGATCGGGTGAAAACGCGACAGCGTTGATCGTTGCATCGGGCCGCGTGATCGTCGCAAGCGGTTCCGGCGTAGATGTTCCGCCGATCTGCCAGATGCGTGCTGACGAATCCCAGCTGCCGGATGCGAGCATGCTCCCATCGGTCGACCATGCAACGGAACGCACGCCTCCGGTATGGCCCGGCAGCAGCGTCATGCCCTTCGGCGCGACGGAACGATCCGGCTGTGAATCGACGGTCGTCGCAGGCAGTGCCGCGACCGAAGCTGCATTGATCGTCTCATCGTCCGCACCGCCGCGAAGCCGGCCCAGAAGCACGATCGCCGCGGATGCCAGCAAGAGGAGGAGCACGATGACGAGCACGATGATCACCGGCGTCTTCGAGCGGCGACGCGGGTGATGCTGAGCGTTCTGACCCGCAGGCTCGGCTGCGCCCGGAATGGTCGTTCTCGACGGAATCGTCGTGGCAGCAAGGGGTGCCGATGCAGACATCGTCGGTGCCGAACTGGCAAAGGTCGGCGCCTGCGAAGCCCGCGCATCGCGCAACGCCGCTCGCATCTCGGTGGCATCGGCGTAGCGTCGATCGCGCATGATCGCCATCGCGCGAGTCAGGACGGCACCGACAGCCGCGGGCACCTGCGGGTTGATCAGCTCGGGCGAGACGAGAGGATCCGGGAGCCCGTCCGATATCTTTCCGATGCGGGCAAGGACGCCGGAAGGCTGGGTCGCGGTCAGGAGGTGATAGATCGTCGCCGCCAGCGAATAGAGGTCGCTCCGGCCATCCGTACCTTCAGTTCCCTCGATCTGCTCGAGCGGCGCGTAGTTCGGCGTGTATCCATAGACGCTGCGCGATGCGTCTTTTACGCTGGACTGCTCGGTGTACCCTTTGGCGAGTCCAAAATCGAGCAGGATGATCTCATCCCCGGGCGTCAGCTTGAGATTCTGCGGCTTGATGTCGCGGTGGATCACCGGCGGCTGGCGTGAGTGCAGGTATTCGAGCGCTGCAAGCAACTCGTCCGCCCAGCCGAGCACGCGGCCGACTTCGAACTTCTCACCAGCCTGCAGCAGGTCTCCGAGGTCCCTGCCCGGGATGTACTCCATGACGAGAAACGCTGTACCGTTCTCGACGAAGTGATCGATGACACGGGTCACGGACGAATGCCGCATCCCGGCGAGAAGCCGGGCTTCCCTTTCGAACTGGCGCAATACCTCAGGCTTGTCGAAGGAACATTGCTTGAGCGCGACTTGGTTTCCGAGCCGCTCGTCCACCGCTTCGTAGACAGCGCCCATGCCTCCTCGGCCGAGGAGACCGACGACGCGGTAGCGTC
Source organism: Thermoanaerobaculia bacterium (assembly GCA_041748075.1). Classification (GTDB taxonomy): domain Bacteria; phylum Acidobacteriota; class Thermoanaerobaculia; order Gp7-AA8; family Gp7-AA8; genus JBGSYJ01. Next base: position 38,133 of record JBGTDX010000104.1, read on the forward strand.
CCTGAAGAAGATCGCCGGGGTTGATCATGATTCGCGCATTATCCCAAGCACCGCTTCAGCGTGTCCACCAGGGTCGTCCGAAGTTTCAGAATGACTTTGCATTGTGAGAGGGATGAACCGGATGTCATCCCGAGCAAGCGTGGGTGTGTGGGAGGGGCGAGGGACCTCGGGCGGTAGTACATTCGTGAGTCGTGATGGGCATGGGTGGCGCAGACCGATAGGCAACTATGTACCATCACCGGAGTTCCCTCGCCCCTCCCGCCCCCACAACCAAGCTCGGGATGACAAGCTCGCAAGATCTTCGCTACATGAGGTTCATTGGAAGTTAGGTGAGCTTGTCTACTTTGTCTTCACGCTCCTCGGCCTCACTGGCTGTGTCCAGGCGAAGTGTCCATTCGAGTCCATCACCTTTGCCCGCACGTACGATTCGTCACCACGGAACCGGTAGACGGCCGGAGACGTGGTGACTTCCTGCAGCACGGCTCCGTTCTGTCCGATGAAATGCGTCGTGTGCCGGGCGCCTCCACCCTGACGGATCGTAATCGAGATCTGCTCCGGGGTGACCGAATACTCCTCGAGCTCGACGCCGGTTGAAGAGTAGAATTCTCCCCTCTCCATCGCCTCGAGAATCGCAAGAGGGTTCAACTCCGCCGCGCGAACCACGACCCATCCGCGGCCAGGACGTGAAGCGTGCCTGTCCCAGGGACGCTTGAAATGGTGCGCGTCATCCACGGCGATGCCGTAGATCGTCATCCCACCCGAAAGAAGGATGTCCCACACCTCCTCGAGCCCCGGAGCGTCTCCACCGCCCATGTTGTTCACCAGCGGGTGTCCATTGAAAATCTCGAACAGCTTGTTGTTCTTCACCTTCGCGAGATCTTCGGCAGAGATCGCCCAACCGAAATTCGGGTGGTTGATATGGGGAACTCCCTCCGCGGACCGCATCGCGTCGACGTTCCGCTGCACGGTGTCGACGACGCTACTGCCTCCCTGCGGCTCGACGAGCCGCTGAAGATTGAGACCGTTGACGTGAATCGGCTTTGTGCCGAAGCGGTCCGTCACTTCGACGCCGGGAATCAGAATGAACTTCCCACGCGCCCCGTGCACGGCGTTCAGACCATCCACTTCGGTGAAGAAGTTGTGATCGCTCAGCACCAGGAAGTTGTAGTGATGCTCCCGATACCAGCGAACCACCTCCTCGGGCGTGCTGTCTCCATCGCTGTTGAGCGTATGCGTGTGTGTGTTGCCCTTGTACCAGCGCAGCTCCGAGGGTTTGTCCTGAGAGAGTAGCGGAAACGCCAGTAGAAGGAACGTCAGGAGTATGCATTTCTTCATCCGTGGATTCTCCCACAGTGGCCAGCTCCCCGCCCATCTGAAGAGCTCGAGACGGTCGATGACCGGCATCGAAGAAACTGCCCCGCCGAACGGTGCCGGAGCCGTCAGATAGTTCGGACGCCTTCCCCTTGACAATCTACAGGAGCGGCGCTACCTTCTGTAGACTATCTACAGGAGTGACGACATGCCTCCAGCCCGATCAACCGACATTCTTCAGGGCACTCTCGATGTGCTCATCCTCAAAACGCTTTCGCTCGGCGAGAACCACGGCTGGGGCATCGCACAGCGCATACAGCTCGTCTCACGAGACGTGCTCCAGGTGAACCAGGGCTCCCTCTACCCCGCTCTGTACCGGCTCGAGCAACAGGGATGGATCTCCAGTTCATGGTCATCATCAGAAAACAACCGGAGAGCCAAATACTACGGGCTCACGACAAAGGGTAAACGCCAGCTCGAGGTGGAGACCGACCGATGGCGACGCTTCGCCGAAGCGGTCGATCTCGTACTGGCGATCCAATGAGGAAATCACGATGAACTGGCTGCCGGGAGAGTCGGACAAAGAGCTCGACGACGAAATCCGCTTTCATCTCGAGATGGAGACGGAAAAGAATCGGGCCGCCGGAATGACGGACTCCGAGGCCCGCCGCGCCGCCCTGCGGGCCTTTGGCGGGGTTAGACGCGTGCAGGAAGAAGTGCGCGACCTCAGGCCGACACGGTTCATCGAGACGCTGCTCCGCGATGTCGCCTATGCCTGGCGGACGCTCCGCCGCTCGCCGGCGTACGCGATGACGACGATCTTCACGCTCGCCCTGGCTGTCGGCGTATGCACGGCGATGGTGACGTTCGTCGAGGCTGCGCTCTTCCGTCCCCTGCCCTACGCGGGGCTGAGTCGGATCATGACCATATGGGAGACCAATTTCGCTGCGGGCGAGGAGAAACTGGAAGTTTCTCCGGCGAACTTTCTGGACTGGCAACGACTCGCATCCGCCTTTGAATCTCTTGCGCTGGCTGCTCCTCACGGCGTGGACATCCCACGCGGCGACCGAGTGATCTCCGTCGGTGCCGGCCGGATTTCCATCGATTACTTCCGGACCCTCGGCGTCGCACCGATCGCGGGACGGACTTTCGAGCCGGATGACTATGCACCCGGTGCCGAACCGCGGGTGATCTTGTCCGAAACGTTCTGGCGCGAGACTTATGGCGGGAACCGCGCGCTGGTCGGGCGGACGATCGAGCTCGACGCTAAACCGACTGTGGTGCTCGGCGTGGTTCCCGATGGTCTCGATGCCTCCGCGACCTTCGAGGTCTACATGCCGCTGACACTCTATCCGGGAGAGAAGGCATCGCGCACGGGTCACTGGATGTACGCAGCAGGACGACTGCGCCAGGGAGTCACGGTCGAAGGGGCACGCCGTGACATGGACCGCGTAGCGCGCATCATTGCCCGGGAGAACCCTGCAACGAACGAAGTGCTTGGCGTTCGCCTCATCCCTCTCCGCGAAGAACTGCTCGGACGTACGGAACGCCTTCTTGTCGCCCTCGGAGGGGCGAGCGTCTGTCTGCTTCTGCTCGCATGCGCAAACATCGCGGCGCTGACCCTCGCGCGCGGGGCCGCGAGACGTCGCGAGCTCGCGATCCGCGCGACTCTCGGCGCACGTCCCGGTCGCATCGTCCGGCAGCTGGCAACCGAGTCAGCATTGCTGAACCTGATCGCGGGGATCGGGGCGTATGCCGTTGCGGTCGGCATCATCTACCAGGTCTCGGCGAATACCCCTGAGGGCCTGCGTCGAATGCATGACGTGCATCCGGGCGCATTCACCATCGGGATCCTGCTGGTCTTCACACTGTTTGCGACAGCGTTGTCAGGCATCTTGCCGGCCATGCGCCTCGTGAGGTCCGGTCTGGCGAAGGACCTCGAAAGCTCGCGCCGTGACACGGGACTGACGGGCAGCGAAGCAAGGCTTCAGGGCGTGCTCGTCGTCGCGCAGATTTCGATTGCGCTACTTCTGCTTGCATCCGCCGGACTGCTGATCCGCAGTCTTCAGAAGCTGACGGCCAATGACCTCGGATTCGATCCACAGAACGTCGCGACGATTCAGATGTACCTCTACGACCTTCATCCCGATGCGAAGGAGAGGAGCGAGTTCGTGCGGACATCGCTCGACGCGATCCGCGCGCTTCCCGGGGTCACCGGCTCGGGCGCGACAAGCGCTTTGCCGTTCAATCCGGCGACGGCTGCGCGTGACGACTTCGAGATCGTTGGCCGCCCGGAACGACCTGGAGAGAGTCGCACCATCAGGACGACCGCGGTGACCCCGGGATACTTCGAGACGATGCGCGTTCCGCTCCTCGCCGGACGCACCTTTGAAGAATCCGACCGTGACACATCACGGCGAGTCGCCATCATCAACCAGACTGCCGCACGTCGCTTCTGGAGCGGGGACTCACCGGTCGGCTCGATGATCCGCGTAGGAATCATGGGACCGCCGCTGGAGTGGACCATCGTCGGCGTGGTGAACGATACGCGCGAGTCCGATTACGCAAAAGAGCCCGGGCCGGAAGTCTACGTACCGGTTGCACAGGGAGGCACACGCGTTGGCGGTCTCAACTACGTCGCCCGCTCGCCTGCGCCCGCCGCCCTGCTCGATGCGATGCAGGTGAAAATCTGGGAGCTGACACCTTCGCAGTCGATCGTCGAGGCTGAACTGATGGAACGTCTTGTCAGCCGCTCTCTACAGGCACAGCGATTCGCACTGATGGTGATTACCGGATTCGGGACTGTGGCGTTGCTGCTCGCAAGCACGGGACTGTTCGGATTGCTCACGTATATGGCGGCGCGACGGAGATCCGAGATGGGCATCCGGATGGCTCTCGGCGCGACGCCGGGCCGGATCGAGCGGTTGTTCGTTCGGCGGGGTCTGATTCTCGCTTCGATCGGCATTACCGCGGGACTCGCCCTGTCGTTTCTCTTCACGAGAGTCCTGGCGACACTTCTCTATCAAACCTCTCCTTTCGACTCTGTCGCGATCACTTCAGTCGTCGTGATGACTGCGGCCGTCACGCTGCTTGCGTCGTGGATTCCAGCACGGCGAATCGCTTCCCTCCAACCCGGGACAGTGCTCAGGATCGACTGACGATGGGAATCGAGACTCCGGTCATCAGTAGCATGGATCGCCCGCGCGCGTCGGCGCGGAGGCCGGTCTGGCCCGTCGTCGCGATCACGGTCGTTCTCGGAATGGCGGCGCTCGTGCTCGTACGCACAGGATCGCCGGTCCCGATCGTCGATCGCACAACTCTGGTCACCGATACGGTCACGAGCGGTCTCTTCGTACACGAAGTTTCGGCTGCCGGTTCTCTGATCGCCGAACAACCGCGTGTGATCGCTGCACCAGCAGCGGGGCGGATCGAAATGATCCGGATCGAGCATGGCGATCAGCTGGAGACTGGCGAGGTCATTCTGAAGATTGCGAACAGGGAGATCATGCGCCAGCTCCTCGAAGTCGAACAGCAGCTGGCGGCCGGCGAAGCCGATCTGGAGGATCTGCGTGCAACGCTGCAGGCTCGCTCGCTCGAAAGCGAGGCGGCGCTGCGCCGCACCGAGTTTCAGAAGCAGGATGCGGACCGCCAGGCGGAAGCCAGCTCGAAGCTCGCGGAAGAAGGGTTGATCTCGAGCCTCGAAGCACTGCGGCAGCGGGAGGCCGCGGAGGAACTGGCCGAGCGAGTCGTGACCGAGCGAGACCGGCACGCCGCAATTGCCCGATCGGCACAGGCGCAGCTGCAGGCGCAGAACAACCGGCTCGAGCGTCACCGTGACTTCTATCGGTTTCACAGCTCGCTCGTCGAGACGCTGCTCGTTCGCGCGCCCGCAGAGACGACCGCGCGGGAGATTCTCGTACAGGAAGGCGAGTGGGTCTCGGAAGGCCAACGGCTCGTGCGTCTCGTGGAACCTGATCGTCTCAAGGCGGTGCTGCAGGTTCCCGAAGCGGCCGCGCATCTGCTGGGTGTGGGACAGCGAGTCACGATGAATGCACGCGGGACTGCGCTCCAGGGGCGAATCGATCGTGTTGCAGCCGCTGTGGAGCAGGGCACAGTGGCGGCGGAGGTTCGTCTCGAGGGCGAGTTGCCCACATCGGCAAGACCCGACCTGAGCGTCGAGGGACGGATCGAAGTCAGTCGCATACCCGAAGCGCTGTCTATCGCCCGGCCGCTGAATGCCATGCCCGATGTCACCGGACGTCTTTACGAAGTCGGCGACGACTCTCGCACGGCAGTCCTTACGGAGGTTCGATTCGGTACCGCCAGCGTGGATCGGATCGTTCTCATCAGCGGCGCTCGTACCGGCGACCATTTCGTGATCGCCGGACTCGATGGTCGAACCGAACCTGTGATCAGACTGAAGTAACGAGGAAGAGACATGGACAGAACGACACCAGCGGTCGAGCTCAAAGACGTCACCAAGATCTATCAAACCTCGGAAATCGAAACTCATGCTCTCAGCGGGGTCTCATTGCGAATCGAGCGTGGCGAATTCATCGCAGTCGCAGGTCCTTCAGGCGGAGGCAAGTCCACGCTGCTGTCGATTCTCGGATTGCTCGACATGCCGACCAGCGGCCGCTATCTGCTCGAGGGTCGTGACGTCGAGTCTCTCGGGGTGAACGAACGAGCAAAAATCCGCAACCGCGAGATCGGGTTCGTCTTCCAGTCGTTCAACCTCATCGGAGACCTGACAGTCTACGAGAATGTCGAATTGCCTCTGCTCTATGGCGGCATGGCGGCCTCGGAGCGGGCTGATCGCGTACGTTCCGCTCTTCAGACTGTCGACATGCTGCAGAGACGCAATCATTACCCGGCACAGTTGTCCGGTGGCCAGCAGCAGCGCTCCGCAATCGCTCGCGCGATCTGCGGCGAGCCGGCCCTCGTGCTTGCCGACGAGCCGACCGGCAATCTCGACTCCCGGAACGCTGACGCCATCATCGATCTGCTCGCCGAACTCAACGCCGAAGGAGCAACGATCTGCATGGTCACGCACGATCCACGATACGCGCGCCAGGCCAGGCGGTCCATCGTCCTTTTCGACGGACGGATCATCGATGCGCCGGACGAAGCGTTGCGGGCAATGCAGGATCCAAAGTCTGCCCCGCACGACCCCGATCTTCGGGCTGGAACAAACCTATCCGGGCGCGATGTGCGTCGAAGTGAACTCGACCGACGAGCGCCAGACGCTGTTCCGGGACGTTGACGGTCAGCTCTTCAATGCCTCCAAGGCCCACACGCTCGAGGTGGTCTGCCCGATCGTCGGGCCCTTCAACGATCTGAGCCCGAATGCGGACGGCGATGAAGTCTCGCAGGTCTTCGTCGTCGATCGCAACGGATCGGAGAACATCTGCTGCGAGTCGCGCGCGAACAACGTCGGCGTCATCTACCGGAGCCCCGAAGTCTGCTCGAAGGGTAAGCCGCAAATGGCTCTGCCAATATCGATGCTCGAGATGACAAACCCTTCTGTTCTCGTTCACAATGGCTCAGCGCATTTCAGACCCATGGATCATGCCTTTACGAACAGGCAGGAGGGTCCCTGTGAGCGAACAGCCTTGTGAGCATCTCGAGACCACTGACGATGTCCCCGCGCGCACCGACGGATGCGAAGAGTGCATCCAGTCGGGTGATCGCTGGGTTCACCTCCGCCGCTGCCTTCACTGCGGTCACGTAGGATGCTGCGACAGCTCGAAGAACAAACACGCGACAAAGCATTTTTATCGCTCGAAGCATCCAGTCGTGCAATCCTTTCAGCCGGGAGAAACGTGGAAATGGTGCTATCTCGACCAGACAGGGACGATGTGATGCCGACGATCATCGGTCTGTCCGGCAGCCTGCGCCGCGAATCCTTCAACACGAGACTTCTCGTTTCTGCCGCGCGGTTCATGCCGGAGGGCGTCGACTTCGAGATCGCCTCGATCCGCGGCATTCCGCTCTATGACGCCGACATGGAAGATGCGGAGGGAATCCCAGAGACCGTTAGCGCGCTCAAAAATCGACTTGCAGATGCCTCGGGACTCCTCATCGCGACGCCGGAATACAACCAGTCGATCCCCGGGGTCGTGAAGAACGCAATCGACTGGCTCAGCCGCCC